>CAZASS010000026.1:10055-11249 GCA_964487835.1 uncultured Acidobacteriota bacterium | reverse complement strand
GACGAGTTGAAATCACTGGGACAACTGAAAGAAAAATGATCATTAATGAACTCAGCGGTTTCTCCTTCAAAAAAGGATTCATTATCCAATTGAAAACACCTCGAACTCCAAGTTGTTCCGGAAACGAGGAAAACGGGTCTGTTGTTTTTCTTAGCCAGACGAAAAGCCTGAGGACCGTACTTCCGCCAACGGACGGACTGAACACTTCCCCGCTCTCTGTAAGTATCTTGCTTGCCGTAATCTATAGACACAATGTTCTCAATAGAATAGTAGAGCGTAACACGAGCAGAAAAAACGTGAGAATCCATCAGGCACTTCTTATTGTCATTTACTGCAATTGACACCTAGAAAAGGAGGGTTATACACTGCAACAGACACACTCAGATTCAATCTGTCTGGATAACAACTCGAGAGGAGGTAAAGCTTGCCATTTGTCATTGTAGAAATGTGGGAGGGACGCACACGAGAACAAAAACGTGCCCTAGTCAAGGCCATAACTGACGCCATGGTCAAACATGCGGGAGCTAAACCTGATCACCTGCACATTGCTATTCATGAGTCCACTAAAGAAAACTGGAGTTTAGCAGGCCGACTTACCTGTGATCCAAAAGAAGAAACTACTTGAATAAAGATTAGAAAGCCCTTTGATTTTATGAAAAACTACTCAATTAAACAGGCTAATCTTCGCACAGATAAAGAGGGAATAAAGCAGTGATAAAAGGTGTGAGCCACCTTTTATTACAGGTGCATGAATTACAAAAATCTGAAGAATTTTATCTGAATCTGCTTGGATTCAGTATCCGAGAAAGGGCTATTCTAAAAGATGGTCGACCCTTAACTGCCCTTAACGAAGGCTTGGGATTAACAGTCTTCCCGGAAAATACCAATGCCGATTTCCCCACAGCCGATCATATTGCTTTTCGGGTAGACGACCTAAAACCTTTTGTAGACCGACTAACAAAAGCTCACATCTCCTATGAAGCAGTATCTTCGCCTCGTTATGGCAACTCAATTTACTTTTTTGATCCGGATGGCAACCGTATCGAACTACACGACCAATTAAATATCACATGAGCAAAATTCTAATTAGCGATATTGAAGTTCTACTTACCGTTGATAGTCAAAATAAAGTTTTAGAGGAACAGTCTATAGAAATTGAAGACGATCGTCTCACTGCAAAAGGCCCTGCCAACA
>CAZASS010000026.1:6839-10045 GCA_964487835.1 uncultured Acidobacteriota bacterium | reverse complement strand
CTGCCAACAAAATAGCTCAACAGTATAGGGAACAAACTTTTGACAAAACTATCTCTGGAAAACATCGATTAGCCATGCCTGGCATGGTAGATGCTCACCTTCATTTATCCGAACAACTTGGTCGTGGCCTCTTTCCCGATCAACTCTCCACTCGCCCCTGGGTCTTTAATTGGGCAAAACCTTTATATGCTGCAGTTGATCCTGAAGCCGAACATATCGGTACTTTGCTAGCTGGAATCGAAATGATTAAGACCGGAACCACTTGCTGTTAAGACATGGGAACTCAGAACGATGACGGCAAATCAGTAAAATCCATAGAGGAAGATTGATATCGCTGTGTGACCGGACGGCATGCTGCTGACGTCATACCAGCTCAATTACCCCCTCACTGGACCCAAAAAATGATTGACCATCATTTCTTTCCTAACTATCAAATCGCATTAGAAGAATTGGGCCGTTGTGTTCGTGAGCACAATAACTCAGCCGATGGAAGAGTACGAGTTTGGGTCAACATCGAAGGCAAAGAACCCTGTTCACCCGAACTACATGCCGGTTCTCGGGCCCTAGCAGAAGAACTAGGCGTTGGAACCACCTATCACATTGCTTCCTCTATCGAAGAAGCTCAAGTCTGTAAAGAAAAATATGGTGTATGGCCAGTTGGTCGACTCAAAGAAATAGATGCTCTAGGTCCTAACTTGGTGCTAGCCCATGTGGTGGCTATCCAAGATGAGGAGATAGACTACTTGGCCAATGCCGAAACTAAGGTCGCATTTTGTCCAGGCACTTCATTAAAAATTGCCAAAGGTGCAACCAAAATTGGTCAGTATCCAGAAATGATTAATGCCGGTGTTACACTGGCTCTAGGCTGCGATGGTCCGGCGGCTGCAGGCTCTCTCAATCAGATGCAACAGATGTATCTAATGGCGGGATTATTTAAGGATTGCCGCATGGACCCCTTCCAAATACCTGCCGAGCTAGCCCTTCGACTCGTTACTATCGAAGGAGCCAAGGCTCTACTATGGGACAATGATATCGGCTCCATCGAAGTCGGAAAGAAGGCAGATATCGTGCTCTTCAATCTAAATACTCCCGACTGGGTTCCATACCAGGATCCTATCCAAACCTTAGTCTATTCAGCTACACCCGGCTCCGTTGATACCGTTCTCATAGACGGACAACTGCTTATGGAAAATCGTAAAATTTTGCACTTGGATGAACAGGAAATTTACAAAGCTGCACGTGAACAGGCTGGTCGTGTAATAGAAAGAAGTGGTCTTCAACCTGGAACCACACCTATTCATACTGAGGCCTACGACTAGTGCCTCGACATATAAACTCAACATCCAGAGGAGCTTAGGTGTCCACTGAAATCCTAGATAAATTGCGTACTGCTATGACTGTTGAAAATCTCGATTCAATAGTTATTATGTCGCCCGAAAATGTAACTTGGAGCAGTGGCGTCATGATTCCCTCTCAAAAAATTGTTCGGCACCGCCATGCTATCGTCCTAGTACCACGCCAAGAAGAACCAGAAATGATAGTAGTTGATATTGAGGAAGAACTGGTCCGGAAAGACTCCTCAATCAACAAGATCACATCTTACAATGAATTCACTCAAACTCCCGTATTGGTTTTGGCCGAGTGTTTAACCGAACGAAATCTAGACAAGAGCTGTGTCGGGCTGGAAACAGGCTATCTTAATCATCAAGATTACCAACAATTCTCAGCAAATCTTCCTCAGATTAAGGTGAAACCAATTGATAAATTACTGACCACTTTACGCATGACTAAAACTCAGGAAGAGATCGAACACCTCACTTCGGCTGGCCGCTTGGCAGAGCAAGTCGCTTACGAAGCACTTCAGAACTGGTGGCCCGGTATGACAGAAGCGGATCTTGGCCGAGTCATCACTGACAAATTCAGTGCCAAAGGAGGGGACAAACTCACCATGCTGTCGGTTACTGCTGGCGAACGCACACCAATGCTTAACGGAGGTCCTACACAACGAGAAATAAGTCGTGGAGAAGTAGTTCGCATTGATGTCATCGGAACTGTAAACAACTACTGTTGCGATGTGGCCCGCACAGCAGTTGTAGGAGAACCCACTAAAGAACTACAAGACATTTGGCAAAAGTTGGTAGACTGCCGTGACCTAGCACTCGAACACACTCGAGCCGGTGTTAGTAGTCACAATCTATTTCAAGAATACATTCAAAAAATGGACAGTTGGAATTTACCAACTCTTAATTTTTTGGGCCATGGCCTAGGCCTAACACTACATGAAGAACCCTATTTAAACCGCTACTCTGATTGTATTTTGGAAGCCGGAATGGTGCTAGCGATAGAACCATTAGTTTGTTTTCCAGAGCTGGGAATGCAACTCGAGGAGGCGGTTGTTATCACTGAATCAGGCTGCGAACTCATCACCAATCAGTTTGAAATCCGCCAGTTATGGCAAATGCAGGAGAAAAGCTAAATGATTATCAGCGGTTATCGGGAATACTTTGTGAAATTACCTCCCCGACGCACCCATAATTGGGCAAGCAACATGAAAATTCCCATCGGACAACACTACATTCTTTCTCTAGAAACTGATGACGGTATTCTGGGCTGGGGAGAAGCTCCGGCTCTTGCTACTTGGGGAGGCCCCCACGGAATGTATTATGGTGAGGATTCGGCAACTATCTCTCACGTAGTACGGACCTATCTATTTCCTGCTATAGAAGGAAAAGATCCCACCCAGATCAAATCTCTTCACCAAAAAATGAATAAGGTCATCAAGGGACATCCCTATGCTAAATCAGCAATTGATATAGCCATTCACGATCTGGCTGGCAAGGCCACTGGAATGCCTGTTTACCAACTACTGGGCGGCAAATTACGTGACAGCATTCCCTTGTGCCATAGCTTGGGAATCATGGAAAATTCTCCAGCTATTGACGAAGCAGAAGAAGCTGTAGCCGAGGGGGTTCAAACCATTAAATGCAAAACTGGATTAGAACCGGAACGCGATATCGATCTGGTCAAGCGGCTACGTGAACGACTAGGTCCAGACATAACTATCCGAGTAGATGCTAATGAGGCCTATGTAACCCCTGATCAAGCCATACAGGTTGCAAAAGCTATGGATCCCTTTCAAGTGGTTTTTCAAGAACAACCTGTACCCGGTTTCAAAGCCTTAGCTGAAGTCGCCCGAGCGATAAAGG
>CAZASS010000026.1:2232-6829 GCA_964487835.1 uncultured Acidobacteriota bacterium | reverse complement strand
GGTAGCACCATCCGGTCTGCTGCCACTTGCCCTGCTGCTGGTTTCCCCAGGATGTTCTAAGACTGAGCGAATTAGGTGCTGCTGAAATTATCTCCCTCTATGTCACTAAACCGGGAGGCTTGTATCCGGCTATGCAGGTAGCCTCGACAGCAAAAAAATATAATATGACCTGTGATATTGGGGGCTCTATTGAAATGGGCATTGGAGTAGCAGCTAACCTGCATCTAGGAACTTCTATAGACATTTTAAAATGGGCTAGTGTTTGCCCACTGCCCAACGTCAATGGTGAAGCACCTGTAAAAATAGCTGGGATCTACTATCAAGACGATATTATCAAAACTCCTATTCACTACGAAAACGGAAACTTATTTGTCCCCAACGGGCCTGGCCTAGGAATAGAAGTGGATGAAGAGAAACTTTTACAATACACATTATAGTTAAAAACTAATGCATATCCCGAACTAAGAATAATTATGTCTAATGTGCTCGTTATAGGTGCCGGTAACGGAGGCTTCGCCGCAGCGGCTGATATAGCTATTCGGAAACACCAAGTCGTCCTATACAACCGCAGCAACGAAACTCTGGAACCAATCCGACAGCAGGGGGGAATTCGATACACGGGAACTCTTGGAGAAGGCCTTGCCCCCCTCCAAGAAACAACCCAAAACCTCCAAAAACATACTAATTGGGCCGATCTTGTTTTGGTCTGCTTGCCAGCTTTAGCTCATAAATTTGTGGCAAAAAACTTAGCTCCCTACCTTAGTGAAAGGCAATCTATTTTACTTAGTCCCGGAGGGATGATGGGTAGTCTTGCCTTTTTACATGATTTGCGTATCGCTGGATTTGAAGGCAATATTCAGATTGCCGAAACTGGTACCCTTCCCTACATTTGCCGAAAGTCAGATCCAGGCAGCATTCATATATCCAATGTACTTCACGATATTCCATATGCCGCTTTTCCCGCCGCTAATACAAAAAAATTCACTTCTCAACTAAGCAAAATTGTTCCGTATCTGCGCGCAGTCTCTAGTGTTCTAGAGGCCGGCTTTTCTAACGTCAACGCTATCCTACATCCCCCAGGCATGATCTTGGGAGCGGCCTGGATAGAACATACTGGAGGCAATTTTTACTATTACCTAGATGCTGCCACTCCAGCCGTGGCAAACCTGTTGAAAAAATTGGACTTGGAACGAATTGCAATTGGCTCCATATGGGGAGTTAATGTAGATCCTTTTCCAGATCTATTTGCTAATATCGGCTCCACTTCACTGGAGGCAGCTCGTAAAGGAGACTATTTGCAAACTCTTCTAGATAGTCAGCCTAACCATAAAATAATGGCCCCCCAGTCACTAGACCATCGTTACATGCATGAAGATATTCCCTTCGGCTTAGCTCCTATAGCCGATCTGGGACGAATTGCTGCTGTACCTACACCCGCCATGAATGCTGTAATTGAAATCGCCTCTATCACAACTGATAGAAATTACTGGTCCGAAGCTCGCACACTAACAAAACTGGGCTTAGAGGAAATGAAACAGAAGCAGATACTAGAGTTGCTTCAGAAGGGTACCGGATGGATTTGAGCCAATATGTAATTGCAATTCTAGGTGGAGACGGGCGTGAGCTGGAATGTGCCCGTCAAGCTAAGTCTCAAGGAGCTGAAGTACGTATCTGCGGTTTATCACAAAGCGACCGTTCAGAAATCCAACTATGCCACAGCGTTGCTGAAGCAGTTCAAGGAGCCGATATCGTAATATGTCCTGTACCTCTGCCTCAAGAGGATGGCTCTATCTATGCACCTCAATCGGAAGCTAAGCTGATCGTGGATGATCAAAATCTAACCAATATGGCTCCCGGGGGAATTTTGATAACTGGTGTCGCCAGCTCTCAAATGAAAAAAGCCGTCGCAAAATTTAATCTAAAACTTCGAGAATATGAACAAGATGAAGAGCTTATGATTTTAAGGGCCCCAGCTATTGCGGAAGGAGCAATCAAAATTGCCATTGAACATACAGAGGTTACTCTACATGAAAATCTCTGCTTAATTGTAGGCTTTGGTAAAATTGGCCCAGCACTAGCCCATGGCCTGCTAGGACTGGGGGCTCAAGTTACAGTAGCAGCTCGTAATGCAGTACAAAGGGCCCGAGCTTGGGAGATGGGTTGCACAGCTATTTCACTTGAACAACTACTAGTGCCAGCACAAAACGCCGCTGTAATTTTCAATATTGCTTCAGCACCCCTTCTGGACCAAAACTTTTTAGAAAAAGTTAGTTCTCAAGTAGTCCTTATTGACCTAGCAGCACCACCTGGAGGAATTGATTTTGAAGCAGCTAAAGATTTGAATTTAACTGCCATCTGGGGCAGAGGCTTAGGTGGCCGAGCTCCTCAAACAGTTGGACAGGTACAGTGGATAGGAATCGAACGAATTCTGAGTGAAATACTGGAGACACAAACCTGATAATACTACATGGTACTTGGTAACCATACAGCACGGATAAAACATGGAAGAATCGTTACCCCGAATAGAAAGCAAACAGAAAGTAACAGGCAGTCTACGCTATCTGGAAGATCTTAAGATCCCCGGAATGTTACATGCCAAAACACTACGCAGTCCTCTACCCCATGCCAAGATTGTGTCCATCGACACCTCTGCCGTCGAACGTCTCCCCGGAGTCGTAGCAATATTAACTCGAGCTGACCTAATTGATAAAAGCCATTACCGCTCTCATTATGGACCAGTACTGAAAGATCAAAGCATCGTAGCTTTAGATAAGGTGCGCTACGTAGGAGATGTTGTGGCCGCAGTAGCCGCCACCCAACCTGATATTGCCGAAGAAGCTCTAGATCATCTGCATGTCGACTACCAAGAACTTCCGGCGGTGTATGATTCTGAAGAAGCCCTAGACCAAAAAGCACCTGTTCTCCACGACACAATCCAAATGTCCAAGGACGGCCCACCTGATCTGAAAAAAATCCATCGCAAAGAAAAATCCAATCTTGCTCATCATGTTCATGTCGAAAAGGGAAATTTAGAAACAGGATTAGCCGAGGCTGATCATGTTTTTGAACAAATTTTTTCCTGTCCTTCCACTCAACACGCAGCAATGGAATCATTTGTCTCAGTAGCTCGTTTTGAGGGCAGTGGTCGGCTAACTATCTGGTCTACTACTCAGCACCCCTTTCTGATTAGAGAAGAAATGGCCTCATTATTTCGACTTCCCCTTTCACGAGTCCGCGTAATCGCGCTAAATGTGGGTGGAGGATACGGAGGCAAGGGTTATATAAAAATGGAGCCAGTAGTAGCAGCTCTGGCTTACAAAACCAAACTGCCAGTAGGCATCAGGCTTACTCGTGAGGAATCCTTTCAAACCATTGCTAAACACGCCACCAAAATCTACATCAAAACTGGAGTCAAAAAGGATGGGGAAATTGTAGCTAGACAGTGCCGTATTTTCATGAACACAGGCGCATATGCAGAAATTGGTCCCCGGGTAATTAAAAAATGTGCATACTCGTCTCTTGGTCCCTATGAAATACCTCATGTAAAGATCGATGCCCATCTGGTTTACACTAATACAGTACCGGCAGGGGCTTTTCGGGGATTTGGGCTACCTCAAGCTGCTTGGGGATACGAATCATCCATTGATGCCATTGCCCATAATTTAAAAAGAGACCCTCTGGAATTAAGGCTCCAAAATCTACTTGACGAAGGGGGTGAGTTTGTAACCGGCGAGCACATCCACAGCTTCGGAATGAAAAATTGTCTAACTAAGGTGGCAGAAGCCATCGAATGGGACAAAAGAGAACCTGCAAACGGATCCAAAGTTCGAGGCAAAGGATTGGCCTGTGGTATCCAGGGAACTATGACTCCTTCTATATCTTCGGCTACGATCCGTCTAAACGAAGATGGTAGCGCAACAGTCTACGTGGGTACGGTAGACATGGGACAAGGCTCGGACACTGTCTTGGCCCAAATCGCAAGCAAGGAATTAAGTATTCCAATTGATCATATTGAGCTGGTACGTTCGGATACTGATACCAGTTTATATGATCTGAAAACAGCGGCTAGCCGATCGACTTTCCATATGGGACGGGCTGTACAAAAAGCCTCCCTAGACATTCGTGAACAATTGTCCCGTCTTGCTGCTCCTGTTTTCCAAAGCAATCCAGAAAATTTTATTTTCGAAAACCAAACACTACGTCCAAAAGGAGTCCAACCCTCCGAGGCACTCAGCTATCAGGCCCTCCTCCTGCAACACTTTGAAATCAAAGGATTTAATTTAGTAGGACAAGGTCGAGTCAAAACTAGCATCATAAATAAAAAAGGTGAACCGGAGTTTTCAGTATTCTGGAACGCTGGAGCTGGAGCCGCTGAAGTGGAAATAGATCGAGAAACTGGGAAAATACGCATTCTTCGTTATGTGACAGCAGCAGATATTGGTAAAGCGCTTAATCCAATGTCCTGCCACCAACAACTTCGAGGAGGTGCTATCAGCGGCATTGGCCAAACCCTGTTGGAAGAGCTGGCTTACCAAGAAGGCCTGTTAATTAACCCTAATTTGCTGGACTACAACCTACCGTGCTTTCCCGAAATGCC
>CAZASS010000026.1:451-2222 GCA_964487835.1 uncultured Acidobacteriota bacterium | reverse complement strand
GCTATTGAAGATGCCGTAAATGTTAGGATCCAACAACTTCCAGTTACTTCTGAGAAAATGCTGACAACACTTCTCCAAAAAAACAAAAAAACAAGAAATGAAACCAACTAAGCTTGTAGGATTTTTTTTAATATGAAAACAACTTGGCTAAACATTCTCAGCTATCAAAACTTCCTTCATCTAATCCCTTATGCAACCATCTTGATGGCTCTCTGCACCAAAATACAAAGCCAGAATCTGGCTCCTTTGAAACCACCAGTTACTGTCAATGTAGCTACTGATTTTTCTGCCTCAGACGCAGCCTATTACATTGCTTATTCCAGAGGTTATTTTGCAGAGCTGGGACTGCAAATCAAGTTCACCCAGTTCCCTAGTAGCACAGAAATGCTACCCATGCTGGCAATTGATCAAATTCAAGTAGCCGGAGGGATTACTAGCACTTCTTTCTTTAATGCAATAGACCGCGGAATAGGAATCCGCTTCCTAGCAGATCAGGGACACAATCTTCCAGGCAAGCCATTTGATACTCTGGTTCTAAGAAGTGGGCTCTTGAAAGAGGTCAAAACTATTCAAAATCTAAGGAATAAAAAAATTGGTTTAGCTTCTATCCAAAGTTTGAATGAATATAAACTCGAAATAATCCTCAACTCAGCAGGCTTGAGTTCTCGCGACATTCAGATTGTGGTCATGGAAAGTTTCCCTAATATCACATTAGCACTTATGAACGGTGCCATCGACGCCGCCATGCACCTAGAACCATTTTTAACCATCGGACAGGAAAAAGGATTTTTCAGACAGTTTGTTGATCTATCACAAGTAGCCCCACAAGCCCAACTGTCAATTATGTTGGGAAGCCAGAAATTCACAGAACAAATAAATGTATCAGGCCGTTTTTTAGTAGCCTATTTACGAGGAGTTAGAGACTATGTGAATACTTTTCTTCACGGGGAAAAAGACGAAAACATCTATCAAATCTTAACCAAATACACTGATCTTAAGGATGTCAATCTCTGGAAAAAGGTTTCTGTGCCTGGCCTTAATCCCAATGGATATTTTTTCAAGAAAAGCCTCGACCGCCAACTTAATTGGTACAAAAAAAAGGGCTACTACAAAGGCAATTTAAACGTCGAAAAGGTAACGGACTATCGTCCCGTAGACTTCGCCATTCGCCATCTAGGCCGTTACGATAATTACCCACTTAAATTTGAATAAAAATTTCTAACAATCAGTTAGATCCATGTACTGTACGTCTACATCCACACAAAGAATGTTAGTTGTTAGCCTTTAATCATTAGCTGTAGTATGGTTTCCCATTCTAGATAACAACCTGGTTTCAAAGGAGTTTAGAAGAAGAGTGGCAATGACAAAAAACACAGTGCCTTCCAATTCACCTCTTCATGTACGTGAAGATATTGCAAAAAATTTCGATGATCTATTCGGCAATAAGAACGTCAATCACCAAATAGTCAATGTCGAAAATCTAATTACTGAATTAACGAGTAACCTACAAAATGACTTCTTCCAAATTGCAAAAGCCAGAAGCGATTTTTTAAAACAACCGGGGGATATCAAAGAAAAGTATGCTTTTCTTCCCAACGATCTTACTGTTTTCGATGCTGCTGGAAAGAGTGCCACCGTTAAAGGGATCCGTCAGGGAATGCTGGATAATCTTCTTGGCAAAAAAACTGCTGACTCTTGGCAATTGAACAATCATGTGCCAATTCCTCAAGAAATAATGCGACCAGGACTCCAGGGGACGGGTCCATTCGAT
>CAZASS010000026.1:0-441 GCA_964487835.1 uncultured Acidobacteriota bacterium | reverse complement strand
ACTGCTTCCTGGATGGCAGACTGGGAGGACGCCGGAAACGACTACGCCGACAAGCTTTATCAGGCGTGGAAAAATTTAAAAGAACTACTGTCTGGTCATTGGGAAAATCAGACCTATCCACACCCGATAAAGAAAAAAGAATACAGCATTAACCCTCCTAGAAAATCTTGGCCTGTCTTATTTATCCGCGTGCCTGGCCTGCATTTGAAAAACCGACAGATAACCCTTAACGAGCAACCCATTCCTGCTATTATTCCAGCTCTGGTTTTACACACTCTGAACAACTATGATTCTCAACAAGCTCATCAATCTGGGATCTATTTTTACATTCCTAAAATTGAGACTCCTCAAGAAGGCCTAGTGGTCGCCAAAATACTAACGCTACTTGAAGATAGCATCCACGTCTCCAGAGGAACGAGTAAGCTGGAGATGCTCAATGGA
>CAZASS010000025.1:0-18992 GCA_964487835.1 uncultured Acidobacteriota bacterium | reverse complement strand
CATTGACAGTCTTGCACTTGTCGTGTTGTCAAAGATCATTGTGCGCAAAAGGACCCTCTCAGTCCCCCGACTGCGAAGCACCAATCATAGTGGAATATAGCTAGGTGGTCAAGTATGGATTCAAGAAGACAAACGAATATCTGACTTCCCTACAATCAATTTGTTTGGTTATCGCTCCCATTTTCCTCTAAACCTATCAAACTACTAGGCTTAGCAAAGGGACTTTGGATATATTTTTCAGCTTCAGACTGAGCCCCATTATAGTCGTTTTTTGTATTGATAGCCTTTTGATACTCAGCCAACGCCCTCTGTCTCTGCCCCAAAATGTCATATACTTTACCCAGATAGATATGAGACCAAGCTTCTACCCAGTTTGGCTTAAGATCTCCATCAAGGGATTCCCGAAAGCTGTTAGCAGCACTGGAAAGATTTTGCTGATCAAAAAAAAGCTCTCCTAGACGAAAATGTCCTAACGAGCTTCTAGCATTCATCTCTGTAGCTCTTTCATACTCTCGAATGGCAGGTATGAATTCCCCTTCCAGACGATATTCCTCCCCTAAAGCAATATGAATTTCAACCTGCATTTCCCGAGAACGCTTGAGAATTTTCCCGCTAGGATCAAGCCTAATACTTACCGGCATCGTTTCGGTTAAAAAATTAAAAGGATTTGTCTCTCCATTGACATTTAACTGTTTCTCTTCATTTTCTCCTTTGGTCTCAATAATTAAATCTAGAGGCATTCGGAAAAGCTCTAAATTTTGCTTGACCTGGCCTCGGATTTTAAAGCCTCCATCCCTCAACTTATACGTCGTATAATCAACCCGGAATTGAGGAACTCCAACTTGGTCTATCCATTGAACGAAAAACCATCTGTAATCAACTCCTGTACGTGCTCGTAAAAAGTTAATCCATTCTTCAGTAACAGCTGCCTGTGCTGATTTTTCACGGTACCATTCACGTAAAATAGTATTAAATTTGCTACTCCCTATCACTTGAGAAAGCATATATAAAACCCAAGCTCCCTTAGCGCTAACCACAGACTTGTATTCATCGGAACCAATACCCAACTCTAGCCCTTTTCTAATAGGCGCCTGACTTTCATACTTTAGCGCCTGAACAGCTTGGTGGGCCAGTTGAGAGGAAAACTCTTCTGGATATTTAACTTGAAAATATCGAAGTGCAGCATAAGTAGCAAACCCATCAGCCAGCCAAGCATCTGAAGGACCAGCAAACTGTACTGAACATCCCCACCATTGACGGGCAATTCTTCTGGCCAACTCCATCCTGGAAGACGATGGTTGTTGCAATATTGCCGGATCTAACAAAGTCAGCCCAGCACACCCAGTGGAGGGTAATTCTACATTTTCAACCTGAACCAGATTTAGCTCAGACCAAGTGTGCTTCCCATACTCACTTTGGAAAAAATCGAGCATCTGCACTACTTCCTCTGCCAAAGGCCTAGGATCTTGACTAAAGTCCTCGGTTACAAAAAGGGTCACTGGTAATTTCAAATCAGAAAATTTACGTCGAAAGAAACGGGATATCACTACTTGAATCTCTTTCAGGGGCTGCCGACTTTCCCAAGTAAAGGACTCCCCTATCCCTACAGTTTTAATAGAAGTAAGTTCACCAGGAGCTACAACACTAAACCCCAATGGAACAACGATATGTATCTCAGTGCTAGCAGAATCTAAAGTAAGTCGATGAGATGGAAACCACAATCCTTCACTTAAAAGCAATGCTCCTTTCCGATGAATTACAGCGCGTTCATTTTGACGAATATCCAGAAACGCATGTTGTTCTCTTTCCAAACTCCCCTCAAACTGAAAGATGAAAGTGGTGTTCCATTAAATGCATTCAAAAAAATGACCCGTAATTACAAAAAACAAAAAATTTCATCCCACTAACTCTCCCTTATTTTTCAAAAACTTTCCCACATAACTAGCTGCACATTCATAAGCATTGTGGTCCCCCAATTTTTTTGAGACCAATTGGAGATCTTTTTTAATTGTGGAGTAGCACTCTTGGTCCTGCAAAATTTTCAGTATGTAGTCTCCAATATTTTGTCCCGTTGCCTCCTGCTGAATGAACTCTGGAACTACACTCTTCTCGGCAATAAGATTGGCCAAACAATAGGTTTCAGCACTCACTCGTGGCCGTATTAAAAACCAACTGGGCCAAGATATGCGGTACATCATGACAAAGGGAATCTCAAGTAAGCTGGCTTCCAAGGTCGAAGTTCCGCTCTTGACCACGGCACAGGTAACCTGAGGCAATAAATGACTAATTCCTTCCTCCCTAATTTCTAAATCTAGAGAACAATTTTCTCTGTCAATCCATTGCCGATAGATCTCTGACAATTGTTTTTTATCAATTTCAGGAGCTTTTATTACCCAAAATTGAACCTTTTGTCTTTTTGCAATATGTCGAGCTGCATCTAATTGAATGGGGAAAATTTGTTCTACTTCTTTTTTTCTACTTCCTGGCAAAAGGGCTACAGTGGGCACCCGTTGATCGACGAGGGATTGCGCTACTTCTTCCTTGTCATTTGGTACTGGAGGAGGAAACAAAACTACTGATGGGTTACCTACGTAATGAGCATCAACTCCTCGATCCCGATAGTATTCCTCCTCGAAAGGGAATACAACGAGCATTAAATCCACATAACGCCTAATTTTTTTAATACGTGAAGACCGCCAAGCCCACACCTGTGGTCCAATGAAATAGCAGACTGGAATATTCATGGCTTTCAATCGATTGACTAACCTCAAATTGAAGTCCGGGAAATCAACTAAAATTGCTAACTGTGGCTTTCGTTTACGTACTTGCTTCAGGATTTGTCGGTAGAGTTTCCAATAATTGGCTGCCTGAAAGAGTGCCTCCCAAGTCCCAATAGCTGAAAGCTTAGAAACATTAATTAAAAGCTCAATCCCAGCTTTTTTCATATATGTTCCACCACTTCCAAATCCACTAATACTCCACTGTGGATTCCATTTTTTTAATTCCTCAATTAATCCAGCAGCATGCCGTTCTCCCGATGTTTCACCGGTAACCACTAAGATCGAAATGTTTTTTGAAGTTACTTGAAGAGGTTCTAACATTGCACTACTGCGATTCACTGGAAGGGATTTTTTTGGCAATCCAGCCACCTCCTAAAACTCGCTCTCCGTCATAGAAAACAGCGGCCTGACCAGGAGCTACTGACATTTGGTCTGTTTCAAAAGTAACTTTGGCCCTCCACGACAGATTGGCTCCCTCTTTTACCTTCTCTAAAACAATCAGAGCAGATGCTTCCTCATGTCGTGAACGAATTTTCACCTTAGCCCGAACTGGCTTGTCGGGATAATGACCAGAGATCCAATTAACCCGATCAGCAATTAACCCACAACTGTACAAATCTTCCCTATAACCCACTACCAAAACATTACGACGAATATCTGAACGGAGCACATAAAGAGGTTTATGATGAGCAACACCAATACCTCGACGCTGACCAACCGTAAACTGGAAGACCCCAGAATGCGTTCCCAAATGGCTCCCATCCTTGAAAAGAATGGGACCACTCTGATCAGCCTGTTCCAGCAACGGTAGTAAGTCTTTATTTACTTCCGAAGCGTGACGCCGAATAAAATTTGGATAATCCCCATCTGGGATAAAGCAGATCTCCTGACTTTCTGGCTTAGTTGCTGTCAACAGCCCGCGGGAACGGGCAATTTCACGAATAGCATCTTTTTCATAGTGACCCACAGGAAACGAAATACTAGACAACTGCTCCTGGGTTAACTCAAAAAGATAATAGGATTGATCTTTCCCTGCATCCTTTCCTTTTAACAACATATATCCGTCTTTGGTATCCGAAGTCAAACGGGCATAATGTCCAGTTGCCACTCGTGAAATACCAATTTGACGTGCAAATAATAACAACCGATCAAACTTCAGAAAGGTATTACAAAGCGTACAGGGTATAGGTGTTTCCCCTTTCAAATAACTGTCAATAAAAGGTTCTATTACTTTGCGCTCAAACTGTTCCTGTAGATTCAAAATATAGAACCTAAAACCCAAGTGATCAGCGACCCGACGGGCATCGTATACATCATCAAGAGAACAACACTTGCCAACTTGAGGAACCCCATTACGACTTGGATTACGACGATAATCCCAGAGCTGCATCGTACAACCTACGATCTGGTGACCTTCTTCTTTGAGCAGAGCAGCTGCAGCCGAACTATCCACTCCTCCACTCATAGCAACTAATACATCATTCATAGCTCTCAGGTTCTTTCTGTGTAACCGGCAAGCGAATTCCACATAACACCGCGAGAAACAATCTCAATCTGTGCATAAGTTACAGAAACTTCGTGACGCTCGATATGACTGGCTTTTTTCTGATGACTTTCATTGATCTTCTTGGACATGGAAACTAGGTCCTGCTTTAAACTATCTAGTCTTGTCTGAATGGTGGGAACAGCTTCTTTTTCCCAATCTAAACTGGGAATATCTTGCAATTGCCAACCATCACGAAAGGCCCAAAGACTCTCACGTACTGTAAAAAGCAGATCTCTGACCCGTTCTAGTCTGGCATTAGAGGATTTCTCGTCTTCCTTGTGCTCTCCCTGCATTTCCTTAATCAATCTCTTTTCCAAATCCAAAAAACGGTGAACGAAAATATCCCAGAATTGTTTCTGCTCTGCCAACCAATTCCCTAAAACTCTGTCTTGGCAACGCAACAAAAACTCCTCCTTACTTTCCCGAGCACGAGAATACATCTGCAGAGCACTGTTCTTCCAAATTACAGGGCGAAAATGATGTGTTACATAGTGGAGAATCTTTGAATCGCCCCAGGCAGGCCAATCAAACTCGGATAATGGCTGAATTTCTTCAATAAGATCTACAGAAATTTGATTTACCATGTCGGGAGTCCAAAACAAATCACTTTCTTCCAACCACTCCGCTTGAAAACAGGTTTGGTAAGAATCTCGATACTCTGAACGAACATCCTGCACCTCAAAACCAACCTCAAAAAACAAAGCAGGTTGATCACCTCGCTTGGTTCCTTTCTGACAATAGTGCTTTAATTTAATGGAGTTCTTCACGTTGCCCTCGACGAGTGAATTATATCACGCATCCGTCATTATCCCATCTAGACCCTGCATCCTAAAAAGACATCTGCCAGAACAGGTAATCTTTTAACTCTCGCGCAATATCTGCACTCTCTAGTGTACAAGTTCTTTTTTTAAGGCTTTTCGGCCATAAAAGAGGCGTGATTTTATAGTTCCTTCAGGAACACCAATAATTCCCGAGATCTCAGGGATGGTATACCCTTCCAAATCATGTAATAAAACTACACGACTGTGTTTATCCCCCAAAGACTTTAACGCCCTATGAACTCTTTGACTCGTCTCCGTCTGCGACATTTCCTCGAATGGAGTTTTAGCACGAGGATCCTGAAGCTCAGTTGTTTCAGAAATGTCAGGCTCTAGACGCTGAGAATGTTTCTTGTTTTTTCGAATCATCTCAAAGCACACATTCACAGTAATCCTATTGATCCAGGTGGATAGCCTAGAGTCTCCCCTAAAGTTTTTAGCTCCTCGATAAACATTTACAAAGGTTTCTTGTAAAGCATCTTGAGCAGAACAATCCTCCTTCAAGATTCTTCGAGCAGTCCAGTACACTCGCTCCTGAAATTGAGTAAATAGTTCGTTGAATGCTCCGTCGTCATGATTCTGAACCCTAGACATGAGATTAGCTTCCAACGGTGAAACGGCTGCAATATAGTTTCCCATAATTTTGTCCTCCTACAGGAAACCTATTGCAAGACCCATGCCAAACCTGTAAACTATTATAAAAAAAGGACTTAGATAAATTAACTCCCTGAGGTACTGTCAAATAAATTAACAGTTAAAAGGAGGGGGACATAGCGCTAAGCAGGATTTTTACAGGCTTAGAGCAATATGTTAACAAATTTAACGATATGCGTAAATTTTATTAACAGTTTTCAAATTGTTTTAATTTGGCGATAATTGTCTGGCGAGTGATCCCCAAAGCCTGGGCAGCACGACTTTTGTTACCACTGTGCTCTTTCAAAGACTCTAAAATAAGGCGTTGTTCTAACTGAGCTACCTGCTCCTTCAATAATCCTGAAGATTCAGTAAAGTTATTCTGTGGTAACTGAAGGCGCTCGGAAAGCATAGAAACTGGAATAGGCTGTTCTGATTCACACAAAATTAACATTCTTTCGATTTCATTTTCCAATTCCCTGACGTTTCCAGGCCAATGGTAGGACTTCAAAATATCTAGGACAGAAGAATCGAATCCAGAAACTTTTTTATTCATACGCTTCTCAAATCTCTTCAGGAAATTCTGGCATAACACCTCCACATCTCCTTGGCGCATTCTTAATGGAGGAACATGAACAGAAAAGACGTTCAACCGAAAAAAAAGATCTTGTCGAAACTGTTTTTCTTCGACTCTCTGACTCAAACTACGATTAGTAGCTGCTACAATTCGCACGTTGGCCTGCTCAGATTCCTGTGCTCCTATCGGCAAAACCTCTCCATCTTGCAAAACCCTCAACAACTTGACCTGAAGATCTCCAGGAGCTTCACTGATTTCGTCCAAAAACAAAGTCCCTCCCTCGGCCAATTTAAAGTACCCCTTCTGATCTCCCGTGGCCCCCGTAAACGCACCCTTCCTATGACCAAAAAAAGAACTTTCCACCAAATCGGCTGGAATTGCCCCGCAGTTAACGGCAACAAAGGCCCTATCTTTTCGAGAACTGTTTTCATGAATATAACGCGCCAGTAGTTCCTTACCGGTTCCCGTTTCTCCTTGAATCAAGACTGTAGAATCCGTGGAAACCACTCGATCTAACATATGAATTAAATCTTTCATTAGACGACTCTTGTAAATTAGCTTCTTGCTTGATTCTCCAAACGCCTCCATCTCATTTTTTAAATTTTGATTTTCTATTTGCAAACAATCGTTAGCCACTTTGAGCTTATGAGTCAGACGCTTGTTTTCTCTCTTCAGCTCTAACCTTTGAATTTCTTGCCTAACCTGCTGTCTCAAAAAATCAGGTTCCCAAGGCTTAGTCAGATAACAGTGCACATGTCCTTCATTGATGGCATCCATCAGTTCTTCTATCTCTGTATAACCAGTAAGAACAATTCGAATAGTCTCGCGATTGACATTCAATACCTCCCTCAGAAGATCAACACCTGTCATTCCAGGCATTTTCTGATCGGCTATAACAGCAGAAAATTCATGTTCTGCAAACACCTGAAGTGCCTGCCTACCATTACTAGCCTCATAAACATCGTATTCGTTCATGAAGGTACGCTTTAGCTTTTGAAGATTAGCCGATTCATCGTCTACGATTAAAAGCTTATGTTCTTTTGCCATTAATCACTTCCCCGTACAATAATTCAGGACGTACTTTTCTCTAGATGATCTAGGGGCAGCTTCACACAAAATTTTGCACCCTTTCCTTCGTTGCTTTCCACTGTAATGGTTCCACCGTGTTGCTGGATAATTCCATAACTAATACTGAGTCCTAATCCAGTACCTTTACCCACTGGTTTCGTAGTAAAAAAAGGTTCAAATATTTTCCCGACTTGCTTCCCTTCAATACCTGGACCGTTATCTTCAATCTCTACGACAACAAAATCACCATCCTTAGAGGTTCTGATCCAAATATCTCCTTGTTCGGCAATGGCCTGACAAGCGTTGTTCAATAAATTAATAAAAACTTGAGTCATTTTTCCTGGATGGCATTCCAAATGAGGTATCTGCTCATACTCTTTGTGAATGCTAATCCGGTCCCGGTACTCGTTATGGAGAATGTTCAAAGCCAGATCAAGTGTCTCGTGAATATCAGCTAATTGAAATTGCTCACTATCCGTTCTAGAAAAAGATTTGAGATCACTGATAATGTCATGAATTCTATTGGCCCCCTCCTCAAAGTTCTTAATCAACGCTTGTAGATCTTCCAACATGAAGTCATAGTTAACTTCCTGTTTAAACGATTCGACCTTACTACTAATCTTGGAATCTTTTTGAGATTGCTCTTCGTAAAGTTCGATCAAACGTTGCAAATTATCGATATACTCTCTCAAAAAATCCGTGTTCCCATAAATAAAGTTTAAGGGGTTTTTGATCTCGTGAGCAATCCCGGCAACTAATTGTCCAAGAGAAGCCATTTTCTCACTCTGAACTAATTGAACTTGAGTATCCTTAAGCTCCTGATAGGCTTGTTGAACTTGTTCACTTTTCTCCTCAATCTCTCCGGTACGTTTTTTCACCATGCCTTCTAAATCTTTATTCAACTGGCTCAAAGCTTCGGTTCTCTCCTGCAAGGACTGAGACATTTCATTGAAATTATTGGCTAACTCCCCTATTTCATCACGACTGGAAATCTCCACTCTCTGGCTTAGATTTCCACTGGCAATAGTCCTAGCACCCTGCGCCAACTGTTTCAGAGGAGTGGTTATTCTCCGAGAAACCAAATAGGTCAACAACACTATTCCGACTGCCAAAAAAGAGCCCATCCCGATTAATGTTCTCAGTAATTTTTGTACTGGGGCAAAAATTTCCTCATCGTTGATTCCGACGCCACACATCCACCAAAACGGTCCAAAGGTTACTGGGGCTAATCCGCTAATTTTTTTAATTCCAACTGGATACTCATACGGGAAAGTAATGGATTCCATAAGAGTGGAACTATCCACGGAACGGTTCCACACTTCCACCATAGCGTTGTGAAGATCAACTAATCCAAAATCGCCTGTCAAGCTCAAACCATAGTTATTAGATGTGTCAGGATTATCTGGACGGTTGCGACGATACTTGTGTCCAATAACAGTATCGAAGTCGTCATTCAACAAAAAAGCATAACCAGAAGTCATATCAACTGCTTTCAGGTCCGACTCAACAGTGTCCAGAGTGCCCTGAATCGACTCCCAATTCATTAGTCCTAGAACACCTCCCACAACCTCATTTCTAAAGTTAAAAATCGGCGTTGCATATCCTACTGAATATTGGCGAGCAATATCCTCTTTCTGGTAGTCATAAAGACTGGAAACCAGTTGAGAGGAATGCCAGTTGATATAACCAGTAAATCCACTTCGCACTTCCTGCAACCAATCTTCTCCCGGTATATATTGAACTAAACTTTTCCCTCTTATCTCCCTTAGCTGTCTAGGGTCTAATACATAGGCCTCATCATTTGGTGGATTTCGATTAATACTGTTGGAAATAAGTAAAACTCCGTTCATGTCAAACAGAGCTAAAACATCATAGTCTTGATGAATCAACACCAGTTCATCCAGTAAAATCTTGACCTCAGCTTCTAATCCATAAGGATCACGACCGGCCAGATAAAGACGAAATACTCGGTGGCGACTCATCGCAGTCATCTCTTCCACTTTCTCATCTAGCATAATACGTATGGTATTAGCAGTATTTACGGCAACCCGCTCCAGATAGAGACTGGTTCTATTTTCGGTAATACGATCCTTGGCTACGTAGTAGGAATAGGCAGAAATACCGACTATAAGTGCCAGACAAAGAGGCAGAATAAAAAGGAGTAATTTATGACGAAGACTAACCATGGGTAACACCACGGAGTTAGACAAGTTAATTAAGTTAACAGTTCACTGACAATTAATTTTACATTAATCAGGACACGGCAAACAAGCGTATCCTAATCAATGAAATTGTTCGGTACGGACTGTCACTTGATCAATCCAATCCCGATCAGGTGTATAACCTAGACCCGATGACTGCGGCACTTGGATATATCCATCGGATGTGACTTCCACCTCAGGACAAACGGTGTCACGCTCATAGTAACGTCGACTGGCTGAAACATCACCAGGAAGAGTAAAGTTTTCCAATGTGGACAATGCAATATTGTGGGCTCGACCAATACCAGTCTCAAGCATCCCACCACACCACACTGGAACACCGTGCTGCTGGGAAACATCGTGAACAAGTTTGGCCTCAGTATAACCTCCAACCCTTCCCATCTTGATGTTAATAATTTGGCACGCATCCAACTGACAGGCATACGCTGCATCTCTGGAATGACGAATCGACTCATCCAAACAAATTGGGGTTTCAATCTCAGCCTGCAATCTAGCATGATCAATAAGATCATCGTAAATGAGGGGTTGTTCCAGCATAAGAAGATTGAAGTGATCAAGCTCCCTTAAAAGCTCAATATCCTCCAAAACATAGGCAGAATTGGCGTCCACCATCAAAGAAATATCTGGGAATTGATTGCGTACTAGAGACACTATTTCAACATCCCAGCCCGGCTTAATCTTTATTTTAATTTTACGATAGCCGGCTTCTAACTCTTTTTCGATTTTTTCCAAAAGAACCTGAGGAGTTTCTTGTATCCCAATCGACACACCGCAAGAGATTTTCTCATGGATTCCACCCAACAACTTCCACAGCGGAAGGTTCATCTGCTGAGCCTGCAAATCCCAAAGGGCTGCTTCCACACAGGCCTTAGCCATCCGATGTCCTCTGATTTTCGCGAACCAAGAAGGAAAATCAGAAGGGTGTTCAAAAGAGCGATTAACCGTATTGGGTAAAATAAAATGAGTTAAAATCGACCAAGCTGTGTGGACAGTTTCAGAACTGTAAAAGGGCCCCTCTCCAGCCACACACTCTCCCCAACCAGTTTTATCCTGACATACAACTTCTACTAGCAGAACGTGTCTGTTCTGAGTTCTACCAAAGCTGGTTTCAAAATAATCAATCATAGGAAGACGAATTTCCCTAAGAACAATTTGATCAATTTTCATGCCATCTACCATTAGATCACACACCTCTCTTCACTTTAACTTCCAATAAATAAAACATACGAGAATCATTATCTTTCTCGCTCACTGAAGAAATTAATAGGCGACTCACTTGATATCCTCTAGAAAAATAATGGGTAAAAATTTTTCTGATTTGAAGTCTCCAATCCATGGCTACTTTCAAGCTATGTCTCTTTAATCCCTGAATATCTTTTGGGACTTCAACTAGTAGGCGAGGAGCTGTCTCTGTCAGGTTGGGAGTGTCAGGCGCCAACCATTTATTCTTAAAAACCCTTGTTGGCATTACCTGTGGATAAGACAATATTTCATCCGGTTCAATCTGAAAACATATGTTGTTGGATAAATTATCTTCTTCTATTATCCATTCTGCCAAAAATCGATCAGTCCCCAAACCACTGTGCAATTCACTAGAGGTTTGTTCTCCATAAAGATTGATATAGTAATGCTTCACAACCACACCTATTTTATTTAAATTCAAATGCGCATTTTTAGTCTCCAACGGATCAAAAGTCCAAGTCAACATTTGAAATCCTTGAAGTCGAGCTTCCCTATATTGAGCAAATTTGAGAGCTAACCCAATGCCCTGATCTTGTAATTCCTCCCGAACTGCTAACATATGAGAATGCTGGTGGATCTGATTCTTCCAAATAGCAGGAAAACTAAATACAAATCCTCCCAAACTACCATCAGACATCCTAGCTCCCAATAGTATCCCGCCATAGCACTGACAAGTGTCTAACATTTGAGAAGAAACTAAATCGTTATCATCAAATTCCCACACCAACTGCTGTAATTCAACACAATCTGGCAAATCTTCTTCACACAATAATTCAATACTAAATTGCGAAATAACATCCTCCCCAAGTTACAAAAAAAATCAGGAACCTACATTAGTAATCCAATTAGACCCAAATGCAGCTTTCCATCCTCTACCTTCCATCACTCGTTGTTACAAGTCTTAGGAGTTCATGGTATATAATTTCAACCTCAAAAATATAGAACCATCTCTAATATGAAAAAGCTACTCACTGTCCTAGAAATGATCAAATTCGAGCACACTATCTTTGCATTACCTTTTGCCTTCTTAGGAGCATCACTAGCAGCTCGTGGCCTTCCCGACAGCACAACAAGTTTATGGATTGTCCTTGCTATGGTTGGCGCTCGAAGCTCAGCAATGGCCTTCAACCGGCTAGTTGACCGCAGCTATGATGGACTGAATCCAAGAACAAAAAACCGTGCTCTACCTAGCGGATTAGTAAACGAATACTTTGTAATTTGTTTTGTTTTGTGCAGTTCTGCACTTTTCTTTTTCTCTTCCTGGATGCTAAACACACTATCTTTTTATCTTTCCCCAGTAGCACTGATGGGAATCTTCCTGTACAGCTACACCAAGAGGTGGACCTCTTTGTCCCATATTTTTCTGGGTTTGGCTATTTCATTTGCTCCACTAGGAGGATGGATTGCAGTCCGAGGAGAATTGCAATTGGAGCCCTTGTATTTAGCAGCAGCTGTCTTATTCTGGGTTGGAGGCTTCGACATTATTTATGCCTGTCTAGACATCGAGTTTGACCGTAAAATCGGCCTATACTCCATTCCCAGCAAATGGGGAGTTAAAATCGCACTCCAAATCTCTGCCCTCTTCCATATTTTAATGGTCTTGTTACTTAGCTACTCCTTTTTTTTACTCCAACTTTCTACATTGAGCTGGATTGGTTTAGCATTAGCATCCATAGGCCTAATATATGAACATAGCTTGGTAAAAGCTAAGGATTTAAGACGAGTTAACACTGCCTTTTTCACCATCAATGGAATAATCAGCCTAGTTTTACTCCTATTTGTGGTTTTAGACCTCGGGGCATTTTCCTGATAGTAGAAATTTTTAATCTGATAAGATACTAAGAAAATTGAGAAAAGGAGAACTAATGCGAGATGAAAAAGGATTTTCTTCGATCGAACTCCTGATAATTTTATCTATCATCGGAATTATTGCGGCTGTTGTGCTGCCCAACCTTCTACAATCAAAAGTTGATGCAAACGAAGTTTCGGCAATTAAGTCGATGTATAATTTAATTGATGCCCAAAGCACCTACTCTAAAACCAATGACCCTGGAAACTACGCTACAGATCTAAGTTCTCTGTCCAAGCTCAAGTTAATTGATAATGCCTTGGGCTCAGGAATTAAAGATGGTTATACCTTCTCCATTTCAAACGGCGCAGACAATACCACCTTCACTATTAATGCTAGACCTGAAACCTATGATTCAACAGGCACTCGTAGCTTCTTTGCGGATGAATCAAACAAAATCCGTTACACCATTGATAATACTGCAGCCAATTCAACAAGCCCATTATTACCTGAAATTGACTAAACACTAGTCTTTAAAATTCCAATAAAAAGGGGCTCCCAACTACTTGGGAGCCCCTTTTAAAACTATCTCACAAAAACTTAATACTTTAAATTATCACCTCAAGCAGGAGTTCTTACTTCAACCGCACTTTCTGTTTCGGTAGAATTCTCGAGTTCAAAAGGATCTTCTACTGCAAAAGGATTTTCTACCTCAATATTGCGATAATAATCCATTCCCGTACCTGCCGGAATGAGTCGTCCCATAATCACATTTTCCTTAAGACCTCGAAGATAATCGATCTTGCCTCCAATTGCAGCTTCTGTCAGTACTCGAGTAGTTTCCTGAAATGAAGCTGCTGAAATAAACGAATCTGTACTTAAAGAAGCCTTTGTAATTCCCAACAACAATGGTCGTCCTGATGCAGGTTTCCCTCCTTCTTGCTGAACCCGATCATTTTCTTCTTGGAAACGGAACTTGTCTACCTGCTCCTCCAATAAAAATTCTGTATCCCCCACATCTTCAATTTTGACCCATCGCATCATCTGGCGAGCAATCACCTCAATATGCTTGTCATTAAGATTGACGCCTTGCAACCGATAAACTTCCTGAATTTCATTAACCAGATAACGCTGAAGTTCTTTTTCTCCTAATACTTGTAAAATGTCGTGGGAATTTCGAGGACCATCAATTAAAGCTTCTCCAGCGTTAACTTTTTCACCTTCTTGAACATTGATATGAACTCCGCGAGAAAGCAAGTACTCCGCCTTGCTCTTAGTCTCCTCATTTTCAACAATGATCTTTCTCTGACCTCGACTGATCCCTCCGTCCTTAACTATTCCATCAATTTCGGTAATAACAGCCGATTCTTTGGGCTTACGTGCTTCAAATAACTCAACAACACGCGGCAAACCTCCGGTAATATCCTTAGTTTTAGTTGTCTCCCGAGGAATCTTAGCAAGAATATCTCCAGGAGATACCTTACTACCTGAATCAATCATAATATGAGCCCTAGAAGGAATTAAATATGATTTGATGAGATCGCCTTTGCTATCTTTGACTTGAATAGCCGGTTGGCGTTTTTCATCCTGTGTTTCGGTAATAACCTGCTGGGCTAGTCCCGTTACTTCATCTACCTCCTCCTTCATGGTCACACCTTCTACAATATCCTTGAAAACTACTTTTCCACCCGCCTCTGTCAAGATAGAAAATGTAAAAGGATCCCATTCCCCCAATTTCTGTCCAGGCTTTATTTTTTGGCCCTCTTTCACCATTAACTTAGCACCATAGACCACTGAATAACGTTCCTTCTCTCTTCCCCTATCATCTTGAACAATCAAAATCCCATTGCGATTCATAACTACTAGATCGCCCCGCGGATCAGTAACTGTTTGAACATTTAGGAAGCGGATCTCCCCTTCATTTCTGGACTCTACGGTTGATTGCTCCTCAATTCGACTGGCAGTACCTCCAATATGAAAGGTTCTCATTGTCAACTGAGTTCCTGGCTCTCCAATTGACTGGGCAGCAATAACACCCACAGCCTCTCCCATCTCAACCATCACTCCTGTAGCCAAATTACGTCCGTAACACATTCGGCACAATCCTCTTTTGGACTTACAAGTCAGCACCGAACGAATACGAATTTGCTCTATGCCGGCAGCCTGAATAGAAGCCGCGGTTTCTTCATTAACTTCCTGGTTGACATCTAGTAGTGTTTCACCTGTAAACGGATCTATTACTTTTTCCAGAGATACACGGCCCACGATTCGATCGCGCAATGATTTAATAATTTCGCCACCTTCGATAAGCGCTGTAACTTCAGCACCATCCAGCGTCTCACAATCCTCTTCCGTAATAATGACATCCTGAGCGACATCAACTAAGCGACGGGTTAAGTAGCCAGAATCCGCTGTTTTTAGTGCCGTATCGGCCAATCCCTTCCGAGCTCCATGAGTCGAGATGAAGTACTGTAAAACTGTCAAACCCTCGCGAAAGTTAGCTGTAATCGGCGTCTCAATAATCTCCCCAGAAGGTTTAGCCATCAAACCTCTCATTCCGGCTAACTGCCGAATCTGTTGTTTGCTACCTCTAGCACCAGAATCAGCCATTACATACACCGGATTAAGTTTTTGGCTAGGTCCGGCAGTAACTTCCATTGCCTCAAACATTTCATCAGCAATTTTTTCTGTTACATCCGACCACATGGCCACCACTTTGTTATACCGTTCACCATTTGTGATCGCACCATCCAAATACTGTTGCTCAACTGCGACCACTTCCTGCCGGGCCTTTGCAACCAGTTCTTCCTTATTGTCGGGAATAATAAGATCTTCGATGCCGACAGTGAAACCGGCTTTCGTTGAATATAAAAAGCCTAAGTCTTTTAACTCATCCAACATAAGCACAGTCTTTTCCTGACCATGGTGCAAATAACAATAGTTACACAGCTGCTGCAAACCTGTTTTCTTCATCAATCCATTGATGTAAGGCATACTTTCAGGAAGATGATCATTAAAGATAGCTCTGCCCACAGTGGTTGAAATCATTTGATTTTGCACTTCCTGGAGATCAGCATCAGTTACAGCTTGATCATCATACTGAGTGGTCAAATCAATAAGCTGTCCCGAATAACTTAGAAAAATTGGAGTTAATAACTCAACTTCACCTGCTTCGAGAGCATGATGCACTTCTTCGACTCCAGAAAAATGGCGTCCCTCACCTTTAGTTTCCGACCGAGACATCGTCAGGTAATAACAACCCAATACAATATCTTGACTCGGAACGGATAGAGGCTGGCCATTTGCCGGAGAAAGAACATTTTGGGTAGCCAACATTAGAACTGCTGCTTCTATTTGCGCTTCCTGAGACAAAGGAATATGTACAGACATCTGGTCCCCGTCAAAATCAGCATTAAAAGCTGTACACACCAAAGGATGAATTCTAATGGCCTTTCCTTCAACTAAAACTGGCTCAAAAGCTTGTATGCCAAGTCGATGTAGCGTTGGCGCACGATTCAACAATACGGGATGTTTTTTAATAACCTCCTCCAACATATCCCAAACTATTGGTTCCTGCCCCTCTACCATCTCCTTAGCTCCTTTGATGGTAGTGGCATAGCCTTCCTGCTCCAAGCGGTTGTAAATAAAAGGCTTAAAAAGCTCAAGGGCCATCACTTTAGGGATTCCACACTGGTGAAGCTTCAACTCAGGACCGACTACGATAACTGAACGACCAGAGTAATCAACACGCTTGCCTAATAAATTTTGACGAAATCGACCTTGCTTCCCTTTCAACGTATCCGATAATGACTTGAGGGGGCGATTCTTAACTCCCCGTAAAACACGTCCCCTGCGACCATTATCAAATAGGGCATCTACAGCTTCCTGAAGCATTCGCTTCTCGTTTCGAATAATGACTTCTGGAGCCCTAAGTTCCATTAGTTTTTTCAAACGATTATTTCGATTTATGACTCTCCGATATAAATCATTTAGATCGGAAGTAGCAAAACGACCACCATCCAACGGCACTAAAGGCCGCAGTTCTGGAGGGATAACTGGGATTACATCCAAAATCATCCACTCAGGATGGTTTCCAGACTTTCGAAATGCATCAACCACCTTCAATCGTTTCGCGAATTTCAGACGTTTTAACTGAGACGTTTCGTTTTTCATACGAAATCGCAAGTCAACTGTTAGCGCTTCTATATCTACGCGGCGAAGAAGTTCCTTGATCGCCTCTGCACCCATTCCTGCTTCAAATTGTCCTGGATGCTCTGCCTGGAGAGCCCGATATTTCTCTTCAGTCAGCAACTCTCCTTCTTGAACTGGAGCCTCTCCTGCATCAACAACAACGTAAGCTTCAAAGTAAAGAATCCTCTCCAAGTTCTTCAGGGTCAGATCTAAAATATGACCAATTCGGCTAGGTAGACCTTTGAAAAACCAAACATGAGAACAGGGACTGGCTAATTCCATATGCCCTAGCCTCTCACGACGGACCTTTGAAAGAGTTACTTCAACACCGCACTTGTCACAAATCACTCCACGGTGTTTCATTCTCCTATATTTGCCACAAACACATTCCCAGTCCATTACGGGACCAAAAATTCGAGCACAAAACAACCCATCTCTCTCTGGTTTAAAGGTCCGATAATTAATAGTTTCGGGTTTGGTAACCTCACCGCTTGACCAAGAACGAATCTTCTCAGGTGAAGCTAAACCAATCCGAATGGCCTCGAAATTTTTCAATAGTTGGGTTTTATCAATCTGATCGCGAAACATTCTCAATGTCCCTAACCTCCATTTACTCGCTTTCGGCCTCTGCTCCAGCACCAGCAAGAGCGGCCTCTGCCTCCATAAGGAGTTCTGAATTGCGTCTATTTTTTTTCTTTGGTTTTTCGATCAATTCAACATCCAAAGCCAAAGATTGAAGTTCCCGAATTAGAACATTAAACGACTCAGGCAACCCTGCATTGTGAGTTGATTCTCCCTTGACAATCGCCTCATATATCTTGGCACGACCTTGCACATCGTCGGATTTTGCAGTTAGCAGTTCCTGAAGAATGTTGGCAGCGCCATACGCCTCCAATGCCCACACTTCCATCTCTCCAAAGCGCTGTCCTCCAAACTGTGCCTTACCACCTAGTGGCTGCTGAGTAATTAAACTGTACGGTCCAATTGAGCGAGCATGGATTTTATCATCCACTAAGTGGCTCAACTTAAGCATATAGATATATCCCACAGTCACCTTTTGATCGAAGAATTCACCAGTCATCCCATCGCAAAGTGTGGTCTTTCCGCTTGTAGGAAGGTTGGCCTTGCTTAACTCATTCTTTATCTCGTCTTCTACGGCACCATCAAAAACCGGAGTTGCATAGTGTAGCCCAAGGGCTTTTGCAGCCCATCCCAAATGCGTTTCTAAAATCTGGCCAACGTTCATACGTGAAGGTACCCCGAGAGGATTCAAAACAATCTCTACAGGAGTTCCATCCTCCAAATAAGGCATATCTTCTTCAGGCAAGATTCGGGCAATAACCCCTTTATTTCCATGACGTCCAGCCATCTTGTCACCAACTGAAAGTTTTCGTTTCATAGCAACGTAAACTTTCACCATCTTAATAACACCAGGAAGAAGTTCATCTCCTGTTTCCATTCGCGCTAAACGATCTTCGTGTAAAGAATGAAGAACCTTAGTCTGCCTACTAGTTCTAGACTCTACTTGCGAAACTTCCTTAGTAGCTTTTGCACCCTCCACCTTAATTTTTCTTAACCGCTCATAAGGCAAATCTTGCAGAATTCTTCTCTTTAATTTTTCTCCCTTCTTAACAACTTGCTTCCGTTCCTCACTCAAAATCCTAGTACTGGCCTTTTGGCCTGCCAGAATGTCGATAATCTTCTTGGCGCTCTCCTCTTGGATAATTCTGATTTCGTCTTGCAAATCTTCTTCTAAGCCCTTAACTTCCTCCTGTTCATTCTGTAGAGCTCTCAAATCCTTGGCTACACGCATGCGAGAAAATATTTTGACATCTACAACCGTACCCTCGATTCCAGGCGGAGCGTAGAGAGAAGCATCCTTAACTTCCCCAGCTTTTTCCCCAAAAATTGCTCGCAAAAGTTTCTCTTCTGGAGTCAGTTGCGTTTCTCCTTTAGGAGTCACCTTCCCTACCAAAATATCGCCAGGATGAACACTTGCCCCAATCCGAATAATTCCACTTTCATCTAAATCCAGCAGAATAGATTCACTTACATTTGGAATATCACAAGTAATTTCTTCGGGTCCTAGTTTAGTGTCACGAGCTTCAACATCTAACTCTTCGATG
>CAZASS010000024.1:16977-19273 GCA_964487835.1 uncultured Acidobacteriota bacterium | reverse complement strand
TCTTACTCATCTATTTGATTCAAAAAAATTCACTTTGAATCACCAGCAGGACTCACAAGAACGTTTTGCGTTGGTTGCTCAAACTACCAAATCACTGGGAATCCATAAACTACTGGAACATCTTTCCTAGAAAAATAAAAACTTAAAACCACAACTTTGACCTTTACTATTAATTACTTTTCCAACAAAAGATCCCGGTAGTGTTCGGGAAAGGTCTTGGGCTTACCAGTTCGATCGGTAACTATATGAATAGTCTTCCCTTCAGCGTAGACTTCTTCGCTATTGAGGTCGAGAATCTGGTAGACAAAAGTCACAGCACGACGACGTAACTTGTTCACATGAGTACGCACTATAAATTCGCTGTCATACCGTAAAGGTCTCACATAACGACAATAGGCTTCAGAAACAGGTAAAAAACGTTCAGCTTTGTCTTCCATCTCTTTATAAGAAAACCCATGTTGGCGACAAAACTCTGTTCTACCCACTTCGAACCAAGCAAAATAGTTTCCGTAGTAGGCTACTCCCATCTGATCAGTTTCAGCATAACGGACACGTATTCGACAATCAGTGTAAGATTCCATCCCTTTTCCACCTACTTGATTATGATTTTTTTAACCATTCATTTCGTCATTAAACATCATTTTATGACCTCTTCCCAACCACGCCTAGAAAGATCCCAATAAATTACAGCAGCGGCTAGAAGAGCTAATAACAACAATGACACTCCTATAAAAAATTCGCCTAAAATAACTTTCCCCACCCCAAAGAGAGTCATATAGACCAGCAGAACTCCACAAATCCAGTCTACAAAAACCCATCCAAAACCAGAATTGTTTGCGCAATCAGGAACATCTTTTTGCACTGCCTTCCAACCAATTCCTCCAGGACGAACTCGTTGATAAAACTCAATCAGATGCTGCCGTTCTACTGGAGGGGTTAGAAAGGTCACCAGCAACCAGGCCACCGTAGTAAATCCAACTATATAAAAAAGGGTTTCTGGGAAGATAACATTTGTAAAAACCTTCATATACGCATACACCATAAAGGGGGTTACAGTGGCAACCAATTCGCTCCAGGCATTTATACGCCACCAATAAAAACGAAGTATAAGAACCAAACCAAGACCAGCACCCGCTTCAATAATGAACTGCCAAGCTCCTGAAATAGTTTGAATAACTAAGGTAATCAAAATGGAGGCAAGCATAAGTACTAGAGTCACTACTCTGGAAACAAACACGTAGTGTTTTTCTGAACCTGACCGATGCAAAAATCGTTTATAAAAGTCATTGACTACATATGAAGTTCCCCAGTTCAACTGAGTTGCTATCGTAGACATATAAGCTGCTAAAAAGGCCGCTACTAATAAACCTCTCACACCTACTGGAAGAAAATCTCTCATGACATACACATATCCTAGTTTCCTGTCTTCCATAGCTAGATCGGGATAGAGTATTAGGCTAGAGAGCGCTACTAAAATCCAAGGCCAAGGACGCAGACAATAATGAGCTACTGTAAACCATAGAGTAGCCCAAAAAGCATGCTTCTCATTCTTTGCAGACATCATTCTCTGTGCTACATATCCACCCCCACCAGGCTCAGAACCTGGATACCAGGCAGCCCACCATTGAACAAAAATGTATGCCACAAAAGCGCTAACACTCAAGGACAACACCCCTTGAGAGACAGAAATTTCCATACTAGAACCAACTGATGGAGTAAACTGAAACATCCAATTAGGAAGCTGACTTTTCAAACCGGAAATTCCACCCACTTGTGGCAATCTAAGAACCACCACAGCCATTAGTATCGATCCGGTCATCGCGATGACGAACTGTAAAAGATCTGTTACTACTACTCCCCACAAACCAGACAGAGCTGAATATACTGCGACAAACAGCATAGCTACAAAAACGTAATAAATAACTTGAGAAAACTCGATATCAAACATACCGATTAAAATGGCAGATAAGGCTACATTGACCCAGCCCATAATCACAGTGTTGATAAACAAACCTAAATATATAGCTCGAAAGCCACGCAAAAATGAAGCTGGTTTACCAGAATAACGCAACTCTATAAATTCAACATCAGTTACAACCCCTGCCCTTCTCCATAGCCTGGCAAAGAAAAACACTGTCAACATTCACATTTATCTTATCATTATGTTTACCCGCAAAATGTACAATTCCAATTTCATGATTTGGTAGGTATGGTTCAACTAAAGTATTTCTATTTTTATCGTACTTCATTCCATTAAAACAAAATTGTGTCCAATTGCAATAAGCTGGAAGTATCT
>CAZASS010000024.1:13547-16967 GCA_964487835.1 uncultured Acidobacteriota bacterium | reverse complement strand
TACTGCCATTGACGAGATTAGTTGCACCGAATTCCTTTGCGTATTCAAGCTTGTTGTCGAGCAGGTCAACTGCAATGATCCGCCCGGCTCCTGCCAGTACTGCGCCTTGCACTACGTTTAGACCAATTCCACCACAGCCAATTACCAGCTATTCCGTGTTGCGCAACCAACTCAGTAACCGCCAATGGAGTATCAGCAGCAAATGTCGTAGCAACCATTGATGTACCCGCCAACCACCAGGGAAGATTGCGTCCAGAAAGAAAAAATTCTTCAGTACTTATACCTGCCTTATTGGAATAACAAACGGCAATACCAAAGCTTAAGGCAAAATAGAGAAAGACAATCATCCAATCAAAAGGATGCATCTAAACTCTCCACAGGATTCCAAAAATATTCGTGCTGCTGGGATAAAAATAAGATCAGTGGGGATAAGTAAACAGGAAGTACTAGATTCGTGGCAAAAACAAACCAATACATTAACAAATTCTACATCTTGAAATTAGAAATTGAAAATCTAAACGCTGACCGAACGAATTGCCAAGTACAAACTAACAGCTGATATATTCCGCACCTACAAATTACTTCAGATATCCATTTTCTTTGAGAACATCTACCAATTCCTCAACCGCAGCCGCAGCCCTCTGCAATTCCGCTTTTTCGTCTGTACTAAGATTGATCTGTAAAATGTCTTCAATACCGCCACTTCCTAGCTTAATAGGAACTCCCAAGTAAAGACCACTAATACCGTACTCCCCTTCCAAACAAGCAGCACAAGGTAAAATTTTCTTCTTGTCTAAAAGGATGGACTCTACCATTTCGGCAACTGCGGCTGACGGTGCATAATACGCACTGCCCTCTTTAAGGAGCTTGACAATTTCTGCTCCTCCATCCCTAGTACGTTGGATTAGGGAGTCTAAACGATCTTTGGGAATCAATTCAGTAATAGGAATACCCGCTACAGTAGAGTAACGAGGTAATGGAACCATAGTATCTCCATGCCCTCCCAAAACAAATGCATGAGTACTTTCAGTTGATACATTTAATTCCTGGGCAATAAATGTGCGAAACCGTGCCGAATCCAAAATTCCGGCCATCCCTATCACTTTCTGACGTGGAAAACCACTAGTCCACTTAGCTACATGACACATAGCATCTAAAGGATTGCTTACTACGATAATGACAGCCTCAGGACTATTTTGAGCTACCTCCGTGGTAACAGCCTTTACAATTCCAGCATTCTTGAGTAGAAGATCATCTCGACTCATTCCAGGCTTACGGGGAAGTCCCGCAGTAATAACCACAATGTCAGAATCTTGAGTCGACTTGTAATCATTGGATCCAGTTAACATAAAGTCATACCCTTGAACAGGACCTGCCTCTAACAAATCAAGTGCTTTACCTTGAGGAATTCCTTCCAAAATATCCACCAAAACAACATCTGCAAGTTGGTTTTCGACTAATCGCAACGCTATGGTTGCACCTACATGCCCAGCACCAACAACTGTTACTTTTTTTCGCATTTTTTTCCTTAAGAATTAATCCATGTTTTCAATAAGAGCTGAGGCAAATTCACTGGTCTTAAGGGTTTGGGCCCCTTCCATCTGTCTCGACAAATCATAGGTAACTTGCTTCTGGGAAATTGTTTTACCCAAGGATGAGTAAATAGTATCAGCTGCTTCCTGCCACCCCATATACTCCAACATCATCATGCCAGATATAATTACTGAACTAGGAATAACCTTATCCAGACCTGCATATTTGGGAGCTGTTCCATGAGTAGCTTCAAACAGAGCTACTCCATCACCTATATTAGCTCCAGGGGCCATTCCCAACCCTCCAATCTGAGCCGCACAGGCATCAGACAGATAATCTCCATTTAAGTTGGGCAATGCAATTACTTCATACTCATCAGGACGAAGAAGAACCTGTTGGAACATTGCATCTGCTATACGATCATTAATCAGGATCTTACCTTCTGGAATTTCACCACCATGATTTTCCCACAAATCATCCTCATTGATGCATACTTCACCGAACTCCTCTTGGGCTAATTGATACCCCCAATCACGAAAAGCTCCTTCAGTGAATTTCATAATGTTGCCTTTGTGAACCATTGTCACACGCCTTCTTCCATGATCTAAGGCATACCGAATGGCTTTACGTACTAAACGCTGGGTCCCAAAAATTGAGATCGGCTTAATACCAATTCCAGAATCAGATCGAATACCAGTAGAAAAATTTGAGTTAAGAAAATCAATAACCTCCTTAACCTCCCCACTACCTTCTTTCCATTCATGACCTGCATAAACATCTTCCGTATTCTCACGAAAAATCACAACATTACACTTGTGAGGTTCGCGAACAGGAGAAGGAACGCCTTCAATATAACGACAGGGACGAACACAGGCATAAAGGTCCAAAACCTGACGAAGTGTGACATTAAGACTCCTAATCCCTCCACCCACTGGGGTTGTCAACGGCCCCTTAATAGCAACTGAATAATCAGAAATTGCCTGTACCGTCTCATCTGGCAACCACTCACCAAATTGATCTTGCGCTTTTTCACCAGCAAAGATCTCCATCCAGGATATCAAACGCTCATTTTGATAAGCTGACTTAACTGAGGCATCTAAAACCCGTCGAGTTGCTCTCCAAATATCAATCCCGATTCCGTCACCCTCTATGAAAGGTATAATTGGTTGGTCTGGAACCCGAACCTCATCTCCTTCAATTACAATTTTATCGCCCTCTTGGGGCACAGTGATTTTTGACTCGCTCATATTACCTTCCCTATTTTGATCAAATAACTGACAGGCCTACCAGACTAAATCTGGAAAACTACAAAGAACTCACACCATATCAAGACTTGGCCTAGTACATCAACATTCAGTAGTAGCATTCGACTTGTTCAAGTCACGTTACCTAGAAACTCTCCAATAATCGTGTCAAAAACGCTATACGAGGGGCCACAGCTTCCAACAAAATATGTTCATCCCAAGCATGAGCTCCATCCCCTGTAATCCCTAATCCATCTAAGGTGGCTACCCCCAAAACAGCAGTAAAATTTCCGTCGCTAGCCCCTCCGCTTTCACCTTCTTTCAAGTCCATGTCCAATTCGGCAGCAATGTCTCTAGCCTGACAGAATAGTTCATGAGAATGCTCACTCTTAATCATAGGTTGCCGTTCAATCCCTCCCTCTACTTCCAGACTAATTCCGGGTAAATGAATTGTACGATCCCTTATAAGTTGATCTATTCTTTTTCCCTCCTCAAGAGTTCTAAAACGAACATCAATCAGTCCCTCTGCATATTCAGGAATGACATTACGAGCAGTGCCACCTTGAACAAGGTTTACAGCAACAGTAGTTCCAACATCAGGTGAAGCTAATGAATTAATATCTAAAACCTGTCTAGCCATTTC
>CAZASS010000024.1:4522-13537 GCA_964487835.1 uncultured Acidobacteriota bacterium | reverse complement strand
GACCCTACCCCTTTTCGACAGGTTTTCAGAACACCACCAAGAAGAGGCGGCTCTAAAACTAAAACCAGATCACTCTGTCGAGCAAAATCTTCAATTATTTCACGACTTTGCGAACTATCTGTTTCTTCATCAGTAGTGTACAAAAAACGAATATTTTTACGTGTTTTAATCCAACCCTTGGAAAGATATTCCTGAATTTTTAGAGTGGCGACCACTGAAGACTTCATATCAAAAATTCCCGGACCATATATCCGGCCATCTTCAATACGAAATGGATTTTTTTTCAAAGATCCTGAATCCCAAACAGTATCAAGATGACATAGTACTAATATTTTTCCTTCTTCTTGGCCACCCCACTCTGTCCATACAATGTCCCCTACCGTCTCTCTGGGAATAACCTCAGGATGAAACCCTTTTCCATGTAAATAATCTGCTACAAAAACTCCCAAGCAATCCACCAATTCCTTGGAATGGCTAGGACTCTCCATTTCGACTAACTGACGCAATAGTTCTACTATTTGATCAATTTCAGAAGAAATCCGCTCAACTAAATTGGTTTCAGTCACTTTGACTCCAATGAAATTTAATTTCACCAACTAAGGATGCTTCCCCAGTTAGCACAATAGCACTACCGGGACTCCATTCCACCACTTGATGTCCTGTCTCAGTATGCACCTGAACTGGAGATTTGACCTTTCCAGCACGAATAGCGGCCACTGCAGCTCCGCAGGAACCGGTTCCCGAAGAATACGTTGGTCCTACTCCACGCTCCCAAATTTTAATCTGCAACCTGTCAATACCATCCACTCGGACAAAGCTAACATTAGTACGCTCCGGGAAATCAGGGTGGTTTTCTATTCCCCCACCAAGTCGTTTAAAGTCTAACTCCTTGGGAAAACTTTCCACAAAAACTACACATTGAGGATTACCCACAGATAAGGCATGAATCCAAACTTTCTCATCTTCAACCTGAAGAGGATAGTTTTCTATTGATTGCACACCAGAATCAGACCGCATTGGGATCGATTCCAATTCAAAATCGGGAACTCCCATAAGAGATTGGTATTTCCAACATGACTGACTAGATTCCAACAAAGTGTAAACCTTTAGACCCGACTTAGTCTGCAGCTTGACTTCTGCCTTATTTATACGATCCTGATGGTGTAAAAAAGCACTAGCACACCGAGCTCCATTACCTGAAATCCCGGCCTCACTTCCATCTCGATTGAAAATTCTTAACTGAAATTCCTCTTCTCCAGATTCCTCAAGATAGACACATCCATCAGCACCTATTCCTGAATGAGGATGACAAATCTCCTTAGCCAATTCAGCATAATCTTCTGGATTAATTTCATTGACCGGAACGATCAGAAAGTCATTTCCGTAACTGTGATACTTGAAAGCCAAAATCATACTGACTATGAATATCCTTGAAACTATTATCCCGTCCTATAAAAACGAGATTAGAGTCCTCGCCCTTTTCCAAACAGGCTATCAAGCCCCTCGTGAGCCAGTTCTTCGAGAGACTTACCTGTCACATCAATCACCGGCCATGTAGGATTCTGAATAAACATAGTATGTGCATAGCTCAACTCTTCTTTAATTCGAGCTAAGTCAGCATAACTACTATCTTTAACTCCAAGCTGCAAAAGTCTGGCACTACGAATCACTGCTAACCGTTCTGGATCAATTGAAAGTCCCACGATCTTCTCTTGATCTATCTGGAAAACTTCATCTGGAATCCTAATACCTTGCACAATAGGAATATTGGCTACGGTCTGTCCCTCTTGTGCTAAATAAATACTCAAGGGCGTCTTAGATGTACGACTGACTCCCAATAAAACAATATTGGCAGTATCAATTTCATTAACACTACGTCCATCATCGTGACGAATCGCATATTCAATTGCGTCAATGCGTGCAAAATATTCAGCATCTACACGATGTAGTAGCCCAGGCTCCGCCTCTGGAGAGGTTTCAAAAAATGAAGAAAGATTTCCCATTATAGGACCAATTAAATCAATACACTGAGCCCCTTCTTCCTCAGCTGCTGTTCGGACAAAATCTCTTAATTCAGAAGTCACAAAAGTGTGTACAACCAGTATTCTCCCATTTGAAGCTTCCTGCAAAATTTCACGAATTTGACCTTCGGTCCGAATATTGGAATGTCGGGAAATCACAATGTCTTCTCGAAACTGCAACATTGCCGCCTTAAGCATTCGATTGGCGGTCTCTCCCGTTCCATCACTGACGATCAAAATGTTATAACTACCCATAATCACGCCCCATCACAGTTAATTTGCTTCCACCCATAAACGATCCAGATACAGCTTATACCTATTATATTGCTCACATGAAGTCTTCCAACTTATTTTCGACAAGTGCCTGAATTTCATCCAAACGTTCCTGACTATCCGCTTCAAAGCGCAAAACCAATGCCGGCTGGGTGTTGGAAGCACGAACCAGCCCCCAGCCATCATCAAAGATAACTCGGACACCATCTACAGTAACAGTAGAATAACTCTTTTCAAAAAATTCTCGAGCTTGGCTAACAATTTCAAACTTGCGTTGCTCTGAACAATCCATTCTAATTTCTGGTGTTTTATATGTCTTGGGAACATCTGCTAACATTTCGGATATTCCCTGTCCACAGTTAGAAATTAATTCTAGCAAACGAGCTCCCGCATAGATTGCATCATCATAACCAAAATATCGATCAGCAAAAAATATATGACCACTCATCTCCCCGGCCACAGCCGCTCCTTCCTCCTTCATCTTAGCCTTAATTAAAGAGTGACCTGCCTTCCACATAATTCCACGTCCTCCACGCTTCTCTATGTCATCATACAGGTTCTTAGAACACTTCACTTCACCAATTATGGTAGCTCCGGGTTGAACATTCAAAACAGATCGGCTGAAGAGAATCATCAACTCATCTCCCCAAATTATGTTCCCCCGATTATCAATAGCGCCAATTCTGTCAGCATCCCCATCGAAAGCAATCCCCAAATCTGCTGAACTCTGTTGAACTGTCTGGATTAGATCCTGAAGATTATCTACTACGGTAGGATCTGGATGATGATTAGGAAAATGCCCATCCATGGTGCAATAAAGCTCAATCACTTCACAACCAAGGTCACGGTATAAATTTGGAGCTATAGGTGAAGCAGTACCATTTCCACAGTCTACGACAACTCGCAGAGAATTTGGGAGAGTTCCCAAATTCTCCACTAAATTTTGATGATACGTTTGCATAAGAGAAATTTTTTCCAAAGTTCCTTTCCCTTGAATAAAATTACCAGAACCGGCTATTTCCCCAATTTGTTGAATCTGATCTCCATAAATTGTAGTTTTTCCCAAAGCCACTTTAAACCCATTATATTCTGCAGGATTATGACTTCCTGTAATCATAATTCCACCATGAGATTCTAATTCGTGCAGTGAAAAATAGAGCAGTGGAGTGGGACACACTCCAATATCCGTAATATCAAGACCAGTATCAAGAAGCCCATAGGAAAGAGCATTTCTGAGTCGTTCTGAACTTAAGCGACAGTCTCGTCCTAATGTGATTTTCTGACATTCATTTTGTTTAAGATAGGTTCCGATTGCACGTCCTAAACGTTCTACTATTTCATCAGAAAGATCACCTTCAGCAATGCCACGAATATCGTATTGTCGAAAAATTTCTCGATTCAACTCAACTTGAGCCAAGCTTGTATTCTCTCCTTTTGAAATTCTGTCATCAGCTAGAAATATGATCTTTTAAACGCGACTTCAAAGACTCAATAACTTCAACTGTCGTGGGATCTTCTTGATTTAAAAAGGCAAGATATATACTCGCATAGTCTCCTAAAAGCATTAATGCTAACAATCGCTGCAACCAACTCTCGCCCTCACTCCAACACTCAAAACAAGCTCCTGATTCTTTCTTTAACATTTTAGCCGTTATCTCAGCCCGAAGTTGTATTCGAGGATGATCATCGCAATCCCTTAAAAATACAGGAAGTAGATGCTGAAAATAAGCAGCAGGATGTCTCCAACCTGCAATTTCATTATGATTCATCTCGGACAACACACCAGAATATGCAAGTTGTTTGGCATTTTCAGAAAACTGTGTGCGCCACCGAACAGCAACCATTTCCAATCGGCCCTGGCTGCCATAAAAAATAGGAATTTTTCGATGTGCTTGTAATGCCAATTTTTTGGCTGGATTATCCTGAGAAGGTGTATGTTCACTATAGCGATCAATACAGGAACGCACCCAAGGAATTGCCTGTCTCACCTCTTCTGCGCGATCGGATATCACACCCAACCTAGACAAAACCCCCAACAACGGGATGCTAGAGTACCCCAAAGCGGTTCTTGGAGGATATCCTTCTGGCAGTTGAATGCAAGGACACCCGTTTTGACTGGCTAATTCCTTAAGCTGCCCACCACTCGTGGAGCAAATTACTTGGCACCCAGCCTCCCGTGATTCTTGAAAAGCTGAAATAATTTCTTCGGTGTTCCCCGAATAACTACAAACAAAAACTAATGTTGACGGACTAGCAAAACTAGGAATGGAATACCCTCTATTGACTAAAAAAGGGATCCTTAAGCTGTTTCCAAGATAGGCCTGTAGAAAATCTCCTCCACTGGCAGAACCTCCCAATCCACATACTAAAACATTCTCTACTGGAGAAATTTTCTCAGCCGAAAAAATCTCTAGGCCAATCTCCAGAGCTTCCTCAAGCTGCTTGTCAAAACGATTTAGGATAGCTAACATTCCATCTCTATCCTGCTTCCTAATCGACTTTAAATCGTCAAGCATGACGGTTCCTCCCCAACACTATAGATACTCTTTGAGCTCTTTATCTCTAAGACGATCAACAACTTTCTTAACATCTTCAGCACGCTCACGATCACACACCAACAAAGCATCGGGGGTATCAATAATTAACAAATTTTCCACTCCGACCAATGCAATGACTTTCTCCTGTGCTGCGTGAATAAAACAGTCACGACCATCAATGTTTATAAAGGGAATGTTCGAACTCATCCCTTGTGAATCTTGAGAACTAATTTCCTCTAAAGCTTTCCAACTTCCCATATCATTCCATCCCAAATCACAGGGAAAAAATGCTACCTTCTTAGCTTTCTCCATTACCCCAAAATCTATCGAAATATTTTCTAAGCTAGCAAAGAGTTTCAACATCCGCTCATTATCCCCCCAACTATTATCGATTTCCTTAAGAGATTGGCCCAAATTCGGCATGCAAGAATTTATTTCTTCAAGAATACTTTTAATCTTCCAAACGAACATTCCGCTATTCCAGTAATAGTTACCTTTTAACAAAAACTGAGTAGCCTGTTCTAGATCGGGTTTTTCAGTAAACTGAGTTACTTGATACGCTGAGCAACCACCAAACTTCCCAATCACCTCCCCCTGAAGCAAGTAACCATAACCGGTTGCTGGATGAGAAGGTTGCACACCAAAAGTAACAAGCCAATTCTGATTTGCTAACTCCTGGGCCGCTTCTAGCACTTGAATAAATTCATCCACTTGCCCTATTAAGTGATCAGAAGGAAGAACGGCCATTACCTCATCTGGATGGTACCTCTGCAAATAAGTAGCTGCTAATCCAATACAAGAAGCAGTACTACGAGCCAAAGGCTCTACAATAATTTGCTTTGTCTCAAGCTCTGGAAGTTGAAAACGAATTTCCTCAACATATTGGTTACTACAGACAATATATATATCCTGCGATGAAAGTAAGGACCGAACCCGGTCAACCGTCTCCTGCAACATAGTTCTAGAACCTGAGATCTTCAAAAATTGTTTAGGATGACTCTGTCGACTAACCGGCCAAAATCGAGTCCCATAACCTCCTGCTAGAATAACTGCTTTCATTATGGTCGTCTTTCCTTTATTTCCGGATTACACCAGTAAACTGAATTTAGTATCAAAACCTAATTATTTCTCTTGCTCAAACAAAAAGTAACGTTTTACTTGCGACAAAATATCTATTCTAGATGCATTCTTAATTCGAGAAAAATATTGCATTTTATACTCAGGGCCCTGACCTGCCACTAAATTACGCATTGTCTCTACAATAAAATGCTCACCAAATTGCTGAGATATATAAAATTGAGTTAAGACACTTACTAATGTTGGTAAAAATTCTACTTTTGATTGGGGCACTCGACCCAGTTTATCGAACTCCTCCCACAAACTACCTCTCACATTTTCCGCCTGCCCCTTTGTTGCCAAAGCACGAGTGAAAATCACCCCCCCATTTAGACCGGCTTGCCGAACTATATCAATTTCCTGAATTATTCCCTGTCCGTTTCTTAAGGAAATTACCAAGCTACCCTTGGAACCAAATAAAGCGGTATCCACAACATCCAATATTGCTTCTTCCCGTGAACCTTTAGATGGTCCTTTGGAAATCAAAAAAAACTCACGCCCTTCAGTTTCTACTACTGAATTCTGGAGCGATTTTACACTTTCAACGATAATAGGTTCACGCCTTTCACGCTTGGAATTACTTAAATCTGAAATGGAATTTTGTAAAAAGGAAGTCCCTTTAATATCTCCTCGTACCACAATCAAAGGGTGGATATCACTCATCTGACTAACTAGCCAATCCTGAACGGATTCAATATTTAGACTAGACATGCTTTTCTTTGTACCATAACGATTCAAACCGTAAGGATGTTTTGGAAAGATTTGTTTCTTAGCCACATTAATCCTAACTAATAAAGGGTCTTCTCCCTCCCTTTCTAAAATCTCTAACATCCTTCGACGTTCTATATTCAAATCAATTTCGGTAACAACTGGACGATATACCCATTCCAGAAGAGTCTTGAAAAATGCTTCAACTTGATTGGAAAGAAGCACTCCTCGAATCCCAAAAAAATCAATCTCGTTAACAAAATTGATTTCTGCACCTGATTCTTCTAATTTATTCCAAGAATCTATCCTGCCATCTGAATTCCGCAATAAAACACGTAACATCAATTCAGTGATTCCTGCATTTTCCTCAGATTCTTTTGCACGCCCACCGGGAAAGAAAAATCCTATGTGCACTAGTGGAAGAACATGTTCTTCCTGAAAATAAATATCAGGCCCCCTCAGGATGGAACTCTTTTTCAGAGTATGTTTAACATAGCTTGGGGTTAGTTGAGGTACCAAGCTACCCCATTGCTCCTTGCGATCTGGCAATACCTGCGATGTTTTTGACTGCGTTTTCAATTCTGCTGTAACTAGCACCTGTAAAGTTTCTAAAAGCTTTTCAGTAGTAAAATTCCGCGACTCAGCAGACTGAGGAAAATACTCAAACAACGAAAGATTTTCTTCCGAAAAATAACGTTTCAAAACTAAAGAAATCTGTTGAGGCGTAATGGACTCCAATCGTTTTTCCAAGTTATTACGATTAAGATAATCTCCCAACGACTGATGATAAGCCAACAAATGAGCTCGCTCTTCTACACTCTGCAACCGCTTGTAGTGATCCTTTAGTAAAAGTGACTTAGCCCGTTCAGATTGTATTGCAGAGACCCCTAAATCTTTAAGCTGTTTCAAACAAGCTAAGACCTGTCCCTCGGCACGATCTATCTTCTCTGGATAGGGTTTAAGAAAAAAAGAGAAAGTGCCATGGCTTCGAAAGGATTCTACTTTGACCCAGACATCGAAAACACTTCCCTGATTTCCCAACATCGATCTCTTCAGTAAGGAGCCATGCCCCTCTCCCAGAACATAAGAGAGAAGGAGTAAAGGATAGTAGTCTTCGCTTAATTGTCCTGGAATTGGATAAGAGAATCTAATAAAGTGTCGTCTTGCTCCCCTCAAATGACGATATCGAAAAGACGATTGTGATGGCACTTCTCTGGGAACCACCTGTAATAGTTTTTGAGGTTGAATGGATTTCATAGGCCCGTAAAATTCAGCCACTTTCTCCAGAACTTGTTCTCGACGCACCTGACCTGCAATTGAAAGAATCACATTGGCAGATTGATAATATTGAGCATGAAATGCAATAAGCTTTTGACGAATTACCTCAATGTTTTGAAAGCTGAGGGGTTCCTGCCAAGTAAAATTTGGATTGCTCCAAACTCCCTTCTCGGAGTAGACAGACCGTTCAACTTGCCACCCAAAACCCTCTGTAAAATCAAAAGTTCCGGTCTGAAACTTCTCCAATAATGCCTGTATTTCCCATTCGATTTTTTCTTCTTCGAAGTTAGGCATTTGTAATAGATCAACTTGGAGTTTTAGTAACTGCGTTAGGTTTTTAGCGGGACCAACTGTCGAAAGCACAGTACTGTCATAACCAGTTTGAACACGAAATAGCGCTCCCAAATCATTTATGTCATCCACCACTGGACTTCTATGTGCATACATCTGTCCCAAAAGTTGGCTTATTTGTTGATCTTCATCCGACAACTTCTCATAGCCGGTTTTGATATGAATGAGAATAGCCACTAGGGGATCTAGTGGCTGTTCCTCAATAAGCACAGTTAAACCATTGTTCAGTACCGTACGAGATAAATTCCCCTTGTTTTGCTGTTCCCGAAAAGCTTTGAAATATTCGGGGGCTCTCTCAGCTTTATGCTGAACAAGACTCTCAGCCTGGAGGCCTATTAAGGCAATCAACATGTGGATCCCCAAAATAAATTTCCGTCCCATAGACAAAATCGTACCAACAAGAAAGAAGCAAAAGCAATTCGAACGGGAGGCCTAAAAAACATCCAATCAACTACTTTTCAAATACTTACTATTAGTTTCATATAGAGCGCCCCCTAACTAAGGTCTTTTGCTATACTATGGCCCAGCTTTTTCGGCGTATGTCCCCCCGGTTCATCGTCTATGGTCCTGCCGGGCGGTTAGCTCAGTTGGCTAGAGCACCTCCCTTACAAGGAGGGGGTCGTTGGTTCGAGTCCAATACCGCCCACCAATCTTTATCCCCGTGTTATCAGCAAGAAACGGGGATTAATGTTACATGTTAGAAACTGGGGCTATAGGGGCTCCCTACCACT
>CAZASS010000024.1:0-4512 GCA_964487835.1 uncultured Acidobacteriota bacterium | reverse complement strand
CGATTGGTGGTTTACTGAATTTCCTACTGCTACCACTTTTGCTACCGTTTTGCGGTCACACATAGCCAACAACGACTAACAACAACTCAACATAATGTAATTAATGGACAACTGGAAATTATAGACAGGAATAGCTTTAGGCTCTGAAACCCTTGCAGGGAACAGTCTAGAGCATTTCTGCCCTAGACTCCCTTACAAGTAGGGGGCCACTGGTTCGAGTCCAGCACCCCCACTAACTCTTACCCTTGTATTTTCAGTGTCATACGGTTATTTTTGTGTAATGTAATATGAGAATTCAACTTTTTGCACTTACGTTATTGTTCACAGCCTGTGCCTTTGCCGAAACTATTACCGGCAAAGTCGTCAGTGTTGCTGATGGCGATACAATCACTATTCTAGACTCAGCTAAGAAACAAACAAAGATCCGGTTCGAACACATTGATACCCCAGAAAATGGTCAAGCATTTGGCCAGAAGGCAAAAAGCTATTTAAGTGATCTAATTTTTGGAAAGCAAGTCAAGGTTATTGTCAAAAGGAAAGACCGTTATGGTCGTTCAATCGGCTCTGTTTATCTTGGTTCAAAGAATATAAATCTTGCAATGGTTCAGGCCGGTTATGCTTGGCATTTTAAAAAATATTCAAAAGATGCGGCATTTGCAAAAACAGAGAAACTAGCCAAGGCAAAGAAACTCGGTCTTTGGAAAGACAAAAATGCAATGCCTCCTTGGAAGTATAGAGTTATGAATTAACTTACCCATTGAAATTTTTCTTCATCGTATCCTGTACTATTACAGACCTAGCTTGCAAACTATACTATGTTCATGGAATTTCCTAACACTCCAATAGTACTACTAGTACCCATAGCAACTCTGCCAATAGCGTGGATAATTTATAGCATCTTCCGTAGGCAAACCTTTAAAATTAAAGAAGTTGAAAAGTCTAGAGATATTCAATCTGAATTGCGCAAAAAAGAAGGAAAACATTACCAGGCCATACTCTTGGAAAAGGATGTCGAAATAAAAAGTTTAAAAAGTCGTCTTATCAAAGCTGAGCCTTACGATCTCGAAGAAGAGGATGACTGGTAGTTAGTAAAAACAATGAAAAAATTAAGTAGATCTGCAGTAGAACTTTCTATAAGGTGCGAAAGATGCTTTATCTTGTCCTACAAACATAGAATAAGACCACACCAAATACCTTTCACTCTTAATATAGCTGTCGACAATCTCTGTAAAAATGAATTTGATTTTTATAGAAAAAAACAAGAAAAGCATCCGCTGTTTATAGAAAACAATTTAGATGCAATACCTTTTGATCATCCAGACATCGATGTGTGGCGCAGTTTCAAAAAGGGAGGTATTGGATTTCAAGATGAAGAAAAAGGATTTAAGTTTTACGGGTTGATAGATGATGTGTGGATCAAACCAGATGGGAAATTAATTATTGCAGATTACAAAGCAACCTCTAAGGAAAAATTTGATTGGAAATATACACATCAAAAACCTTGGGGGCAGGCATACGAAAGACAACTTGAGATGTACCAATGGTTATTTCGTAAAAATGGTTTTGATGTTGCCGATGAAGCTTACCTGGTTTATTACAACGGTCTTAAGCATGAAGAAGCATTTAACAACCAATTAAAGTTTGAAAGCTATTGGATTGAGGTCAAAGGTGATGATTCATGGGTTGAAAGTGCCATTATTCATGCAAAGAATTTATTAGAAGATAATAGATTCCCAAAACCTTCAAAAACTTGTGAACAATGCAATTATCTCAGAAAACGATGGAATCTTTCTCAAGGAATATCCTAGAAATCACTCATTAAATCTTTGTGCTCTACCTCCACCTGTTCAATCTAAACTTAGTCAGCCATGATTGGTATGGTCCCCAGCTTGAACAAGAATTGGATATACCACCTCCTCTTAGTTGGAACTGGAGGGTTTATTGGCTCCATTTTACGGTTCAGCTTCGGAAACTTAGTTCACCACCAATTCCCTATGGGAACGCTACCTTATGGAACACTAGGAGTTAATGTGATCGGGTGTCTGGCAATGGGTTTTCTAGGTGGTATCACCGACGCATATCAGATAGCTACCACTGAATTCCGGCTCTTTCTTTTTGTCGGTCTTCTGGGAGGTTTCACTACTTTTTCAGCTTTTGGATATGAAACTCTTACTCTTATGCGCACAGCTGAACCACTACGGGCAGTTAGTAACATTGGACTGCAACTGGTCTTCGGTCTGGCAGCCGTCTCGATTGGATATAGCCTTGGAAATCGCATATGATTTATTTTGACTAGCTGGGAATCTCTTCAAAACAACTTTTCTTCACGCTAATTCTTTCCTTATCCCCGGGTGAATATATAAAATTGCAGCTATGGAATTATGGCAAACGATCACAGACCTCGAATGGCATTGGCAAATCGGTCTGATAATAGTTACAGCTGTAATAGTTTGGTTTTGTTTCTGTCTAATCCTTGAACACAGGAGCACCACAATCTTCAAACTAGGCTTCCACTCTCGAGATAAGGAAGTTGAGGGACTCAAAGATAAAATCAGAAACTTAAAAAGGCGTCTTGCTAACAATAGTGAAGTTCCTGATTGGGCCCTATCCAGAATCAAAGAATTAAAAAGACGTCTTGCCAAGCACGAAAATGATTACTAAAACTAGAGCTTATCGATGACCTTTACTAAAATTACAGTTAGCCCAGCTTAGGCTTTTAAAGCTGAAAACACGATCCCACCAATCGTGCTGCTGGGCCTCCTTTGTTGTTGGTATTCATGGTAGAAATACATGACTGATTCAGATCTCCAAAAATTTTACGAAACCAAGTACCATCGGTTCCTTGAACTCTTGGCAAATACACCAAAAATTCGCGACAGTCTTATTAAAGCAGGGCTCCCCATTATTACATCGAGTAAGCATGGCATTCGAAAAGTTCAAACAGAACTCTTTCACCAGCTTTATTTTCGACCAAATTTCGTGGAAATTGTCTATAATTTTTTCCACTCTCAAGATCCTCTACCTAGCACAAAAGAACTCGTTCAACTTTTTGAACTAAAACAAATTCTTCGGCCAAGCACTCCTTCAACAGGCTATCTCGCCATGACCGATTCTCCGAAAGAAGAGTGGGAATTTCTTACTGACATCGCTGACGCATTCGATTCTTCAATAGAAGCTTTAAAAACATCAAGCACATCTTCTTCTAAACCCGATATAAAATAATGAATGACTTAGAAAAATATTTTAGGAATAACAATAAACGAGTAATAGCAAAATGGAATCATTACTTTGATATTTACGAGAGACACTTCAGCAAATTTAGAGATAAAGAAGTCGTTGTTCTTGAATGTGGAGTATTCCACGGAGGTAGTCTCCAAATGTGGAAAAACTATTTTGGAGAAAAAGCAAAGATTTATGGTATTGACATAAATCCCAACTGTAAAGAAGCAGAAGAAGAAAACATTAAAATATTTATTGGGTCACAAACAGACAAAAAATTTCTAACTAAGGTTAAGCAGAATATCCCCCCGATTGATGTCCTAATTGATGATGGTGGCCACACCATGCTTCAACAGATTACTTTTTTCGAAGAATTGTTCGGCGCTGTTAAAAATGGCGGCGTTTATTTATGTGAGGATTTACATACCTCATATTGGCTACGCTATGGAGGAGGATATAAAAGAAAAAATTCTTACATCGAATACAGTAAAAATTTCATCGATCACCTCAACGCTTTTCACTCAGAACAAAAAAAATTCAGAATAAATAAATTCACACAGACCGTTAATTCTCTCCACTACTACGACAGTGTATTGGTAGTTGAAAAGGCGAAAAGAGATCGGCCTTACGTTGAAACCACTGGTGAAATAACTGTTTCGGATTCAGTGTTACAGGAAGGCTCTTACACAAAACAAACTCTTTCTAAAATTAAGTATATAAGAAATTATTATCGTGGTTACTTGATTAAACACATATTCTTGTCTCTAATTAGCAGATTGTTAAATCTAAGGGGTGGCAAGTGAAAATTGAAAAAATTGAAGTTTTCACCCTCGACTTACCTTTAGAAAAAAGTTATGACAGACCAGTTGCTGGCCTTGGTGGATTTATCCGAGTTGACACTGCTAATCAGGTAGTAGTCAAAATATCCTCTAATGGTATTACGGGGTATGGACTCACCGCTCCAGTACCTCACTATCATGGTCAAACTCAAATGATGATGGTCCATGCTATTAAATATCTCCTGCCCTTTATTGAAGAAAAAAATCCATTTGATCTAGAACTTATTCACAATACAATGGACTCGGCTTTACAAGGTTCGGAACCGGCCAAATGTGCTATTGATTTAGCCCTTCACGATCTGCTGGGGAAAATATTAAATCGTCCCGTTTACTCACTTCTGGGAGGAGCTCAACGACAAAAATTTGCCACTACTTTCACTCTGGCATTGGGCCGAAATGGAAAAATTTTAAGTCCGTCAGAAATGGCTCAAGAAGCACAGGGTTACTACGAACA
>CAZASS010000023.1:14653-19473 GCA_964487835.1 uncultured Acidobacteriota bacterium | reverse complement strand
AATAGGACTATTTCTTAATATTGTGTTGGCCATTTTCAATTTAATTCCTATTCCACCTTTGGATGGAAGTCGCAGGCTTTCAGGAATTCTTCCAGATAAACTGTCCCTACTAATGGATAAGATAAGGCCGTATGGTTTTATTTTATTAATTCTACTTCTTGCATCGGGGGGAGTTGGCGTTGTGTTGAATGAGGTTATTGAGCTGATTGTTAGGGCAGCTTTCTAGTTGGAATTATGTATGGATTGTCTTCTGTAGTGCAGTTTTTATTTATGTTTATGAAAAAAATAAACGCTTAAAATCAATCTGGAATTCTGTGATGAAAAAACGAGTTTTTAGTGGAATGAGACCAACTGGAAAATTACATTTGGGAAACTATGTAGGAGCTCTAGAAAACTGGGTTTTGATGCAGGAAGAGCATGACTGTGTTTTTGGGATTGTGGACTATCATGCTCTGACATCTGAATATAAGAATGTAGAGTTTGTACATGATAGTGTATTGCAAATTGCAATTGATTGGCTGTCGAGTGGGCTTGACCCAGAAAAATCAGTAATAATGGTTCAGTCCATGGTTCCTGAACATGCAGAGCTTCATTTATTACTTTCGATGATTGTGCCTACGCCTTGGTTGGAAAGAGTTCCAACCTATAAGGAACAAATAGAACAACTTCACGAAAAAGATTTGTCTACTTATGGTTTTTTAGGTTATCCGCTACTTCAGGCCGCAGATATTTTAATCTATAAAGGGGATTTAGTTCCGGTCGGAGAGGATCAGGTTGCCCACATTGAACTATCGCGGGAAATAGCTCGTCGGTTTAATCATTTGTATGGTGTAGTATTTCCTGAACCTGAAGCCAAACTAACAAAAGTTTCTCGGTTGCCTGGCACTGATGGTCGAAAGATGAGCAAGAGTTATGGTAATGAAATTCAGTTGTCGGAGAGTCCTCAAAAAATCCAGAAAAAAATCATGTCAATGATTACCGATCCTGCTCGAAAGCGGCGTACTGATCCGGGTAATCCTGAAATTTGTCCAGTATTTGACTACCATAAAATTTTCACTGAATCCAGTGGGCAAGAATGGGTGGTACAGGGTTGTTGTACAGCCGGGATAGGTTGCACGGACTGCAAGGAATTATTATTAAAGGGAATGGTCCCTGTTGTTGAGCCACTGCATGAAAAGCGCGTGAATTTAGAACGTAAGCCAGGTGATGTAAAGGAAATCCTTTTCGAGGGGACCCGTAAGGCGAGACGGATTGCTAAGCAGACGATTCAAGAGGTTCGACAGGCAATGAAACTTGACTATTCATTAGAAGATTGATGTCTCTTGTGAGCCGTTTATAAACAAGTTATCTTTCCCGTACAAAATAGCGAAGACACGTCAGGCCAAAAGGCTAGAGTACTGAGAGTGAGTCAGCAGATATTAGCTCCAACAGATGATTATACCGTTCAGATTGAGGTCTTTGAGGGTCCTCTGGATCTTTTACTGCATCTAATTCGTAAGCAAGAAGTTGATGTTTACGATATTCCTATTGCCAAGATTACTGATCAATATTTGCGTTATGTTCAGGTAATGAAAGATTTGAACGTAACTGTGGCTGGAGAGTTTATAGCGATGGCAGCCACACTCATTCATATTAAATCGCAATTATTACTACCTTCTGATCCAGCTGCTGTTGAGGAAGAAACTGATCCTCGAGAACAATTAGTTCAGCGGTTATTAGAGCATGAAAAATTTAAGAGAGCAGCCAACATGCTGCACGAGTTAGAAACAGTGGAACTTTCTGTTTGGTCCCGGGGCGAAAATGAATTTGAAGAGGAAGAGCAGGAGGCTGTGTCGGCAACAGTGTACGATATGATTCATGCTTTTCATGAAGTGGTGGAGCGCTACAAAGAGCAAATTGTAGTAGAGGTAGATCATGATCCGGTCACTGTTGAAGAAAAGATCATAGAGATTCGGAATCTTTTAAAAGTGCAGTCAGAGATTCTATTTTCATTCTTTTTTCAACATAAAATTTCTAAACTTCATTTGGCAGTTACATTAGTTGCCTTATTGGAATTGGCTAAATCAAAAGAAATTCAACTCTCGCAAAAAGGTGTATTTAAAGATATTCGGATTTTGGGATGTTAACAGGAGAACTAGAGAATCAAATTTTAGCAATTTTTTTTGTGGCGAAGGAACCAGTTACTTTTTCTCAGCTGCAGGAGATTTATCCCAGTGCAACTACCCCAGATCTTAAGGAGGCGCTTCAACATCTGATTTCCAACTTCAACTCGTCACAGAAAGCAATGGAAATTCGTGAAGTGGGTGGCGGATATCGAATGACAAGCCTTCCTGAACATCATGAAATTATTCACAGGTATTTGAAAACTAAACCTTCTTCAAAGCTATCTTTGGCAGCCCTAGAGACACTTTCTGTGATTGCCTATAAACAGCCAGTTACTGTGCCAGAAATTATGGAAATTCGTGGGGTAAGAGGAACTTCAACTATAAGGACTCTTCTGGAAAAAAGATTAATTGAAATTCGTGGTCGCAAAAAGGCAGTAGGGCGACCTATTATGTACGGCACTAGTAAAGATTTTCTTTTACACTTTGGTTTGATGAATCTTTCCGATCTTCCTACTTTAGACGAATTAGAAGAAGTGTTATCTCAGCCTGCCACTTAGTATCTTCTTTTTGGACATTTTATCGAGCATTTAGTGAAGTGAAATGTGTTAGCTTTTAGGGGTACTAATATACGTAATAAATGAGTTTCATTCCTATGATAAGGTTCTAGCGGTGCAACAGCGTTTACAAAAAATTATTGCCGCTGCAGGGATTACCTCACGTAGAAAGGCTGAGGAATTAATTCAGCAAGGGAGGGTTACTGTAAATGGAACCCTCACTTCCAAGTTGGGAACTCAAGCTGATCCGAGAAAAGATAAAATTGAAGTGGATGGGATACTTATTCGTCCTGAGAGACTTAAATATTATTTACTTAATAAGCCTCAAGGAGTTCTTAGTTCAGTATCTGATCCGAAAGGTCGACCAGTGGTAACTGATCTAATACATTCCAGCGGACGTTTGTATCCAGCGGGGAGATTAGATTTTCAAAGTGAAGGGCTGATGATACTAACAAACGACGGAGAGTTAACTCGAAAAATTACTAGTTCGGGAAAGCTCGAGAAATTATATCGAGTTAAAGTTAGAGGCCAGCCTCAGCAGGAAATGTTAAAACTTCTTCGCCAAGGTGTTCGAATTAAAGGAGAGTTGTTTTCATCTTGTAGAATCTCTTTGCTGAAAAAGGGAAGGAATTGTTGGTACCAGGTTGGGTTGTTTTACGGGAAAAATCGTCAGATAAGAAGGATGTTTGATTACATTGGACATCCAGTCATGAGTCTTCGTCGGATTTCTATTGGTCCTATTGTTTTGGGTAATCTTTCTCCGGGTACTTCTCGAAAAATGAAAGCAAAAGAAGTACGATTATTAAAAATGAATATGAGACGTTCAGAGAAAAAAGGAACAAAATAGAAATAAGTGGTGATTAATAAGGGGAAGAATTTTTTAAGTGTTTTGACTGTGTAAATTATGTTTACTGGAATTATTCAGGAAAGAGGAGAAATCCTTTCAAAAGTACAAACGAAAGATGGGGCTGATCTCCAGATAAAGTGCGATCAGTTGCTACCAAATCTTCGTAATGGGGATAGTGTCAGTATTGATGGTGTATGTCTTACTGTTACCACAAAGGATGAGAGATCTTTTACTGTAACAGTTTCTCTTGAGACACTCAGGCTAACTAATATTGGCGATTGCCAAGTTGGAGATTTGGTGAATTTGGAGCCAGCAGCTACTCTTTCCAGTGTTTTAGGAGGACATCTGGTTCAAGGACATGTAGACAAAACAGGAGAGATTGTTTCCGTTACACCAGATGGAAACTCCAGAATCTTTCGTATTGCTGCTCCCTTGGATATTCTCCATCACTGTGTTCTTAAAGGAAGCATTACTGTAAACGGTGTTAGTTTGACTATTTCTGGATTAGATTCAGAGAGCTTTGAGGTGACAATTATTCCTCACACTCATGAAGTCACAAATTTCGAGAATTTAAAAAAGAGTGACCGAGTTAACTTGGAAGTAGATGTGCTTAGTAAATATGTTGAGTCCCATGTAAAACGAATATTGGGAATGTGGATTGTTTTTGCATTTTTTTCTTCGGCATTTGTTTTTGGAGATTCGCTAATTTTAGGATCTAATTCTGTACTTGTATATTCAAATATGACTCGTAATGCCGAGAGTCAATTCGTTGTTCGACTAGCCCGATTTCATCCTGATATTGTGTTGGAGTGGGAGTCCAAAGGTGAACAGGGAACGGTTCAGCTGTATAAGCAAGCGGTTCGTATTGGGCAGAAATTTTCTTTGACTGGACTGTTTAAATTTGGTGTCAGAGTAGAATCAAAAGACGAGTTGACAATGTGGCTTTCTGACCGACTCTATAAGGAGCTAATTGCAAATGGTGAGGTGAAAATTAAAATTAGTTCTTCTTCGTTGAATTTGAAGTTAGAGCGAGAGGGGACTTATCCAATTATTCTTAACCAAAAATCTGTGCAGATTCCTGCCATATATGCCAAGGATAGCCGAAAGGGCACATGGGTTTTTCACAAAGATGCCGATAATCCGCTGTTAGTTGAATATATTTCAACTAACTTTCATCAGTCTTTACGGTCTGTTGTGACTGTCTCTAATAACCAGTTGCGCTGGATTAGGGAGTCTCCTCAACTTAAATAGCGTAATAATATTAGTTCTGCACCAATATCACCCATTTTTCGATTGTTTTTTATATCCTCAGCC
>CAZASS010000023.1:12442-14643 GCA_964487835.1 uncultured Acidobacteriota bacterium | reverse complement strand
ATTCTGTATAATGGGTTAAGCAATTAAGTGAGAGAGGATTAACTATGGGTCTTAGTAAAGTTAAAGAAGCAGTTGACGATATCCGTAAAGGAAAGATGGTTATTGTTGTGGATGAAGAGCATCGCGAAAACGAAGGGGATCTTACAATTGCCGCAGAGAAAATAACTCCAGACGTTATTAATTTTATGGCTCAACATGGGAGGGGATTAATTTGTATGCCCATGACAGGTGATCGTTTGGATAAGCTAAAGATTCCTCTTATGGTAAAGGATAATGAATCCTCTCATGGCACTGCATTTTGTATCAGTATTGAAGCACGTCAAAATGTATCCACTGGAATTTCAGCTGCTGATAGAGCTACGACGATTCTGACTGCTGTTGATTTAGAAACTCGTCCTGAAGATTTAATTAAGCCGGGTCACGTTTTTCCGTTAAGAGCTCGTAAGGGAGGTGTGCTCAAGAGAGCGGGTCAGACTGAGGCTGCCGTAGATTTAGTCGAGATTGCCGGTTTAACACCTGCTGGAGTAATTTGCGAGATTATGAATGAAGATGGAACGATGGCGCGACTCCCAGACCTAGAATTATTTGCCAAAGAACATGATTTGTTAATTCTTTCAGTTGTAGATTTGATTAAGTTTCGCTTAAGTACGGAGAAATTTGTTCGATGTGTCGGAAATAAGCTTTTTTCTTCTGAATTGGGCGATTTTGATCTACGTTTGTTTAGAAATGAATTAGACGGAGATCTCCACTTGGCCTTTGTTAAAGGGGATGTTAGTGGAGAGGAACCGGTTATGGTTCGGGTTCATAAAGAGTCGGTAGTGGAAGATGTTTTTTTAAGAGGATCAAGTGAAGTAAGTAAGGAGTTGAGAACTTCTCTGAAGTTAATTCAACAAGAAGGTCGGGGAGTTTTAGTGTACTTGCGTTTGAATGATCAGGATGGATCCTTGTTGTCTGAGTTTGAACACCAGGGGGATGCTAAATCCAAAGAAGATAAGTACCCGATGAATTTTAGAAGCCATGGACTTGGAGCGCAAATCTTAGTTGATTTAGGACTGAGACAAATTCGTCTTTTGACCAATCATCCAAAGAAGTTAGTTTCTTTAGAAGGTTTTGATCTAACAGTGGTTGAGCAACTTCCAATTGAGATCAGTTAATTAGAAAATTGAAGACAGTGTCATTTAGTTTTCTCTTTTTTTAGATAAATATCCTTCGCGATGACGGACCTTAAGTTTTTCAGGCTTTCCATCATGGTTGGCGTCTGCGCGTACCTCCACCTTGATTTTTCGATACTTACCATCTTTTTTAGGGTTGGAGGATATATAACTTAGAGAATATTGGTTTCTTAGTGCATTTGAAATGTTCTGAAAAATTGGACGGAATTGTTGTACGAAACGAGGGAAAAAGGCTTCACCGCCTGTATATCTTGAAAAGTAGCGTAGTGCAGCATCTCCTTTGTATAAATCCAGACGTGCTGGACCGGGAAGGTAAACTTCGCGACGGGCACGTAGATTTCCTCCTAAGCCAACTGAGTAAATTACAGCGTTGGAATTTTTCACTTTATTTAAAGCTTTCTGTAAGTTTATTTTGCTAAAAGTGTCTAGCCCTGAACTAACTAAAATTATGGCAACTCTTTCCTCCATTTCTTGGACACGATCAAGAACGTCGTAGATAGTGTCGTAAAGGTTGCTTTCCATGAAGGCTGGATAATTTAATTTGGCGAGGCTGCCGTAAACTTGATGTTTGTTCTGTGTGAAATCAACTAAAATTTCGGGTCTAATATCGTAAGCAACAACTGCAACCCAATCTTCATCTCTCATCTGATCTACAAAAATATGGGAGGCCATCCAGGCTTCATAAATATATTCCCAGGGGATGGCTTTACTAAATTCTGTGATTAGTATCGCGGTAATAGGAGCCTCTATTGGAGAAAAATTAATAATTTTCTGCTCAACTTTTTCCTCATAAATTTTAAAGTGGTGTTTTTGTAGTCCTTGAATTAAATTCTTTTTTTTATCCATCACTGCAACGTTGACTTGTATTTGTTCTACAGAAACTCTCAGTGCAGCTCGCCCTTGAGCTGGATCTTCCTTTTCTTTAATGGGGCGTTGTTGGGCTTGGATTTGAAGAAAAAGAGAAGGAGCAAGTAGTAATATAAAGAAAAAAGGTGAAAAATAGTAAAAGAGCTTTTTCATGAATTGCTT
>CAZASS010000023.1:0-12432 GCA_964487835.1 uncultured Acidobacteriota bacterium | reverse complement strand
CTTAATTCTAACACAAGGGATAAGACTGTATAACTGTCTATGATAAGATGCCTCGGGACGTGGTAATGGTTCAGAAAGAAGAGCAACTGTTTTCCTTTATTAGTCGCTATCGGTCGGCACTGATTGCGTTTAGTGGAGGGGTTGATAGTGCCTATTTAGCTTTTGCAGCTCATAAGGTTCTTGGAGAGCGTGCTCGTGTAGTTACAGCACTTTCTCCATCGGTTTCATCCTTTCAGAAAGATATCGCAATTGATTTTGCACATCGATACGGTTTGAATCATCATTTAGTTAAAACCGGAGAAATGGATAATTCTGACTACACTGCTAATCCGTCTAACCGTTGCTATTTTTGTAAGACAGAATTATATGACCAATTGGAGATTTTGCGAGAAAAATGGAATGTAGAAGTTGTTTTTGATGGTAGTAATGCTGATGATGTCAGTGATTATCGTCCTGGACATAAAGCTGCCCGGGAGCGAGAGGTAATTAGTCCTTTAATCGAAACAAATATTAACAAGGAAGAAATTCGAAAATTTTCTCGTAAACGAGGTTTGCCAACTTGGGATCAGCCTGCTATGCCTTGTCTTTCTTCTCGGTTTCCATATGGAGTAAAAATTAATGAGGCAAAACTTGATCAAGTAGAGCAGGCAGAGGATTTTTTGAGAAGTCTAGGGCTTTGCAATTTTCGTGTTCGTCACCATGAAAATTTAGCTAGAATTGAAGTCGATCAAAGTGAAATGAGTAGGCTTATGGAGCCTAAACTATTTGGTCAAATTAGTTCTCGTTTTAAATCGATAGGCTATTCCTATGTAACCTTAGATTTAGAGGGATTTCGCTCTGGTTCCTTAAATGAAGAACTCAAGAAAGATTAGTGAGGGGGATATTAGGGTTTTGAAATCAAGACGAAGCGTAGGTCCATTACATTTGTCTGAGTAGGTCCTGTGATAATTAGATCTTGAAGTTGAGAGAAGAAGTGATAGGAGTCATTTCGGTTTAGGTAGTCGTTAACTGATAAGGATTTCAGTTGGGCTCGATGGGCGGTGTCGGGTGAAGCGAATGCTCCTGCTGCATCAGTTGGCCCATCAATTCAATCCGATCCCATACTAGCAAACAAAACCTTAGAAGATTTCCAGTTTTGGATTTGCTTTGCACAATGTAGAACAAACTCTTGATTGCGCCCGCCTTTGCCATTTCCAGTAACATGCACAGTTGTTTCCCCTCCAGAAATAAGACAACAGGGGGCGGATAAGGGGTAATTTTTGTGTAGGATTTCATTGGCAATTGCTACGTGCATGGAAGCTGCTAGACTGGTATCTCCAGCGATGGAAGAGGATAAAATCATAGGTGAAAAACCAAGTTGTTTTGCCTTACGTGCAGCAGCTTCTAGAGCCAGAACATTACTGCCAACGATGATGTGTTGAACCTGTTTGAAACATGGATTTCCAGGTTTTGGTGTTTCGATAACGTCATTTTTCTTTGTTGCTCCTTCATTGAGATGTTTCCATATTGGTTTTGGAATATGTTTTTCGATTGAATACTTTTTAATTATCTTTATGCAGTCGGCAAAGGTAGTAGGATCTGCTGCAGTTGGTCCGGACGCAATGGTAGGAACATCGTTTCCTATAATGTCTGAAAGTAGTAAAGCTATAACTTGGGCTCCTTTAGTGTAGTTAAGTAATTGGCCTCCTTTAATTCGACTTAGATGTTTCCGAATTGTATTTATTTCCTGAATTTCAGCTCCACTTTTAATTAGTAATTCTGTTAACTTTCTTTTGTTTTCAAGAGATATTTTATTTGATGGGGCTGGGAGGAGAGCTGATCCTCCACCCGAAAAAACCACTATCAGTAGATCGTTTGATGTAAGGGTGCTGTTTACAAAGTTAACTATTTTTTGACCTGCTTGAAGTCCTTGATCATCAGGTTCTGGATGGCCGGCTTCTAAAATTGTAGTTGTTTTTAATTGCCCTTTGTGGTGGTAGGGAACAACTATAATTCCTGAGCTAAGGTGCTCGGCTAGAATTCCTTCAACGGCACGAGCCATAGGAATGCCAGCTTTTCCAGCTCCCGCCAAAAAAATTTTTCGATCTTTAATACAATAGGGGCGATTATTTGCTATGAGAGTATTTTTGTTTCGACTTAGAAACGCTTTTACGGCCTGTTCAGGATCTATTGCTTTGAGAGCACTTTGATAGATTTTTTTCAGAGATAATTTAAGATCGGTTGAAGCCATTCGGGTTTATTACTTTGGGTTATGGACATTAGTTTTTGAATTGAGATTTAGATAAATGGTTGTGTCTTTGGGAGTCGAATGAAATCCTACTTTGGGAGTCAGAGGAGGTCGATGTGAACGAATTTGGTGGCGAATGAAGCCTAATCCAACTCCCGTTCCGATTGTTATTGAAATCAGAAATAAAGTCATTAGCATAGATCTTTTGAAAACACCTAGAAAAGTTAAGATTTCTTCTCGGCTAGTCTTGGGTATGGGGTCAACATTTTTTTCATAAATCCATTTAATAGTAGGTGCGTATTGGACCTTTTCCAGCACTTGTTTTGCTTTTGATTCTGGTCCGAAAAATAAAGAGACGAGCACCCCTACTCGTTTCATGTAAATTCCATGAGGAGAAAAGTAAGACTGCATAGCATTTTGAAGGCTAGCGGCTCTAAGTGCGGCCAATGCTGGGGTAGGATATCCGAAAATGAAGAGAGGGTAATTTTCAGGTAAATAGTGAGCGTAGGTGATTTCTACATCTTCATCAAACCCAATTGCCGAATGAAGTTTTTTGGGAAATTGACTATTTGAAGCAAAGGAAGCCTCGCCGAGATAGAAACGAATGGAATCTTTAACGAGACCTTTCTTGGGTAAGTGCATAACGGTGACTGGATGAATATTTGCAAGAGGAATAATTTTTATCAGGGATGCTGCGAATTTTTCAATATCGTTCCAGTTAATGTTTGTAATGGATGAATTTGTTAAATGAAAAAAGTAAGGCCCTCTCCAAAAACAAAGACTGTTGGTGTGTTTGTGATTGTCAACAGTCAGTCGGAGATGGCCTTTAGAGGTGTTTTTAGAGTAGACATCCCACGCTGAAAACATTCCAAATGCGCCAGTACTATCTTTCATTTCGTAAACTTCTAATTCTAGGGAAGACTGATGAAAATTATTTTTAGAGTGAATTTTCCAGAGGGAATGGGAGAGGAGAATATATTCGTCTAGAACTGATTGGCTGAAGGGGCCAATTTGATTTTGTTGTTGTGGTTTTGTTGTTTCAGTTATTTTTTCGAAATTATAGCTTTTTAAGTTCGACCAATAGTATTCAATATTAGTTTTAGCTTCGAGACTTTGGCACAAACTGATTAGTAAGATGGTGTAGGACAGGCTCTGGTAAAACAGACTCCGTTTAGAGGAAGAAATCATAGTGGATCATTATACCGCTATTATCTATACGTGGAAGACTGCGAGAGTTTACTTAGGGAATGAGAGGGATTCTTATTGTTGTAGAGACGCACGACGTTGGTTAGGTGAAACCGTTCCTAAAGCGTGAAAGTATTTTTTGATCCCATTGTAAATGGCTTCTACTACCGCTTCCTGACCTTTTGCCTGTTTTAAATACTTTTCTTCCGCAGGATTACTAATAAACCCAATTTCAAGAAGAATGCCAGGCATGTTGAGATTAATTAGAACAATAAAGGGGGCCTTTTTGACTCCACGGTTTCGAAAATAGGGACGATGTGGTCGGATTCCTGAGAATAAGTTGTTCTGAATAACTTGAGCAAAATCTTTTGATTCTTCGTTGTAGTCTCCCAGTGCAATACGTTTAAGTAAGTCTTCGAGTTCTCTAATGTTTTTTTGAGAACTAGCATTTTCACGGCTGGCTACGTCTCGCTCATCAGGATTGGTGGGTAAGCCTTGAAAGAAAGTTTCTACACCCGAAACCTTTCTATTATGGCTGGAGTTGGCATGAATTGAGATAAATAAATCAGCTCCTAATTGATTAGCAATCGCAGTGCGTTCTTCAAGAGGGATGAAATTGTCATTAGTACGGGTTAGAAATACTTCTGTGCCTAGGCGTTCTTCAAGTATTTGTTTGAGTTGGCGAGAAACTGCCAGAACTAAATTTTTTTCTTTGAGGCCATCATGACCGATAGTACCTGAATCCCGACCTCCATGGCCGGGATCAATTACTATTCGACCTACTTTTAAGCCTAAAACTCTGGTGAGACTTCGATTACCGTCTATATTGGGGATAGGAACTACAGGAGGTGCGGTAAGGACATTTTCCCCTGCAGTTTCTTTGTTTGGAGTAATGACAGATTTTGCTTTTTCTATATTGTCGAGGGTGGATGTTGAAGTAGAACCCTTATTACCCCAAGTGTCAATTACCATGCGGAAGGGATTGTAGAGGGCAAAAACTGTATGTTTATTAATTTTTTCAAAATCTAGAACAATGCGGACAACTCCAGGACGGTTGCTAGCTGCGCGTATTCCTTTAATGAAGAGACCGTTGACGTCAAAGGTCTTGCCTTGTAGCTCAGGAGCTAATTGAGAACGATGTAAATCAAAGTACATTCGATCAGGATTGGAAAGTACATGTCTTTCAAATTTTACTTCCTGATCTGATTGAATAACCACACGGGTATAATTTGAAGTGGAACTATGACGAATTTCTGAAACCGTGGCCCAGTCGGCTTTTTGAGGTATAGGTTTTGTTTTTAATTTAGCAGAGAGCTTATTTGGTTTTGGAGGGGCTTGGGGTTTGAGTTTGTTCGCTTGAGAAAGAGCAAGTTTTCTGTATTTGGTGTGAGGATATTCCTTTGCTACAAATTTGTAATAGTGAATAGCTCGTAAGCGATAGGTATCATTTTTGAATTTTTTTGCCATTTCTTCATAGAGTCTGGCAATGGCGTAAAGAGCATCATCACAGGCACCGTATGTGGGATCATGATCGACTACAGTACGATAAAGAAAGAGAGCGCGACTGTATTCGTTAAGGCTTCGATTTAGTTCAGGTTTGTCGGATAAACGGTTGTGGTAAGTAAGAGCTTTTTTATAACTTTGACGGGCTGCCTGGCGATTACGCCCATAAGCGGAAAAAGATAGCAAAATAGTGATTGTTAATAAAATTGCAATCAAGCGAAAAAAAGTCACGTATCGTATCTTTGGATAGATTCCTACTTGCTGTGAATCAGAGATAGACAAGCGGGCACACCTCCGACGAGTGCGTGGGCAGTATAAAACAGCGGTGTGTCAATCTGATGTATTCTCAACAATATGGTTTTGAAATTAAGAGGAAAATATAAAAAGATTAACTGTAGATATTAGAACGATTATCCAGATTTGCTAGTTGTGAAGACTAGTGCGGGGTGGCTTTGCATTTTTTGAAGAGTTATAAGAGTTCTTCTATAAGACGATAGCTTTCTTCGAGTGCCTTATCAAGTTTTGATGGGTCTTTTCCACCTGCTTCGGCCATGTCTGGCTTGCCACCACCTGCACCCTTTACAAAGGGTGCAATCTTGTTGATTAAATTGTTAGCTTGTATTTGGTCGGTCAGATCCGACGTGACCATGACGATCAAACTTGCTTTTTCATCAATATTTGCCCCGAGGATAACAACACCTGTCTCAAGCTGATTTTTGAGACGATCTGCCAGTTGGCGGAGAGCATTGCGATCTATGTTGTCTATTTTTTGTGAAAGGACCTGAACCCCCTTAATTTTGCGAGCCGATTCCGGCGCACTTCCACTATCTTTTTGGGCTAATTTAAGACGTAATTGTTCTACTTCTTTTTGGACTTGTTTGAGTTCTTTGCTAATTCTAATTACTGTGGATGGAAGATCTTTTTTGTGAACATGTAGGTTATCGGATAGTTGTTGAACAAGAGCTGTGTCGGTAAAACATTGTTGAATGGCAGTATCTCCAGTGATAGCTTCAATACGGCGAATTCCCGCAGAAATACTACTTTCACTGACTAATTTGAAAAGAGAAATATCTCCGGTGCGTGAAACATGAGTTCCCCCACATAACTCCAAGCTGAACTGGTCAATTTCAACAACTCGGACTTCTTCTTCATACTTTTCACCAAATAAAGCAGTTGCTCCTTCATTTATAGCTTCCTCGAGGCTGCGAATATGTGTGGTAACTTTGATATTGCTAAGGATTTTTTGATTTATTAATGTTTCTATTTTTTGAATTTCTGAGTCAGAAAGTGATTTGTAGTGAGTGAAATCAAATCGCAAGCGTTCGGGAGTTACTAGAGATCCAGATTGCTTAACATGTTGGCCCAAAATTTCTTGTAGTGCAGCATGAAGAAGATGGGTGGCAGTATGGTTTCGAGCAGTTTTAATACGGTTGGCTGTTGAGATGGAGGAGGTAATGGTGGTATCCGTTTGGAGAGAACCTTGCGTGACACTAATGGTATGCAGGTGAACTCCAGAGACTGGTTTGAAAACGTGATCGACTGAAGCACGAAAAATTTCGTTTTCAATAATGCCTTGATCTGCTGTTTGGCCTCCTGCTTCTGCGTAAAAAGGAGTTTGGTCTAGCAGTATGTCTGCGGTGTCTTCTGCATTAATTTTAGAAACTAATTTTCCATTTTTAATGATAGCTAACACCTTGCCAGGCACAGAACTTGTTTGTTCATAGCCTTTGAAATTTGTTTTCAAGTCTTGGTCAGTAAGATTTTGGTAGACAGGCTTAATGTCTTTGTTGTTGCCTTTCCAGCTGGCCCTAGCTCTAGTTTTTTGTTTTTCCATTTCAGAATAGAAGCCAGTTTCATCAATTTTGAATCCTCTCTCGTTTACGATTTCTTGTGCTAGATCGAGAGGGAAGCCGTAGGTATCGTAAAGTTTGAAGAGTTCTGTTCCCGAAAGGGTAAGAGTGTTTTCTTTGGAGGCAGTTTCGCAAATTTCATTTAGGATTTGCATGCCATGGTCCAAAGTCGTATTGAACTGTTCCTCTTCGTTTTTAACAATTTGGGCAGTGTAATCACGACTCTTTTTTAATTCAGGGAAAGCGTCAGACATCAATTCCGAGACTAAGGCAGCAAGTGTATATATGAATGGTTTTTCCATTCCTAATTTTTGACCGTGTCGAATTGCACGTCTTAAAATTTTACGCAAAACATAACCTCGTCCCTCGTTGCTTGGGATGATGCCATTTTCGATTAGAAAGGCACATGATCGGCTGTGATCAGAGAGAATGCGTAAGCTCACATCGTCTTCTGGTGTGGCTCCGTATTTTGTTGATGTTAGTCGGCAGGCTTCTTTGATAATTGGGCTAAAAAGATCAGTGTCGTAATTGCTAGCAACACCTTGAAGGACACAACTAATTCGTTCTAGCCCCATACCTGTATCAATGGAAGGAGAGGGTAATGGACTTATTTGACCTTCTGTGTTTCGGTTGGATTCCATAAAGACCAAATTCCAAATTTCTATATAACGTCCACAATCGCACTCAATAGAGCAATCGGTATGGCCTGCAGGACTAACTCCCATATCGTAATGAAGTTCGGAGCAGGGACCGCAGGGACCAGTTTCACCCATTGACCAAAAATTATCTCTTTCATCCATCTTGTAGATACGAGATTTATTTATGCCGATATGATTTTTCCAGATATTTAAAGCATCTTCATCTTCTTCGAATACTGTAATTAAAAGGCGATCGGGAGAGATTCCGTAAACATTCGTACATAGATCCCAAGCATATTCAATGGCCTCTTTTTTGAAATAATCTCCGAAAGAGAAGTTTCCAAGCATTTCAAAAAAAGTGTGATGTCGTGCTGTTCGACCTACTGTTTCCAAATCGTTATGTTTGCCGCTAACACGCATGCATTTTTGGCTAGTCACAGCTCTTTTATAATCACGCTTTTCCAAACCAAGAAAAACATCTTTAAACTGATTCATTCCTGCATTGACGAAGAGTAGAGTAGAGTCATTTTCAGGGACTAATGATGCACTTCTAATACGTTTATGTCCCTTTCCTTCAAAATATTTAAGAAAGGCTTCTCTGATTTCCTTTGAATTTTTCATTAATTTATTGTGACTCGTTTGAAACCCACTCCAAGTTTTCGAAGTAATGGTCTAATTGTCCTTTTATTAAGTCGCCTGCATATCCAAGTCGAAAACAATGATCATAAAGTTTTTTCAATTGGGAAATAGTAGTTGGAGGTCCCGATTGTTCTATCCATTTTTGCACAACTTCTTTTAGGCTATTAATTTGTCCTTTTTTGTTTTCCACTTCAGTTAAAACACTTTGGATTATTTTAGCATCGATTCCAAGGCCTTTTAAATCTTTGATAATTCGCAGATCACCCCAGAGTTTTCCTCGGCGTTTTTGTTGGGCCCGACTTAGGGCAAAGGCTTGGTCATTTAGAAAGCCATTATTTTCTAGTCGGTCAAGTACTTGATGAACGGATTCGGTTGTGGCTTTGCGAAGAAGCTTGTTTTGGAGTTGAAAGCGACTATGATCTCGTGTTGTTAACAGACGAAGAGCATGTGTGTAGAGTTTTTTTTCACGAGATAAAGACACTCCTTAACTCCTAAAATTTAATCCTGTGACTTCAAAATCGGTTAATAGATTGATGAGAGGAAAATCTAAACATAGTAGCTATGCTGTGTTTTATTTGTTGTAGACTTGTGTCATCCATTTGTGGCGATCATCCGTTTGACCTTCAACATAGCTGAAAAATTTTTGTTGAAGCTGGGCTGTAATAGGTCCACGTTTTCCTTGACCAATCTTTATGTGGTCAACAGAGCGAATAGGGGTAACTTCTGCTGCGGTTCCAGTAAGAAAAATTTCGTCAGCCAAATACAGCATTTCTCTGGGAATCGTTTGTTCCATTACTGTGTAGTTGTTTTCTTTAGCAAGTTTAAGGACACTGTCTCGGGTAATGCCTGGCAAGATACTGCTACTAATAGGGGGAGTATACAGAACTCCATCTTGGATTAAGATAATGTTTTCACCACTGCCTTCGCTAACATGACCATTAGAATCTAGAGCTATTCCCTCGGCAAATCCCGCTAAGATCGCTTCCATTTTTATAAGTGCGCTGTTGATGTAGTTACCCGATGCTTTAGCCATAGATGGAAAAGTATTAGGTGCTGCTCGATTCCAACTCGAAATTCCAACGTCGACGCCTACTTTTAGAGACTCCTCTCCTAAATAGCGACCCCATTCCCAAACCATAATGAAACATTCAATAGGAATGTTAAGAGGGTCTAATCCCATTCCACCGGCACCACGAAGAACCAATGGGCGTATGTAGCAATGTTCTAGTTCATTGATGCGAATTGTCTCTAAGATGGCCTGTTCAATTTCTTCGTGAGAGAAGGGGATTTCAGTCCGGTATATCTTGCATGAGTTAAAAAGACGATTAACATGCTCAGAGAGACGGAATATTTCAGAGCCACGTGAGGTTTTATAGCACCGAATCCCTTCGAACCAAGCTGTGCCATAATGTAGAGCATGGGTGCTTACATGTAGGGTGGCCTGTTCCCAATCAACAAACTCACCGTTCTTCCAAATTTTCTTCGTACTAGACTGAGTCATTTAAAGAAGGATAGGGGGCTATCGGCTTGCAGTCAATCTATTGAATGGTAGTAGCTTTTTCTTTATTGGGATAGTACCCCTTCCTAGCCCGTACCTTAACCCCTTTTTCTTGAGTGTTTTTAAGAACTACATTAATTTTTCGCCACTTGTTGTTTGAAGTAGTATTGTTGGAAATATAGGCGAGGCGATATTGATGCCGTATTTCGTAAGCGATAGATTGAAAGATTTTGTTGAGTTGGGTTATCTGTTTTGGAAAGAAAGCTTTGCCGCCAGTATATTCTGAAATAGTATTAATCTTATCCGTTACTTTCTCCTCATCTGATTTAAATATTCCAAAGAACCCTCCTTGATTTGAGAGGTCAAAGTCTAGAAAAGCAACCATATAAATTTGCACATCGCTTTCTCTAATTTTTTCTAATAGTTCTTCGTAAGTGTAGAAACTGTCTCTGTCTTCACCATCGGTAAAAACAATGATCGTTTTCTTGAGTTCAGCACCTTCACTCGCTCTATCAACAGCAAGATAGATAGCATCGTATAGTGCAGTGCCTCCAGAAATAATAATGTTAGATAGTGAGTATTTAATGTCTTCCACGTCACGGGTGAAATTATTTTCTAAAGTTACTTCGTTTTTAAAGGAGACTAGAAAAAGTTCATTTAGCGGGTTATTCATGGTTAAAAAAAGTAAAGAGGCTTCATGAACAAGGTCATACTTAGTACGCATGCTTCCACTGCTATCAATTACCATGCCTAGGGTGGAAGGGACGTCATCCTGTCCAAAGTAGGAAAGTTCTTGTTCAACATTATCTTCAGAAATAATAAAGTCATCACGTGATAAATCTGAAACCAATTGGTTTTCGTTGTCATAAATTGAGGCATAAACAACGACTTGATTAACTTGAGTGCGAAATTGTATTGGTTTGTTATTTTGAGATTTTTGGTTTTCAGATTTAAATATGGAGGAAGAAGTGGAAAGCTGTTGGCCTGCAATGGAGGTAGTAGCGAAAAGATATAACAGCATTGAAAGTAGTAATATGAGAAGAAAGGCATGAGGTAAAGGGGTAAAAGGATTAGCGCTATCTTTTTGGGACAAAGTATCCCTCCTTTGCTCTCAATTTTAAGCGGGGCATTCCTTCAGGCGGATTGACCCGGACCCCGATTTTTCTCCATTTGCCATCAAAATTAAGATTAGTAGAAGTAAATCCTAAAAGATATTGGTTGCGAAGTTCAGTGTGAATTAGATCGCAAAAATAATCTAGTTGTTTGAAGTTGCTCGGAAAGAAAGCCCGTCCGCCGGTTAGTCGCACTATTTGTGCTATTACACTGCGTCCATAACCAATTTCCCCTCGTTCTCCGATAGCGTAAATTTGAACATCTGATTCTTTTACAACTTCATTGAGTTCGCTAAAGGTGTAACGACTACTGTTATCTTCTCCATCGGTAATAACGATTAAGGCTTTTTTTTCGTTGCGAGCATTGCGAAGTTTTTCGAGACCTAGGTAAATGGAGTCATAGAGAGCAGTGCGTCCTTCAGGATTGGCGAATGAGATTTCGTTTTGAATGTTTTTACTTCGACGAGTAAAGTCTTGAACCAAAACGCTCTTCTGGTTGAAAGTGACTAGGAAGTATTCATCAGATGATTCTCCTTGTTCGAGAAATCGAATGATCGATGTTCGAGCGCTTAAAATGTTGTCACCCATGGAGCCACTGATGTCCATTATTATTCCGATACTGACTGGAGAGTTATCAGAAGAAAAATGGGTTAAGTCTTGTTCTATCTTGTTTTCATAGATTTTAAAATGGTGTTTTTCTAACCCAAGCACATGACGGTTTAGTTGATCAGTTACAGCCACTCGTACTGAGACCGTATCTACATCAATACGAATGAACGTATCTATTCCGTTGTTTTGGGATAAAGTCCAACTCGGAAAGACCAAAAGAGCCAAAAGTAAAGAAGCTAAAACGCTTCCCATATCATCTGCATCATATTTAATTATGAGAAAAAATAAAAGGACATGGTTTTTAATTGGGTCAATGTATTAACAATTGTAAAGTTATTAGTCGGAGTCTATGTCACTAAATTGGTCTGGTGAGATTAGAACTTCACGGGCCTTACTTCCTTCGGGAGGACCAACTAGCCCCTTGTGCTCCATCATGTCTAATAAGCGAGCTGCTCGTCCATAACCAATGCGCAGACGGCGTTGGAGCAGGGAGGTGGATGCTCTGCCAGTTTCCACTATAAATTTAGCAGCTTCGTCATATAGAGCGTCTTCAAGATTAGCAACATCTACGAGAGAGGGTTCTTTTTCTGCAGGGCTAGCTAGGACTTCCTTTTTATATTCTGGGGTTGCTTGTTGCTTTAAAAACGATGTGATTTTACGTATTTCCTTTTCACTAATATATCCACCATGAATACGAACTAGGCGTGAAGTTCCAGGTGGGAGAAAGAGCATATCTCCGTGCCCAAGTAACTGTTCAGCTCCATTGCAATCCAGAATAGTACGAGAATCAATTTTAGAAGAAACACGAAAAGAGATGCGAGAGGGGAAGTTAGCTTTGATCAGGCCAGTAAGCACATCAACAGAAGGTCGTTGAGTCGCTAGAATAAGGTGGATGCCAACAGCTCGTGCCATCTGGGCTAGGCGAGTTACAGAGCTTTCTACTTCTTTTCCAGCCGTCATCATTAAATCTGCCAATTCATCAATTATTAAAACAATATAGGGTAGAGGTTCCTCGTCTTGTAGTTCTTCTATTTCTTTGGAAAATAGTTGGTTGTATTGGTCAATGTTTCGCACACCCCACTGAGCTAGTTGTTTATATCTTTGTTCCATCTCACTAACTGCCCAATTAAGGGCGTTAGCGGCTTGTTTGGGATCTGTTACGATAGGGGTT
>CAZASS010000022.1:19315-19970 GCA_964487835.1 uncultured Acidobacteriota bacterium | reverse complement strand
CCCCTTGCTCTCGGATGTGTAGATCGGTAAACCTTGAGTAATTCTTCAACAGAAAGATGGGTGTATTTCTGAGTTGTAGACAGATTTTCGTGACCTAGAAGCTCTTGAATACAGCGCAGATCAGCCCCATTGTTTAATAGATGAGTAGCGAAAGTATGTCGGAAAATATGTGGGTGAATATCAAGCAACAAAGCACTCTTTTCCATATAATTACTCAAATTTCTCTGGACAGAACGTGCTGAAATTCTGGATCCACGAAAATTCAAAAAAAGGGCATTAGGCTCCAAACTAGTTTTCTGACGCCGCAGCAAAACAGCCCGTCTTTTCAAGTAACTACGTGTGGCCTGTTCGGCTTTCTTACCAAAAGGGATTAAGCGCTCTTTTTTCCCCTTTCCGTATACTTTAATCAACCGTTGCGCTAAAGAAATATCTTCTATATTCATCTGAACAAGTTCACTAACACGAAGCCCACTCCCATACAAAAACTCCAACATCGCTCGATCTCTAACACCTTTATCTGTACTAGCGTCTGGCAGCTGCAAAATCGTTTCTACTTCGCGAGTTGATAGGAAATGAGGCTTCTTATCCGGCAGACGTGGACTCCGCACAAGCTTGGCTGGATTGGATGGAATTTGACCCTCTTTGTAGAGATAGC
>CAZASS010000022.1:0-19305 GCA_964487835.1 uncultured Acidobacteriota bacterium | reverse complement strand
GCTAGTTTTCGAGCTGCGGAACTTTTAGCATTTCCCTTCTGGTGTAAATGGACAAGAAAATCCCGGATATTAATATGGTCTATCGCTACAGGTTTTATCTCTTCGTGCTTTTCTCCCCGAGTGAGATAATTACTAAATTCCCGAAGATCTCGATAATAATTCTTCACTGTATGTGGGGAATAGGTTTTCTGGAACTTAAGATATCTAATGATGGAGTCTATCGCTTTTTTCACAGCGTCCTATCCTCTATTACCTCTGTTAGCTTACATGGGGGGTCCACTGATTAACAAAAGTTATGCTATAGATAACTTTCTGCTCTCCAGATATGGTAGGTGTCGATGAAGTGTATTCGAGTTCGTAATTTTGGCGGTCCCGAGGTGCTCTGCCTGGAAGATAGGAAAGATTTACGGCCGGACCCCGGACAAGTTCTAATTCAGGTCAAGGCTGCCGGGGTCAATCCGGTAGACACCTATATCCGTTCTGGAACCTACCCCCAAACACCTGAACTTCCTTACACTCCCGGACTAGATGCAGCAGGAATCGTAGAAACAGTAGGAGAAGGAATCAAGAGAATATCTCCAGGGGACCGAGTGTATGCAACTGGGACAATTAGTGGTTCGTACGCCGAACAAGCACTTTGCAAAGAGTCTCAATTGCACATCTTGCCACCAACAGTTAGTTATTCCCAAGGAGCTGCAATTGGCATTCCTTACGCCACCGCTTATCACGCGCTCATCCACTGTGCCCAAGTACAACCGAAAGAAAGTGTACTTATTCACGGAGCGAGCGGGGGAGTAGGACTAGCCTGTATTCAGCTTGCCCACTCCTTTCAAATGAATGTTATAGGAACAGCAGGCAGCGAAGCAGGTCTCACTCTAGTAAATCAACAGGGTGCCAATCACGTACTTGATCATAGAAAAACCAACCATATAGACGAAGTAATTTCCTTGACAGACGGACGCGGTGTGGACGTAATACTTGAGATGCTGGCCAACAAAAATTTACCACAAGACCTCCCGGCCCTAGCCACAGGAGGACGCCTAGTCATCATCGGAAGTAGGGGTACTACTGCAATAGATCCTCGTCAAATTATGATCCGTGGAGCATCTATCATTGGCATGTTTCTATTCAATATCTCAGAAAGGAATGCAACAAACATCCATGATGCCTTGGAAGCAGGTCTCAACAATGGCATCTTGAATCCAGTAGTGGGCCAGGAAATACCCTTAGTTAATGCAGCTGATTCCCATGAGGCGGTTATAAATTCTCCCGCCTACGGCAAAATCGTCCTAATACCCTAGCTCAGTTGTTGTATCTTGCTCAACAACCGATGAAGCTATGAACCGCAAACCTACTTGACCTTTATGTCGTATTTCTTAAGCTTACGATGGAGATGAGTTCTTTCCATTCCAATTGCGGAAGCAGTACGAGAAATATTACCTTGATTTTCTAGCAATTTTTCAAGTAAAAAACGTCGCTCAAAATCCTCTCGGGCTTCCCGCCAATTAGCCGAAGAACTTAGCTTGTTTTCCTCATCCTGATTGAGAATAGCCAAGGGAAGATGGGAAAGCTTCACTTTGTCCCCTGGCACCATAATGGCCAAGCGTTCTATAGTATTCTTCAGCTCACGCACATTACCTGGCCAGTGATAGGAGCGGAGTTTTCTTAAGGCTTTCGGCGCTAATTGCTTCTTCTTTTTTCCATATCGTTGGCAAAAATTGCCCATAAAATAGTCAACCAACTCGGAAATGTCTTCATTCCTCTCTCTAAGAGGAGGAACTTCAAAAGGAATAACATTCAAACGAAAGAAAAGGTCTTCCCTGAAATGCCCCTTCTCTATCTCGTGCTCAAGATTTTTGTTAGTAGCTGCGATAACCCTAACATCTACTTCTATCGCTCGATTACCACCGACAGCATAGAAACGCTGATCTTCTAATACCCTTAACACCTTAGACTGAGTTTTCAGGCTCATATCACCCACCTCGTCGAGAAACAGCGTTCCCCCATTAGCTAGCTCCAACTTACCCTTTCGACTTTCTGTAAGTTCGGTATAAGCCCCCTTGACGTTTCCGAACAATTCACTCTCGATAAGATTATCAGGAATAGCAGCACAATTTACTTCGATAAATGGCCTGTCTTCATTAGGACTACTCAGGTGTAGCAATTTAGCAACTAATTCTTTTCCCGTACCATTCTCTCCATAAATAAGTATTCGGCCTTCAGTGGGCGCAGCATATTCAATTTGTTGACGTAACGCTTTCATGGGAATGGAATTACCAATCATAACTGTTTCCCGACGGATAAGATCTCTCAGTGTCCGATTTTCCTCCTCCAGACGCTTTTGTCTGAGTGCATGCTCTACAACCAGCACCACTTTCTCTAAGGCAAGAGGCTTTTCAAGAAAATCAAAAGCACCTAGTTTGGTAGCCTGCACAGCTGTTTCTATAGTTCCGTAACCGGAAATCATGACTACATACAGAGTGGGAAAGCTTTTCTTGATCGCACTTAACACTTCCATGCCATCCTTTTCTGCAAGCCAAATATCGAGAAAAATCAAATCATATTTTTTCTTTTTTAATGCCTTCAAACAAGCCTCGCCGGAAGCAACACTATCGGTCGAATACCCCTCGTCCTGCAATATCCCCTGCAGGGTAGAACGGACGTTTTTTTCATCATCAACAACCAACAGGCGTGCAGTCATAATTCCTTTCCAAAACACATTAATTCCGGCACTAATAATAGTAATGTTTCAACAAACAGAATACGCATAATCTAGACTAAGCAGGAATTTCCATAGTAAATCGAGTTCCCCGTGGCAGGTTCGGTTCGGCACGAACAAATCCTTTATGTTCCGAAATAATCTGTCGAACAATGGCTAGTCCTAATCCAGTTCCCTTTTTTTTGGTGGAAAAATAGGGAAGGAACAAATGTTCATAATCCTGAGGAGCAATACCATTACCATTATCCTCTATCTGAACGGTAATCGTTTTACGCACTTCATTAAAATGTGTGCGAACCGATATCCTTCGACTTGCTTCTGACTCCGCAAGAGCATCCAAAGAATTGTCAATTAGATTGATGAAAACTCGCTGCATTTGTTCTCTGTCGACTCTAATCTCGTCAATTCGAGAATCAAAATTCTTCTGAATTTCCACTTTCTTCAAATTACTATCGTAAAGTGCCAGTGTCTCCTCGATTAAGTGATGAAATTGAACTAAAGTAGGTTTGCAAATGGGAAGCCGGGCAAATTTTGAAAATTCTTCCACCAATTTTCGTAAAATTTCAGCTTCAGCAGCAATAATTTGCATTGCCTCACCAAGCAACGTTTGAAAATTAAGTATCTCTTGAGAGGAAGGATGTTGCTGGACAATCTTTCCAAATTGCTTATTGACTCTCTCTGCCGATAATTGAATGGGTGTAAGTGGATTCTTAATTTCATGTGCCAGGCGTTTGGCCACCTCCTGCCAAGCAACAAACTTTTCTGCCTTGATGAGTTCTGTTAAATCATCCAAAACAATTAGATACTCAGATTTATCTTTCAAGGGAACTGGATTCGAAGTGATGGTTGCAGCTACATGAAGCTGTCTTCCTTTGAGTTTAAAAGTAATTTCCTTACGATAAGTCCCATACAAATCAGCTCGCTTTATTAGCGTAAGAAACTCTTTGTGCAAAGAGGGATTAGCTGCCTCTTGAATTGATTTATTTGAAAAATTTTCCCGGCTTACTTGTAACATTTTTAAAGCCGCTTCATTGACTGCGTGAATGACTCCGACCCTATCAACACTAATTACTCCAGTAGCAATGTTTTGCAGTATGGTCTCAATATAGGAACGTCTTTCATCTAAATGGATGTTGGTCTCCCTTAATTCATCATTCGTTGATTCCAGTTTTTCTCGGTTCTGCTTGATTTCTTCACCCATCCTATTAAAGGAATCGATGAGAATACCGAGTTCATCAACCGCATTAGCATCAACTCTATGGTCGAGATTTCCCTCAGCCAACTCTCGAGAGCCAACTGCCAAAGCTTCCAAGGGAACAGTTATTTTCTTGGCAATGTACGTTCCCAACCATAAAAACCCCAATACAACTGTTAGAGTGGTCACTCCTAGAATGGAAAAATAGTTGAGCCGAAGTTGACTAACTCCTCCTTTAATAGCTTCATATTTCTTTGAAGCTTCCTCTACTTGAATAGCATGAAAAGTTACACTCTCTGGAACAGAAAAGCGACCAAACAAAACACCCACTAAAGAATCTTTAGTAAAAACTGGAACACCTACCACTCCGTGATCTGTGTTAACTTCACGTCGGAGGGAATAATATCTCTGCCCTTCCAAAACCTGATCCAAAACAGACCGAGAAGGTAAGCTCTCACCCCAATTACTACCTTGATGGAGCACCTGCTTCTCAGGTCCCAAAAATAGAATAGCCACGAATCCATACTCCCTGCTCAACTGCTCCAATTGAGTACTGGAGTCCAAGCCAAAATTTTTGATCTCCCTTGCCAAAGACTGGACTTCTTCAAATTCAAAGTCCTGATTTTTTTCGTAATAACTCCGAGCGATGAGTTGAGAAGAATCTAACAACTGCTCAGATGGAGCACTAAACCACTGACGAAGATTTTGGTTAATCAATCCAAATGCCAGGAAGGACATTATTAGAGCAGGTACAAGGGAAAAGGTTATTAGGGTAATAACCAGTTTCGTCTTTATGCGACTACCTGGACGATTGGCACGATATTCAAAAAAAAGCTTGATGAGGTTGCGGGCCAAAATAAAAGACAGGACTAAAACGAAAACAAAATTGATGGCCCAAATTACAGCCCACAAATTAATATTTCGGACAAAATGAGGATTCCCGACAGAAGAAGGATTTAAAAAAATAACACTAACCAAAAACACTGCAATCGTAGTTGCTAGAAAAACAGCTACCCAATAGATATTTCGCAGAAGTTTTTGCCTGTTCATGCCCTCTCCCTTTTTCTCCACCTCGCAAACATGATCTGGTAGAGTAAAACACCGGCAGCTACCGACAAATTCAGAGAGGAAATCTTCCCTTGCATAGGCAAAGAAATTAAGAAATCACAGTGCTGGCGAACTAATGGACGCAACCCACGGTGTTCCCCTCCCACTACAACTGCCAACGGCACATCCGTCCCAACATCATGAAAGGAATTTTTTCCTTTCATGTCTAGGCCTACTACCCAAAAACCTCTTTCTTTAAGATACTCTAAAGTTTGGACCAGATTTCCAACTCTAACAACCTTCTGATGCATGACCGCACCAGCACTAGCCTTCACTACCGTTGGGGTCAGACCACAGCTTCGTCTTACAGGTATCAGTATACCCTCTACTCCTACTGCCTCTGCAGTTCGAAGCAACCCCCCCAAATTTTGGGGGTCTTCCACTCCATCCAACAACAATAATAATTCTGGATCACCTTTAAGGACAGCTTCCAAATCAGTATATCGAGTTGATCCGATGCGAGCGACAACACCCTGATGATTATCGGCAGCGGCCTTTTGTTGGATTACTCCAACCGATTCAAATTGGACAGAAACACCTTTGGCTTTTGCTAATTGAATAATCTTCTTCAAACGTGGACTAGCCCTACCGCGCGTGATCCAAATTCTATCCATCTGAGATGCCTGAGACTCTAACGCTTCAACCACTGGATGGATACCGTATATTATCATTGAAAAATCATCATTGAAGACACTGAAGAAAAGCTGCCACTCTTTCTCTTACTCCAAAAATTGGCACCGGCAAGTCTAGTCTTTTTCCGTTCTCAAAAATAGGAATTAATTTGTCCAACTCTGGACCTGAATCCTGTGCTGTAAGGGCTAGACGAATCGGATGGAATAAACCTCTACCTTTTTGTCCCGTTGCTCTTTTTACGTTGGCAACAATTTCTCGATAAATCTCCACATCAATATCCTCACAATCCTCGAGTTGGCGACTGAACTCCTCTATAACCTCGATTTCCTCTTGTAGTAAGAAGTTTTGGTGTTGAGATTTCACAAATTCACTGGCGTCATATTGAAAAATAAGACCGCTTTCACGAACAACATCTTCTACTTTGTCTAAATAGCCAAGCACGGCCCCAATCACTTCGATAATCCAAGTCTGAGTTTGAGGGGAAATTTGTTCGGGAATCCATCCATTCTGCTGCCAATAAGGAACCGCCAAACCGGCAACACTATCAGGGCCTAGTCTCTTCAAATGGTTACGATTGACCCAATTCAACTTCTCTGGATCAAAGACAGCTGGACTGCGGTTAACCCTTTCTAAATCGAATTCCGCAACCAGATCATCTAACCCAAGAATTTCTCTGCCTTCTTCAGAAGGAGCCCAGCCCAATAAGGCCAAATAATTAACCATCGACTCCGAAAGATAACCTCGTTTACAAAAATCATTAATCGAGGTTGCTCCTTGGCGCTTACTTAGCTTCCCACCTTCTTTTGACAAGATCGTTGATAGGTGCGCAAACAGTGGCATAGGCATGTGGAGGGCCTCGTAAATCAAAATTTGACGATAAGTATTGGAAATATGGCCCTCTCCACGAATGACATGAGTTATCTCCATCGAAAAATCATCTACCACGCAAGCAAGATTGTAAGCAGCAGTACCATCCGAGCGAAGCAAAATAAAGTCCCCTATCTCTTTACATTGAATGCCTAAAAGACCAAAAACTAGATCCTCAAACTCTACGCTACCTTCACGAACTTTCATTCTAACCACGGCCTCTTCTCCAGAGTGAATCCTCTTCAAAGAATCCGAAGGTGGAATATTTCTACACTTTCCTGAATAGCGAGGAGCATTACCTTTTACCAGCTGCCGTTGCCGTTCGCTCTCTAACTCTTCAGGGGAACAGAAGCAATAGTATGCCGAGTTATCTTTTAAAAGCTGAGTAGCATACTCACGATGTTGACTCAACCGTTCGGACTGACGATAGAATCCATGATTCCCCTTGCAATCAGGACCCTCATCCCAAGTTAACCCTAGCCAACGAAGATCGTCCATCAGTTGTTGTTCAAAATGTTCGTCTGATCTCACAACATCGGTATCTTCGATTCGAAGAATAAATGCTCCTTGATGCTGGCGAGCATAGAGCCAATTGTAGAGTGCAGTCCGAACGTTGCCAACATGCAAATATCCTGTTGGGCTGGGTGCGAAACGAACACGAACATTCATAAGACTCAGTATACAAACACAATGGGCAGATTGACAAAGGGTAGTAAGCTGGAAAGCAGATTATCAACCAGTCTGTTCAATTACAAAACTAACCCTCTAGTCGATTTGACCTTTTTCTATATCAGCTTTCAACGCAGCCAAACTATATCAGCGTATTAACGTATCGTCACATACAAAAAAATGGGTCGACTCGACATTGAAAGTGCGCTATGATCGCTAATGAACTGGGGGGTTTACACTCAAGCAATCATGACCGGGTTCAGACAAAAGTTTTTTTGGGCTTTTCTTGTCATTCTTTGTAGCCCGCACCTGATGGCCTCTTCTTTAGGGCACTTCAGCGGACTAGTAAAGAACGAGTCGGGCGAGCCTGTGCCTGGACTTCTAGTAGCTCTCCTACAAAAATCCTCTGATCAAGTCCTACCCATTCTGGCCCGATCAGATAACCATGGGAAACTAGATTTCAAAAATGTCCAACCAGGAAGTTATGAATTACTGGTTAGGAGTTCAACATATCGCGGCCCGAGAGACACTATTCAAATCTTACCGGCTCAGACAACCGTCATTACCCTTATCCTTCAGCAACTTCTCCCTTTCGACTCTACCAACGAAGAAAATATTGGGATCAAAGCATTATTGAGGGGGACTGATGAGAAGCGATTAATTTTCCGAGGACTTCCTGGACAGTCTACCCAAGCCGATCTTAGATCGGCGAATCCAAGGTCTAGAAAAACAGTATTCGAAATCTATAGTACCGCAGGAGTGGATAGCGATTACCTCGTTGTCCCAACAGATTCCGCCAAAGGTATGGTTAGTAATTTTGCCATTGTAGAATCCCTCGGATCGGCAGCTAATTACACATTGGCAGGACAGTTAAATTCGGGAGAGGATTCACTATGGCGCCTTAAGGCCCTATTCGACTACCAAGCCAGTGATACGCATTCTCTAAATTTCTCAGTTGGTTACTCCCGATTAAGCTTTAATCAACCAAGTATGGCCCTTATTAATAATCCCAGTCTTTTGTCCCAAAACTCTGAATTCACTAGAACCATTGGAAACACAGAGATTATAACTCTAGGGGTGGAAGATAATTTTCGTCTAAGTGAGGCATTCTCTCTATTATGGGGTCTAGAAGTAAATAAAATCCAAGCCGGCCAGGACCATACCATCATTAATCCGACTGCAGGACTATCCTATTCTCCTAGTTCGCGAACTCACGTCCGTTTTTTGACCACTTCAAAACGTCACACTCAAACGGGCAGTATGACGCTACCCAATGGTGAACTGCTCAACTTACAGAACTCAGTTTACCTTTCCAAGGTCGACCATAACTTAGGCATTGGAACTTCACACTATTACCTTGGCAGTCTGAGTCATTATGTGGCAGATGAAACCGAAATTGAGCTAGCCGCTTTCACTAACCATTACTCGGGACCAACAACTCCTTTTTGGGCTACTTTTCCGGGCAAACGAAAAAACCCAGAAGTACTACACTTGGATGATAGTCAAGCAAATAACCACGGCTACCGAATTACAGTTCGGCAGAAATTATTTGATCGGATCAAAACATCCTTCTCCTATGTTCGAGGCATGGCAGCTGGAGTAGATCCACAGAATACCGTTTTGCTTTTAAACAATTCTACTAGCTTGAAGGAATTAGTCAGCAAAGACAGTTACAGAGCTTTTTCCGCTGCAATTGAAACTTATCTTTCCTATTCTCAAACTCATATCAACGCGCTAATAAAGGTCATACCCGACGGCAGCCCCATATCAACACTGGACAGCTTCTCGGACACCTACAACGTCGGCAACGAAGGAATCAATCTGTTTGTAAGACAAGTGGTTCCCATCCCTGTTGGATTTTTGAGCTTGCTGGGCCTAGACTTCCTTTCCACTTACAAAGTTGAAGCCCTATTGGATGTTCGAAACCTTACCAATCAAAATCTGTCCGCAATCCCAACATCTCTTGGGAATATTCTTCTGATCCGTAACCCACGAAGTATGAGGGGTGGAATCGCTGTTCGATTTTAGTGCACTTTTGTTGATCTCTTTGTTGTATTCAATCTTACCTTGGAAAAACACTGAACACACAAATAAATCCATATATTTGGATTCACATTCAAATATATGGATTTATACTGCTTGGGTTTGGCTCCGGCCAACCCAAAATATATCTTTCGTTTACCCATCAATCCCACATTTTCAATGATATCTAACACCTTCAATCTAGTCTTGGCACCGAATTTGCTATATATATGCTGTAGCTGGATTGATGGAAAAAATTTTGGTTCTGTTGTCAGGTTGAGGAGGAAAAAAGTTGCTCAGGCACTTTAAAACAGTTTTAGTCCTCGTCCTCTCTGCAGCGTTCATATACGTTGGACTGCTCAATCTACTCGACCGACTAGAGTGGCAAAAACCGACCGATAGAGTCCACTGGACACAAACCAGCCGGGGACTGGAAGTTCGCTCTCTGGAAGCACCCAGAATTATTGAGGGCAAAAACAGTCTGTCTCCTGGAGACAGATTAATCAGTATTAACAACACTCCAATCCGGACCTTGGACGACTACACTGAGGTTCTGGAATTACTAACTCACACTCTACCGCCAGAAATTACGGCCACCTACCTGATAGAAAAATCAGAATCAGATGCTCAAATCCCCTATAACATCCCTGTTAAATTAGTGCCGGATACAAGTCTGGTTGACTTCCTATTAGCCCTAGTAGCGTTCACCTATCTAGGGATTGGACTCTTTATTTTTGTCGTTCACTGGAGAGCTCAAGGTGCTTTCCATTTTTATCTGATTTGTCTGTTCGCTTTCGTCCTTTACTTATATCGATACTCGGGAAGAGCCGATCTGTTTGACCTAATGGTCTATTGGTCCTCGGCCGTGGTACTTCTAATGCTACCTCCACTATTTTTGCATTTCTGTTGTAACTTCCCTCAAACGCTTCCCCTATTTCGCTCAAATCCCACCCTAAGGACTGTTCTCTACGTCCCGGCAACTTTTCTACTATGTGTCCACATAGCTTGGTTTTCTGGAGCACTACAGCAGACAGGATTTCCTCGTACTCATACCTTGCAACTTTTCTTTGACCGGCTGCATTTAACACACTTCATCTCGTTCTTTTTGTTAGCCAGCTTGACTCTTGCTTGGTCCCGTTACCGTATGCCTTCCCCGATACAGCGCTTACAAATGAAGTGGCTTTCCCTTGGAACTCTGGCCGGCACTCTCCCCTTCATTGGTTTTTATGCTTTCCCCTTTCTAGTTGGACTGCCAATCTCGCCCTATATGGAAATCTCAGTTTTAGCACTAACCCTAATCCCCATCAGCTTCGGATATGCAATTGCAAAACATCGGCTTGTTGATGTTGAACTTATTTTCAAACGGGGGGTCGCCTACGTACTAGCCAGCTCTGCCTTGTTAGGTCTGTATGTTGGGATTGTCCTTCTGATTGGCCGAACAATCCAAGACTTTTCCCCCGAATCAGGGTTTGCTCTGTTCACTCTTTCAGCCCTACTAGTAGCCTTTCTTTTTGCCCCTTTAAGAAATACAATCCAAAGACAAATTGACCGGTACTTTTATCGAGAAGAATACGACTATCGGCAGTCTCTGTCGGAATTTGGTGGCACATTAAGTTCTGAGATTCGGCTTTCTCCATTGGTCGAAAAAATTTCTCTTCGTATTCGCAAAACTTTAAATATAACCCCAGTAGCTATTTTTCTAAGGGATACCTCAAAACAAGATTCTTACAAGCTCCACCATACTCAGGATCCCCTGACAGACCAAGACGAGCTGGGTTCCATTACCATCCCCGAAAATATTTTTTCCGACTTCGATCGGACACTTAAACCTTTATTTCTACTACCACCTGGAGAGTCTATTAATCGTGTCAAACAAGAGTTGCTCAACTGGGGACTTCATTACATACAACCTCTCAGAGTCCACGGCCGGGTAATTGGATTTATCGGGCTGGGAAAACGCCTTAGCGGCGACCTTCTCAGCAGCGAAGATTTAGACCTAGTTGGAACTTTAGCAGGTTATGCCTCCATCGCCCTTGATAATGCTCTACTTTATTTATCTCTGGAGTCAAAGGCCAATCAGCTAGCTCAACTCAAAGTGTATAGCGACAGTGTAGTAGAAAGCATCACTCTTGGAGTTCTTGTAATCACGCCCGAAGGTAATGTGAAAGTATGGAACAATGCCATGGATACAATCTGTGGATTGCGCCGCTCAAATGTCTTGGGCAGAAATATCAAAGACATTTTTTCTCCAGAACTATTAAAAAATATGCGTGGAATGGTAGAGGGCTCACGCTGGATTGTTGAAAACACCAGTCGAATTCATAAAACGCATCTGCGAGCAGAGGACGGACGCACTCGCTTGGTGAACATAACCCTTTCCCCTTTTGTTTCCCAAGACGATGTTATGACAGAAACTCTGCTTGTTTTTGATGACATTACGGAAAAAGTCCATTTGGAAAATCAACTGATGCAAGCAGAAAAACTGAGTTCGATTGGACTATTAGCCGCCGGCATCGCACACGAAGTTAATACCCCTTTGACCGGTATTTCTAGTTATGTTCAAATGCTACTCAAAGAAACCAATCCAGAATCTCCGACATATTCAATTTTGAAAAAGATTGAATCCCAGTCTTTCCGCTCCTCAAGTATTGTTAACAATTTGCTAAATTTTGCTCGAGTCAGTGATACCGACTTTGAGGAAGTCAATCTTAACACCCTAATGCTAGAAACCCTCTCACTTCTGGATACCCAAATTCAACACAGCAACATCGATATCAAACTAGATCTTGACCCTTCTCTTCCTGCAACTCTTGCCAACGGAGGAAAACTCCAACAGGTCATGATGAATCTCCTCATGAATGCTAGAGACGCTATGCCAAAGGGGGGAAGATTGAAACTCGCCACTTACAAAGATAATTCCCACTTGGTGGTAGAGGTAGAGGACAGCGGGACTGGTATTTCCAGAGAAAATATCAAGAAAATTTACGATCCTTTTTTCACCACTAAGGAGGTGGGAAAAGGCAGTGGACTAGGTCTTTCAGTAAGTTACGGCATCGTAGAAGAACACTCGGGCCGAATAAGTGTAGAAAGCCAACAGGGTATAGGCACTACCTTCTCCGTACGCCTTCCGGTAAAACGAGTTAGTTAAGCCACCAAATTAGCCATTATGTCAACACCATCCATTTTGATCATCGACGACGAACAAGTCATGCGAGATGTTCTAACGACCCTACTAACTGAGAAAGGATATAAAGTTTTTTCAGCAAATAGTGGAGAGGAAGGAGTTGAACAGATCAAACAAGAAATGGTTGATTTGGTAGTACTTGATCTAATGCTTCCTGGCCAGGGTGGTCTGGCCACTCTCGAAGAAATTTTAAGTATTGATCCCGACATAGTAGTAATTATGATTTCAGCATATGCCTCAATTGAAAATGCAGTTAGGGCTACCAAATCCGGAGCATTTGATTTTGTTACAAAACCCTTCAACAATGAAGAACTTTTGATAGTCGTAGGTAACGGCCTAAAGAAACGAAGTCTAGAAATTGAAAATCGCGAACTCCGACAGACAATCCAAGAACAGCCGGTCTTTGAAAATATTGTTGGGAAGAGCGACCGAATGCAGAAAATTTTTGATTTAATTTCTCAGGTGGCCCCACATCGCAGTACTGTGTTAATTAATGGAGAAAGTGGAACTGGAAAGGAGCTTGTGGCCAATGCAATTCATAATCTGAGTCCTCGATCAGAAGGTCCTTTTGTTGCCGTCAACAGCAGTTCTATTCCCATTGACCTCCTCGAAAGTGAATTGTTTGGGCACGTCAAAGGAGCTTTTACAGGCGCTATTTCAGACAAAAAAGGCTTATTTGAAATTGCTTCTGGGGGAACAATCTTTTTGGATGAGGTAGGAACCTTGCCTACAGACACCCAAGTGAAACTTCTCCGGGTGATCCAAGAAAGAGAATTTCGTCGAGTTGGTGGTTTAGAAAACACCAAAGTAGATGTCCGCATTATTGCGGCAACCAACAGCGATCTCAAAATGGCTGTTGAAAATGGCCAATTTCGGGAAGACCTGTACTATCGGCTAAACGTGATCACAATTCACCTTCCTGCGCTGAGGGAAAGAAAAGAAGACATTCCACTTCTCACTGATCACTTCATTCACCTTCTGTGTAAAGAAAATGAGCGTTCTGAGTGCTTCTTGGACCCAATAGTACTAAAGTTTTTCATTGAATATGATTGGCCAGGCAATGTTCGGGAACTAGAAAATATTCTAGAAAGAGCAGTTGTGCTGGCTCCACAAGAAGGACAAATAACCGAAGATTTACTCCCTCAGGAACTAATCGAATACTATTCATCTAAACAAGGGAAATTCACCTTGCTCGAAAATGGTGCTAGCTTGAAAGATCTCGTATCTGAATATGAGAAGGGACTTATTAGGACAGCACTCGAAAAAACAGATTGGAACCAGAAAAAGGCAGCCCATCTGCTTAGTGTCAATGCCACCACTTTGAATGAAAAAATGAAACGCTTGAAAATCAAGATCTCATCGGTTTGACTTGCACCAACAGCCAGAACTATCATTGTTTTTTTCGGCTGGTTGAAACCTTCAGTCGAATTGCCCGTCTAGAGTTATACAGTGAATTGCAAAACTATTGAAAAAAATTGGAGGAGTTGTCGGTGTTAATCGCAATCGGAGGAAACGTTTTCCACTATTTCCAACGTGGAGGCCCAATGATGTGGCCTCTATTAATATGTTCTCTTGTCGGCCTAGTATTCATCATTGAAAGAATAATTGCCTATAGAAGAATACAGGGGAACACATCTGAAATTTTCTCTGGCATACGGGAAAATCTTCTAAAAAAGGACCTTCGTGAATCACTGGAAGTTTGTGAATACTTTGATCACCCGGTGGCCACCACCCTAAAGTCTGGACTTCTCCGATTCGGAAAATCTAACGATGAAATTGATAAAGCTATGGAAAGTGTTGCCCTACATGAGATATCATAGCTAGAAAAGGGTCTCTGGGTGTTAGCTACCATAGCGCCCCTTGGTGGGTTGCTAGGAACGGTAACCGGTATGATTTCCTCCTTTGAAGCTTTAGCCGAAGTTGGCTTAGGAAACCCTCAAGCAGTAGCCAGCGGTATTGCCGAGGCACTCATAACAACTGCCACTGGCCTAACGATTGCTCTTCCTGTTCAAGCAGCTTACAACTACTTTAATAACAGAATCTCCAACTTTGCCCTAGACATAGAAACTAGTTCCTCAATGCTCCTAGAAACCTTTAGTGAGCTTGAAGAGAAATCATCCTCGAGCACTGAAACTTCATGAAAACCAGATACTATGTGAGCCCTGTGGCTCCACAGGTTCCCACAGGCTCCATGGCAGATATTGCCTTCCTGCTTGTTATTTTCTTTATGCTGACAACCTCTTTTTCTCCGGAGCGCACTTCAGTTGAGCTTCCCGATTCCCAAATTAGAACTGAAGTCAGCAAAAATGCTGCTATTGTCGCGATCACTCAGGACGGGGTTCTTAAATTTACAGATGGAGAGCGGCCTTCATTTACTATTTCCGAAAGCGAGCTAGGAAAACTCGCTAGTGAAATCATTGGATTCATACCTGGAAAAGAATTTGTTATTAAAGCGGATCGTTCAGTACGTTATGAGCATGTCGATAAAGTTCTTGAACAACTCCGATTAAATGGAGCAAAGAAAATTGGACTACTCACTGACCGAAGAGTTGGAGAAACGATCTAGTGAAGTTAAGCACTAGGCGCCGAACAAGTGAAATTCCAACTTCGTCCATGGCCGATATCGCTTTCCTCCTTATTATTTTCTTCATGCTAACTGCTGTTTTTGCAACCACCAAAGGTCTACAGTTTGGGTTCCCTAAAGATGACCCGACTCAACTTGATATTCAACCCGAAGAATCAATACACATAAAAATTATTGCAGAAGGACAATTTATAGTAGACAAAAGACCCATGTCATTGAATGAAATGGGAGGTTACATCCAAGCAAAAACTCTACAGGCCCCACAAAAACCTGTCATTATTCAAACTGAGAATGAAGTTCCCTACTTCGTGATGATTGAGGTCTTCGATCTCATGAAATACCTGAAAATACAGAATATTTCGATTCCGACTAGTTCAGAAATCCAACGCTGGAAAGCCTTTGGCGTGTTCGAATGAACAGTTATTATGAAAAAGTATATTTTGCAATTCTTTTTAATCAATGTAACAGCGGGACTGCTTGTGGCTCAAGGAGACTTCCAAAAGGGTGTTTCCTACTACAAGCAAGAGCAATATACAAAGGCAATCACTGAATTCGAACAGATTGTTAAATCCTTTCCCGACTACGAAAGTGGTCAGAGAATTCTGGGAGACTGCTACCTAAAAATAAAAAACTACAATAAGGCCATCCCCGCCTTTCAAAAGGCCTTGCAAATCAAAAATAACAATTATTTTTCCTACTATGGCTTGGCTCTTGCTTACTACAACACCGGTGCTTATCTAGACAGCATCTCTACTCTACTTAAGGGAGAGAGTTATGCCCACTCACCACGCGATCAGTACCAGCTATATCATGTGAGGGGTTCTGCTTATTTCAACACTGGAAACTTTGAAGCAACAGTCTCTGACTTGAAAAAAGCAATTTCAATACAAAGAGGCGACCCAGAAGATATCCTCCAACTAGGAATTGCAAATTATCATTTGGGTCGTCGATTAGAAGCTAAAACCTTTTTGACTCAAGCATTAGCCCTAAACCCCGAAAACTTAGATGCAAAACGCTACCTATCCCGCTTACACTATCAAGAAGCAATAAATGCCATTGATAAACAGAATTTTGAAAAGGCCATATCCATCTTGCAGAAACACACAGATCAAAACCCTCAAGACGGAGAGGCATGGTTCAATCTGGGTCTAGCCCACTTGTTTTCCGAGAATATACAGGCTGCCGAATACTCTCTTCTCAAAAGCGTTCAATTGTTGCCTGAAAACTGGGAGGGTTATGATCGATTAGGTTATGTTTATGAAAAAAGGGGAAATTACAGAAAAGCTCTGGGAAACTACCAGAAAGCCCAAGACCTAAATCCTAATTCGGAAATTGAGCAAAGCTTGAGCCGCCTCCGAGAAAGGATTCGCAGAGAAATGGAATCAGGATAGGAAAGCTATCTTTAAAGCTGCCCGAATAAATCTTTTACTTAATTAGAATCGATTTTGAGCATCCGCGAGACCATCTTGACAGGCTCTCTTTTGACGTGTCACCATGGCTGATTATGACCATTTTGGAGCAAATCCAGCAACGAGCCAAAAACACCCCTCAACGCCTGATTTTCCCAGAAGGAGAAGACCTGCGCATTTTGAAGGCCGCTAACATTCTCACTCAAGAGAATATTGCCACACCAATTCTTGTAGGCCTTAAAGAAAACATAGTTCAAATGTCCAAAAACAACAACCTCTCCGCCGAACTCGAAATAATAACTCCCCAACAATCGCCTTTTCAACATGAGTTAGCAGACCTTTACTATGAAAAAACTCGATCCAACGGGATTTCTCTGGAAGAAGCACGTCAACGATCTTTGGAACCCCTCTCCTTCTCTGCTTTAATGGTATCAGCAGGTTACTGTGACGGGTGCATAGCAGGAGCCATTCACACTACTCGAGACACTGTTCGTACAGCACTCCGGTGCATCGGCCTCAAAGACGGGATTACTACTCTTTCTAGTTTTTTCATCATGGTCAACAATCAATCTCAGTGGGGCAGTCAAGGGGCACTCATTTTTTCTGACTGCGCAGTTGTTCCCGACCCAACTCCTTCACAACTTGCCGAAATTGCACTTTGCGCCGCTGAAAATACTCGTCTATATCTAGAAGTTGAACCACGAGTTTCCCTGCTTTCTTTTTCTACTAAGGGTAGTGCATCCCACCCTATGGTCAACAAAGTAATCGAGGCAGTAAAAACTATTAAAGCAAGAAATCCCAATGTGCTGGCTGACGGAGAGCTTCAATTGGATGCATCACTAGTAGCTGAAGTCGCCAACCTAAAAGCTCCAGAAAGTCCTCTTTTGTGGACCGCTAATACCTTGATTTTTCCTAATTTAGATGCCGGCAATATAGCTTACAAGCTGGCCGAACGCCTAGCAGGAGCACAGGCCATTGGACCTGTCCTGCAAGGGCTGCGGTGCCCAATGAACGATTTAAGCCGCGGTTGCACCCCCGAAGATATAGTTAATGTTGCCGCGATTACCAGCCTGCAGGCGACCCAGCAGGGAAAAAATCATGTCCGTCATTGAAACAATTCGCGCCAGAGAAATCATCGACTCACGAGGAAATCCGACAATTGAAGCGGAAGTAGTCACTATACAAGGCTTCCTCGGGCGAGCAGCAGTTCCTTCAGGTGCTTCCACAGGAGAACATGAAGCTTTAGAACTACGTGACAAAAATAATCATAGATACTTGGGAAAAGGAGTCACACAAGCTGTGACTAACATCCAAAAGAATATTGCCCCCAACCTGAATGGATTGCCCGTAACAGATCAAATAATGATCGATCAAACCATGATTGAATTGGATGCCACAGAAAACAAAGAATTTTTAGGAGCTAATGCCATACTGGCAGTTTCATTAGCATGCGCTCGCGCTGCTGCTCAATCGTTAGACCTTCCCCTTTATCAATATTTAGGAGGAACTAATTTCAAGTCCCTCCCAGTTCCAATGATGAATATCCTAAATGGTGGCGCACATGCCGACAACAACGTCGATTTCCAGGAATTCATGATCATGCCGAGAAAGGCAGAATCCTTTTCTGAAGCTCTTCGTATGGGTGTTGAAACCTTTCATTGCTTGCGCAAAGTTCTCTCTAAAAAGGGATATAACACAGCCGTAGGAGATGAAGGAGGATTTGCTCCTAATTTAAAATCCAATGAGGAAGCAGTTGAACTGATTTTGACCGCTATAGAACAGGCTGGCTATCGTCCGGGTGAAGATATCTGGTTGGCCCTAGATGTAGCAGCAAGTGAATTTTACAGCGAAGATGAACAATACCTATTAAGTCAATCGGAAGGTGGGGGTAAAGACACACAGGAAATGATCGAACTTTACGAAACTTGGCTTAAAACCTACCCTATTTATTCAATTGAAGACGGACTTTCACAGGATGACTGGGAAGGATGGCAACAATTGACACAAGCAGTAGGCAATCAGGTCCAACTAGTCGGAGATGACCTTTTTGTCACAAATTCCAAACGTTTACAGAAGGGAATTGACCTTGGAATCGCTAATTCTATTTTGATCAAACTAAACCAGATTGGAACCCTCACCGAAACCCTTAAGGTCATAGAATTAGCCAAAACAAAGCAATATACTAACGTGATCTCTCATCGCTCAGGAGAAACTGAAGACACCTTCATAGCCGACCTAGCAGTAGCTACTAATGCAGGTCAAATCAAGACTGGCTCAGCTAGTCGGACCGATCGCGTTTCCAAATACAATCAATTGCTCCGCATTGAAGAAGAACTTGGAACCCATTCAACTTATGCCCAACTGGAAGACTATCAAAGGAAATGCTAGCCAGTTAACTTGGAACGGAGAATTTGGAACCTGAAATTCAAGAAACAACCACCTCCCTAGCAATCAGCGTTGTCATACCCACTTGGAATGGACTTCACTTACTACGTGAAAATCTTCCTGCAGTACAACAAGCTACTCAGCTCTACCGCGATCAGACAGGACATGCCACCGAAATCATAGTAGTTGACGATGGCAGTCAAGACAGAACAGCAATAAAACTACCATTGGAATTCCCTGAGGTTCGGATTGTCAATCGAAAACGCAACGCAGGATTCGCGGCCGCCTGTAACACAGGATTTGGCACGTGCCGCTTTCCAATAGTTGCTTTACTCAATAATGACGTTCGTATTGAAAAAAATTATTTTCTGTCCCAGGCCCCCCATTTTAAAGATCCTGAAGTCTTTGCTGTAACCGCCAAAGTATTCGAATGGGACCATCCTATTTTTGCCACTGGGGGGAAATTAGGCCGTTTTCGACGAGGTTTTTGGAGCGTATATTTTAACTACGACATCTCCGATTCTTCAGCTG
>CAZASS010000021.1:14121-20130 GCA_964487835.1 uncultured Acidobacteriota bacterium | reverse complement strand
TAGCTCAATCTAGTGATCGAGCGGGACCTAGCTTTTCCCCTTGGTTTGATCCAGAGTTTCCACCACGAACCAGAGAGGCCCAGGCAGCTAAACCTTTTAAAATTTTCGACAACGTTTACTATGTAGGATTACAGTCGGTTAGTTCCTATCTTATTACTACTAACCAAGGACTAATTCTAATCGATCCAACCTACGATTATACGGCTGATTTAGTATTGGACAGTATCCGAGAACTGGGATTCGATCCAATTGAAATTAAATATCTTCTGATCACTCATGGTCATGGTGATCATGCTTCAGGAGCCAAAGTAATCCAGGAGGCTACTGGTGCTAGAGTGGTAATGGCGGAGGGAGATTGGAATATTTATGAAAGTCCAAGTAGTCCAGGTAATAATGAATATTCCCGGATTGCTCGTGATATTGTGGCCAAAAATGGTAGTGCAATAACTCTCGGAGACACTACTATCCGTCTTTTTGTAACACCTGGTCACACATCTGGATGTTTAAGTATGGAATACACTGTATTTGACGGAGAAAAATCATATAAAGCATTGACTTTAGGTGGTATAGGTTTGCCAACTGGGAAAGAGAAAATGCGAAAATATCTCAATAGTGTTGCCAGAATGCAAGAATTGTCTGGTGTGCAAGTATTATTGCCAGACCATCCCTTTATGGGAGATATTTGGAACAAGGCGGAAAGATTGGAACTGCGTGGGCCCACTGACCCACATCCTTTTATAAGCAGTCGTGAGGTAATAATAGAGTGGTTTAACACTTTGCGTCATGCTGCTATGGCTAAACAACTATTTGATGACATGCAGGCTAAACAAAAAGCGATAGGGATAAAGGAGCACAATTAAGTTCCTGACAAAAATTCAGATTAGCAATTTTCGTCTAGAGTCTATCGAGAGTCGAATCCAACACGTAAGTTAATGATTCAATTAAGTGTCACTCTGACTGATTATGCATTAGCTTTAGAATGCTTCATTTTTGCCTGGATTTTCTATAGTACTGAAAATTTAGTTAGCGGTTTCAATCGTTGGGTAGTTTTGTTTTTTGCTTCTGTGGCTGTAGCTTCCTTAGTAGGGGGTACCGTGCACGGATTTTTATTAGAAGAAACAACATTCACCTATAAATTTTTGTGGGCTTTTCTGATGTTGGTAATTGGAGTTAGTTATCTTTCTGGTTTGTCTATTGGAGCCAAAATTTTGATGACTCCAGAATTGGCCAAGTGGGTGATCTGGGGAGCGTTCCTAAAATTAGGCATTTATTCTGGTGTAGTTCTATTTATAAATAATGCCTTTTGGATTGCTATCATTGACTATTTGCCCGCTGCTTTGTTTCTCCTGGTTGCCTTTGTTGTAATTGCCCTTCGCCAGAGGTCTTTAGGATTATCTTTAGGTGCTTGGGGTATGGTATTAGTTTTTGTGGGGGCAGTACTTCAGCAAAAACAAGTCTCTATCCATCCGATCTACTTCAATTACAACTCTCTTTATCATGTCTTACAGGGAATTTCATTGGCAATGGTTTTTAGAGCCCTTCGTTTTATTACTACTTTTAGATAAAGGATTAGTTTTCGATTTTCTTTTTGGGAGGTAGAATACTAAGACATTTACCGGATGACTTGCGAGTGAGGAATTATTGTGTGGCAGGTGAATGTAGATAGGAGAAATAATAATGGCCTTTACCCTGCAAATAGGTGAGAAAGCTCCCGATTTCAAACTGCCTGCGACTGATGGTAAAATCTATCAGCTATCTGATTTCAGTGAGAATGAAGTTCTGGTTATTTTTTTTACTTGTAATCATTGTCCTTACGTTACTGGATCAGACGAAGTAACTCGTCAGACAGTAGAACAATTTACTGTAAGAGGAGTTAAGTTTGTGGCTGTTAATTCTAATAGTGTCAACACGTATGCTGAAGACAGTTTTGAGCATATGGTGGAGCGTATGGAAGAATATAAATTTCCTTGGTCATATCTTTACGATGAATCCCAGGAGGTAGCACAACTTTACGGTGCCCTCAGGACTCCCCATTTTTATGTTTTTAATATTGATCGGAAATTGATTTACACGGGGAGAGCAGTAGACAACCCACGTGATGCTTCCAAAATAACAGTTAACAATTTAGAGGATGCTTTGAACCAACACCTAGACGGTCAGTCAATTAATCTTCCTGTAACAAATCCCATTGGTTGTAATGTCAAATGGGATGGCAAAGAAGCTCAATGGATGCCTTTAGAAGCCTGTGATTTAGTGTAGCTATTAGTGGCCTGCTTCTAATTCCGATACGTTCTGGAGCATTCCTCCATCTTCTTTTTCGGCTTTTTCTTCTAATTCGGCTAGTTTTTCACGAGATGGCATATTTATAGGGGATCCATTGCGTTTAAGATCAGCTTCAAACATTTCTCTAATTTTGGGATCTTCTTCTCCATAACGGATCATATAACTGCTTGATTCTGGATTAGACATATAGCCTGTTCCTTCTTTTCTCGTATCGGCTTGCATTTTGAATACTACGTTTCCACCTCCCAAACGGGGAGATCCTAGCTTAATAAAGCGGGCTGGTTCTTTTCCTGTATTGAAGTGTTGGTGATACCATTGGTTAGCTGGTACAAAGATAGTTCCATCCTGCCAATCTACTATGTGAACCTCATCTCCTATGCAATCGGAGAAGGGAGTGTCTCCTAGTGATGTGTGCCAATAGAGGCTGTACCCTGTTCCAGACAGAAATACGATGGCTGCTCCAGGACCATGACGGTGTCCGCGTTCATAAGTGCCTACAGGGAATGCTTCCACGTGAGTTCCAGTTCGATTTTGGGAGAGCACATAGTGTCTATCGACGTCTCCCCATCCTTGGCCAGCACTACTAAGCATGCTAGAACGTACATCACGAACCATGTTAACAATGCTCAAGGAATGCTTGCCTTTATGGGGGGCATAATCCTTGGATATTTCTGGATCAAAATAATTGGCTTCACAGTTGTAGCGGCTTTTGACATCAGCTACGATATTAAATAAAAGCTCTGCATCATGGAAGTAGTCCATTAGAAAGGGAGCATTAGTTACAGTTACAAATCTTGCTGGTTCGCTACCGTTGTTGACATGTTCATGCCAAGTATTTAAAGGAGGTGCGAACACACTTCCTCTTTTCCAGCGAATGGTTTGTTTCTTTTTATTGTCGCCTACCCATATTCGAGTTTCTCCTTCTCCTGACAAAATCATAATGTTCTCTTCGAAGAAGTGTTTTTGAGGCTGGGTTTTTCCTCCAGTTGGAATTTCACACACGAAGCTATCTACCATTCCCTGAGATCCATCCAGGACCACATAGGCTCCCTGGGCCCCTAGACGTTTCCAAGGCTCCAGTTTTAGTTCCATTAGGCTAGGGAGTGCTTGGCCTCTATAGATAGGAATTTTTTCAGTTTTAATAAACTCTTCATACGCACTGGTTTGTCCCATTGCTTCCCGTTCGCTTTCCGGACGAAAGCGAGTCTGGCCTATCAATGCATTAAAGCTAATTGAAAATACCAAGATTCCCAAGACAGTTGAAAAGGAACATAGATGAGTTTTTTTTCGCATATCAGAAGACTCCTTCCGGACAATTTTCTTTATTTAGGATTTCTATATCCTTTTTATAAGACAAGAAATTCTAATAAGAACAAACATCAAAGATGAGTGTTAACTATAACGGAAAAGTTTTACCTTAACTACTTCATTTTGCTGCAATATAAGTTGTTTTTCTGTCAGAAGGGAATAGCTAGTCTAGAATTTAGTATGTAGTACAGATAATTGTAGGTAAAAAGTTTATTGGATATTAGAACGTTATTACCTTGTATCTGTGTTTTCTAATCTTGACCGCTATTTTTACCAGGGATAAACTTCTAATCAACAGTATGGTACTTGGCCATGTAGTAATGATCTGGAGGAGTAATGTTATTAAAATTAAAGTTAGTATCATTAGTGACACTAGCCTTATTGGTTTTTGGGGGTATGTCCTGGATAGTACAGGCAAAAATATTGCCTAAAGGTGAAAGTGAAGAACCGGAATGGTTAGCAAATAAAAGCCTATCCCCGACCTGGGCAGGTGGAATTGGCTATTTAATAGAGAACAGGTGTGTAAGTTGTCATCGGCCTGGTGGCGAGGCACCGATGAGTTTTGGAACTTATGGGGAAGTACAGACTTGGGTGGAGCAAATCCGTATTGCTGTTAATACCGGTACCATGCCTCCAATGGATAGTTCCAAAGTAGCTGCTTCAGAGCAGCAACTTACTACTAGAGAACTAAAACTTTTTGATCAGTGGTCATCTTCTGGTTTTCCCAAAGGAGATGGTGAATACGTTGCTCTTAGGAGTAGCATTGCAGTTGATTCAGATCGTTCAGATTCCAATAATCAATCTTTGCCGATGATGCCAACACACGAGGTTGAATTGGTCCAGTCTTACAAAGTTCATGAAGAGGTCAACGGATATGCAGATTCAGCCATTTCTCCTGACGGTAAATGGTTTGCATTTGGCTCAAGACGCTCGGGAAACTTGGATGTTTGGATTGTTAATACAGAAACTAAAGAGCTTCGAAGAATTACTGATCACCCAGCTCCTGACTATGAGGCTCGTTGGCACCCTGATGGCACAAAGGTTACTTTTGTCAGTGAGAGAAATGGAAGTCAGGATGTCTTCGTTCACGATTTGAAGACAGGAGTTGAAACTGCAATTGCAACTGAACAATTTAATGAGGACTATCCTTCCTTTTCTAAAGATGGCAAGGAAATTGTTTTTACTGCGGGACTATTTGGGGCTAAAGAAGTACATGTATACAACTATGCGACAGGAAAAATTCGTCAGGTAACCGAGGGATTTGGTTATGTTGGTTCGACCAGCTTTTCTCCAGATGGTCAGAATATCGTTTTCCACTCCTACTTTGATGGTAGTCATAGTCATACTTCGGATGTTTATGTAGTTTCTTCTCATGGGGGAGTAGTGACTAACATAACCAATACACCGGAAGATTGGGATTACAAAGCTAATTGGTCTCGTACAGGTGATTGGATTGTTTTCTCTTCAAAGATAGCAGGCCATGATCGAGCTCAGAAACCTAAAGGTGGTAGGGGGCCTTATTTTAATATTTTTGTAATGAGATCGGATGGTTCTGAACTTCGTCAAATCACTGATGTTAAAGGTATGGACTTGCGTTGGCCTAATTGGACTGAAGATGGACGATTGGGATGGCACGGAGTGAGTCCTCAGAAGGGAAGAATTCGAGCTATTGAGCTAGCCACTGGAAAAATTAGAGACGTAGTTGTTTCGGAGGATTATATCAGTGATATGAGCCCTTATGGGGATAAGGTTCTTTATGAGACCAATGGAAGGGTGTATGTGTTGGGAAGAAGTTTGATTGAGCAACCTTTGCAGTTGACTCGTGGTGTCAGACCCCGTTGGTCCAGGGATGGAAAAACGATTTCTTTTGTTCGTTTTAGTGATGGAAAAGGAGGGATTGGCACTATTGCAGCTACTGGTGGAGAACCCATTGCTTTAGCTTGGGTCGAGCCTCTTACAATAGCGGAAAATCCAGAGCCGTGGATGGAATCTCAGTTTACACGGGCATTGTCTCCAAATGGGAAGATTCAGGCGGCAATCATTCCCCAAGACGGACGTTCGGAGCTAGTCCTAATTTCTGAGGATGGTAGTCAAAAGGTGCTCACAGATGATGGAAGGGTTAAAGGTGCTCCTGTCTGGTCCTCTGATGGTCTTCACATTCTTTATTTTGAGAACAGTCCACGCATGATTGGTTATTATTTGACGCAAGAGAAGGTTGTCCAGCCGTGAGAAGGTTTTGGACAATGCGGAATATCCTATTTGGCAGTGTGCTAGCAGTTTTAATTGTGAGTATGCAAATAGTCATAGTAGGACAGCCAAAAGAAATTTCATCGCTTTCCGGGTTAGAGTTTAGACAGGCGCCCGATTTTGAACTCACTGATATTTATGGGGAGGGAGTACATCGTGCGGAGAATCAGG
>CAZASS010000021.1:0-14111 GCA_964487835.1 uncultured Acidobacteriota bacterium | reverse complement strand
CACATACCACCTGACCAACGGAAGTTTGCAAAACGTAATTTTCTCTACTTACAAATTGTCAAATTTGACGAGAATTACGACAATATCGTTTATTTTGTAAAGCCGTATCTCAAATAATACGGTGAGACGTTGTGACGGAATGAAGACTTCTCCCATTTCAGAAAATCCATATAAATAATTTAGATCGTGAAGTAACTATTCTAGGGTTAGGATATGCATCAGGTTCCCGGGGAGAAATCAGCCAGTTAGCCAAATCATTGGGTGTTACTTTTCCGATGCTTCTTTGTACTGAGGAGGTACGTTCAGACTATCAGGTAGCGGTTTTTCCAACGACTTTTGTTATTGACAGACAAGGACGCATCCGTGACCGTCGTGTGGGTGCTTTGGAGTCTGGGTATTGGAAGCAAAAAGTGGAAGATCTTTTATCTGATAACTGAAAAATGTTCAGATTTCAAGATAGTTGAATATAAAATTTTTCAGTATACCGTTTAAAATTCTAAGTATTGTAACGAGGAGAAAATTAATGAAACCATTTCGATTTGGAATTGCTATTGCTGCTACTGAGCCCCCTGAGGTTTTTATTGAAACTGTAAAATTGGCCGAACAGCTTGGATTTGATTCCATTTGGGTTCCCGATTTTCGTCTCTATTTAGATCTTTATGTTGCGTTAGGCTTGGCTGCTTTAAATACAACTCACGTTAGACTAGGAAGTGCTGTTACTAATCCGTATACCCGTCATCCTGGAATGACAGCGGTTGGGATTTCCTCGGTAGACCAACTATCTGGTGGACGGGCAGTACTGGGTTTGGGTTCTGGAGGAATTGTAATGGGGTTGCTTGATATTGAGCGGCACAAGCCGGTACTAACTTGTCGGAGGGCGATAGAAGAAATTCGGAGCCATTTGTCTGACAATTCTTCTCACGATAAGGGAAAGTCGAGAAAGTATGTTCGTTTAGATTTGCCCACTCGTCCTGATTTACCAATTGTTTTAGGGGCAACGGGACATCAAATGTTGGCATTGGCTGGAGAGATAGCTGATGGTGTTATCGTTAATGTTGGAGCAGACCAATCCTGTTTAGAAGGGGCTATAAATGCTGTTAATAAAGGTGTTAAAAGAGCTAATCGTCCCTCTGAAAGTTTAGAGAGATTTTGCTGGCTTCAGGGTACCGCAGTTTCTGAAGATGAATCTGAAGCCATTAATCTAGTTAAGCCTGCTGTAGCCCTCACTTTAGGTCGTATGCCTAAATGGACTTTAGAAGCAATGGAGATGGACGAAGAGATTCTGCAAATTCAGAGAGTGTACCGTGAGGAAGGTGCAGAGTTTGCAGCCAAGAGAGTTACCGATGATATGGTAAAACGATTTACTATTGCCGGTACTCCCCAAAGAGCTATTGGAGAATTGGAGCGTTTACAGGGATTGGGTTTCGATGAGTTTATTTTTATTGTAGAAGAATTTGGTGGGAATGTGCGAAGTGCCATCAAGTCTTTGGCAGATCAAGTTTTGATGGGTTTGAAGTGAGAGTTTATTTGTTAGGAGTGTGAAAATACGGATGGTGTCATCATGAGTGAAACAACCAAAACCGAAGAGTATCAGATAAGGATGTGCAGTGAGGGGCAATGGAGATTGCAAGTGAAATCTTACCGTTTGGCAGACAAGTTTTTTTGCCTAGTGGATAATGTTGATCCACGTGCTAGGTTAGTTTTATCAGAAGGATCTACTCCAAAAGAAGCTGAGGAAATTGCACTAAAAAAGGCTAAACAGATGCTTCAGGGGACTCGTGTTTTTCGCTAAATTAGGTTTGAAATTTATTAATAGGGATCGTGAGAGTTATTTTTTTAAGGATTTGATGTAGGTAATGATCTGGAGGACTTCTTCTTCATTCAGACGAGATTGGTATGGAGGCATCATAGGGAAAAATCCTTTCACGATTTGGGCTTGTGGATTCAGAATGGATTCACGAATATAACTCTCATCGGCTATTAACGTTTCATTACTCTCTAGATGTACATTTCGGCCGAAGAGTCCATTGAGTGAGGGTGCTCGAGATTGGTCATCGGGTAAATGACAATTGTTGCAGCCGTATTGAAGAAACAGTTTTTCCCCTATGGCAACTATTTTTTGGGGTGTTGGTATAACTTGTTTGACAGTTGTTGTTTTGGGGGTTGGAACAACCTTTTCTCTCAGGTCTGGCAGACCTGTTACTTGGAGTATTTGGATAGCTCTCTCAATGGGAATGCGAACTAGACCTGCTTGACGGTCCACCCAGCCGTAATTGGTTAGACTGTGTGATTCCATTTTGGCCAACTGGTCCCGAGCTCCTTGTGAGTTAGATTCGGATTGCTGCTCGCTATCAGAAATAATAGAGAGTGGTGTTTTGGATTCTACTGTTTGATTTTGAAAATCATCAAATGTCCAATTTTGGGATAGAAACACAAAAACTATCAGGGTAGTGAGGCCGATTCCCAGTAATAACAACCAAGTGGTAGTGGATTTTCTATTTTTCATTATCAAGCGTTATTGAACTCCGAATATCAGGAAGAATTAACTTCTCCTCTAGTTGTTTAACAAAGAAAGTTATCCAAAGTCCTCCTAGTCCTATAGGAGCAACAATGTGTATCCAGTTGAGGGAAAAATTAAACGGCGAAAAAGAAGGTGTTACAGTCCAAAAGAGGTCGACTAAACGCATGAATAAAATTCCAATGGCCAATCTGCTAAGAATCTTTCCAGTTTTTTTGGTGGTCTTGGATAGGAGTAGTAGAAAAGGTAAAGCAAAGTGAAAAATGATCAAAAATAAAGCTGTCCATTGCCAACCTCCTTGCATTCTTTGAAGATACCAAGGAATTTCTTCGGTTATGTTACCAGACCAGATAATCAGGTACTGTGAGAAAGCCATATAAGCCCAAAGCATTACAAAGGCTAAAATTAGATTGCCGAGGTCGTGGTAATGTTTGGATTTTACAATCTGAGATAATGGAGGATAATTTGCTAGCCATTTCATCATAGCTACCAAGAAAGCCAAGGCTGCTAAGATTTGACCGACAATAAATAATAGTCCATAGATAGTTGAATACCAGTGGGGATCGATAGACATGACCCAGTCGATGTAGGCAAGAGTTACTGTTACAACATAGAAAATTAGTCCCAAACTGCTTAGGCTTTGGAGCCGATTCTCTGAAAGTTGTTTGCCGTTTTTCTTCAGTTGCAGAGACCATTTATTGAGAAAGTGAGCCAGTATGGTCCAAATGAAAAAATAAAAGAAACTCCGGATGAAGAAAAAGTTGGTATTCAAATAAGCCTGTTTGTGTTGAAGTAATTCATCAGTTGCCGCTATTTCAGGACGTGACCAAACATACAAGTAATTCATGCCTGCAAGGAGTGGAAGGAATAGTACTATCATTAAGGGAAGGGTCTTTGTAGCGGCCTCTAGTATTGCTTTGATGGGAACACCCCATTCGCCTCCTGTAAGGTTATGGAGCATTAGAATTCCAAGACATCCAAGAACAATACTGATCCAGAATAGGTAGCTAACCAAATAGGCCTGAAAGAACTGCTCTGGATATAAAAATGCTCCAATAAACAGGGTTGGTAGAGCTAGTAGTGCTGTTATTAGAGATCTGTGTTTAACCCTATCTAACTGGGTTTGTAACAGTTCAGTTTTGTTCATTCCTCAATTTTCCTTAGTTTTTGCTGGTCTTGCTCCGGTAATTTATTAATACGAGCATGTTGGCTAAATTGGAGTGTTCGGATATAAGCTGCAATAGCCCAGCGATCAGAGGGGGAGATACGAGTGGAATACGGATACATAGTTGCATAACCGTTCGTGATGACATCAAAAAAATAACCTACCGAAGTTTCTCGTAGTCGTTGAGTGTGAAGTGATGGCGGCGGGGGAAATCCTTTCTGCACAATAATTCCCTTTCCTGTGCCTACCCGATCGTGACAAGGTGAGCAAAAAATATCGTATTTGTCCCTCCCTTGTATCAGCATCTTCTTAGTTGTTGGAAAAGGAAGGGTATTGAGAAATTTTCCTTCTTTTTTCCCGGTATGGAGATGTTCATCTGTTTTGAGTTTTCCTTGTGCTATTGTACCTTCAATCAATGGGCGGGAGGCTCTAGAGTCACTAAAAAAGGGGCTTTTCTGTAAAGGTTCATATTTGGGTTGGTCATGCATGTCCTGACGACAAGATAAGGTGAAGCAAGTAGATAGAAATAGGAAACCAGGATAGATGTAATTTAGCATTCGTTGGAATTTACAAGGTTTCAATGGTCTACCTCGGCTAGATGACTAGCGCCTAAATTTTCCAAGAATGCTTTTGTTGTTTTGGAATCAAATTGAGGGTCTGAAGATTCTATGCAAAGAAAGAATCGATCCTGAGTGGCCAAAGCAAATCTCTGAACATTAAATACTGGATGATAGGGCATGGGTAGTTTGTTAAGAATCAGCATGCCGATGACTGCCGATAAAGCAGCTGTCAAAATGGTTAATTCAAAAGTGACTGGGATGAAAGAAGGCCAACTATTAAAAGGACGTCCACCTACGTTTAGAGGATAGTCAATTACTGATATCCAATATTGCATCAAAAATCCGCCTAAACATCCTACTATTCCTCCTATTAACACAATGAGAGGTAAGCGGTTTCGGCTAGAATATCCCAGAGCCTGTACCAATCCATGTACAGGGTATGGAGTATAGGCTTCAATGTGTCGATAGCCACCTTCATAAGAATCTTTTGCAGCTTTTAGAAGTTGTTCTTCGTTATCGAACTCTCCTATCAGTCCGTAAATGGGGGAAGAGGTACTCATTCTATTCTTTCTCATTGGTATTAGCTGAATTTTGGGCAACCAAGGTTCTCATTTCAAAAATCGAAATCATCGGAAGAACCCGGATGAACAGGAATAGTAATGCAAAGAAAAGCCCAAGGGATCCAGCAAAAGTTGCCCAGTCCCAGAAAGTTCCTGAAAAAACGTCCCAAGAGGAAGGCATAAAGTCACGATGTAAGCTGGTGACAACAATGATATAGCGTTCCAGCCACATACCAACATTAACAACAATAGAAATGCAAAACAGGCTTATTACGCTATTTCTGATATGTTGGAACCATAGGAGTTGAGGAATAACAATGTTGCATGTGAGCAGTCCCCAAAACATAAACTTGTAAGGTCCAAAGAGTCGGTTCCACATCATATATCTCTCATAGGGATTACCTGAATACCATGCCATAAAGGCTTCTATCCCGTATCCATAGGCTACAATTAGGCCGGTGGCCAACATCACTTTAGCCATATTTTGAAGATGTTTCATGGTGATGAAGTCTTCTAAACGATAGATAGCACGTATGGGAATAGTTAGGGTCAGCACCATAGCGAATCCAGAAAATATAGCTCCAGCTACAAAGTAAGGAGGGAAGACAGTTGTGTGCCAACCGGGAATGACAGATACGGCAAAGTCAAAACTGACTACGGTATGTACGGAAACTACTAAAGGGGTAGCTAGTCCAGCCAGCAAGAGATAGGCGGTTTCATAGCGGTGCCAATGGATAGCTGAACCTCTCCATCCCATTGCTAAAATACCGTAAATGATACGAGCTATTTTTTTTTCTGAACGGTCTCGCAAGGTTGCTAGGTCAGGTATCAGACCGACAAACCAGAATAATAGTGAGACAGTAGCATAGGTCGAAACAGCAAAAACGTCCCAAATTAAAGGGCTCTGAAACTGAGGCCAAACTGACATTGTATTAGGGTAGGGAAAAAGCCAATATCCAAGCCAGGGACGTCCGAGATGTAGTATAGGAAACAATCCTGCAGAGGCTACTGCGAATAGAGTCATAGCCTCGGCAAAGCGATTGATCGAAGTTCTCCAGTCTTGACGCAGTAAGAGAAGGATGGCCGAAATTAGTGTTCCAGCATGACCAATTCCAATCCACCAAACAAAGTTGACGATAGCAAAACCCCATCCTACCGGGATTTGTATACCCCAAATGCCTACTCCTTTCACCAGTAAGTAGCTAATTGCATACATTAGGAGCATTACGAGAGAAAATGAGAGTCCAATCCCAATCCACCAGGAGCGAGGACTTTTGTCTGTAAGTACGATGGAACTAATTTTGTTGATGATTGTGGTGTGGCTGTGTCCGGGAGCAATTAGAGCTTTGGCAGCTGTCGTAGTGGATTTGGACAGATTTTCCTGACTCATGTTATTTTTCTGTTTCTGACTCTATTTTGGGATTGCGTAATTTTGCCCAATAGGTCGTGCGGGGCCGGGTATTTAGGTCTACTAGAAGTCCATAATTTAAGGGATTGGACTTCATTTTTGAGACTTGGCTAGAAGGGTCGTTGATGTCTCCAAAGACAATGGCCTGTGTGGGACAGACCTGTTGGCAAGCAGTAACTATCTCTCCTTCTTCAATTTTTCGGTTTTCTTTTTTTGCTTCGATTCTAGCGGCATTAATTCGCTGTACGCAGTAGGTGCATTTTTCCATGACTCCTCGGCTGCGTACTGTTACATCGGGGTTTTGCAAAATTTTGAGACTGGGGGTTTCAAAATCAGAATACAGTTGAAAGTTAAAGCGTCTGACTTTGTAAGGACAGTTATTAGAACAATATCGAGTGCCTACACAGCGGTTGTATACCATCTGGTTCAGACCCTCTTCGCTATGAACTGTGGCTCCTACAGGACAAACTGGTTCACAAGGAGCGTTTTCGCAATGCATGCATAGGATTGGTTGGTGATGTGTTTCAGGGTTGTTTAAATCCCCTTTGTAATGACGATCAATTCGAATCCAGTGCATTTCACGACCTTTTTTGACCTCTTCCTTACCTACCACTGGGATATTATTTTCGGACTGGCATGCCATTACACAGGCATTACAACCCGTACAAGCATTTTGATTAATGACCATACCCCACGAATGGCCTTCATATTGATGCGGTGGATAAAGAGAGTCTTCTGGAGAAGGAAGATGATCTGCTTCTTGGCCAAAATGTGGATTTTCTAAATATTCTTCTAGAGTTGCCGATCGGATAAGTCCACGTTCTTCTATTGCTTTTCTATCGTAGGAAGTGAGGTCCATTAGATGGTGATGTTGAGTGTTGGCTAGTGAATATTGATCTCCCGTTTTCTGGATTTCTAGAGTGCTGCTATCCCAAAGTTTTTTGCTGGTACGGATAGAGTAGGCATTAAATCCTCGATTGTTTCCCAATTGGCCTGCCCGGGTGCGGCCATAACCCAGGTGTAGAGTGATAGCGTTATCTAGGTGTCCTGCCATAATCCATACGGGAGCCTTAATTGATTGACCCTCATGGTGAAGTTCTATGAGTTCCTGATTAGTTAATTTTAGATGTTCTGCCGTTGCGAGACTCATCAAGGCAGCATTATCCCAAGTAAGTTTAGTCAACGGTTTGGGAAGTTCTTGAAGCCAAGCATTATTGGCAAACCGTCCATCGTAGATGGTGGGGTCTGGTCGGAAAATAATTTCTAACTGTTTTGGAGATAAGTCTGTGGCAGTAATCTGTGGTGGAAATTCATTTTGCAGGGTAAATTTTTTTTGAGGTAACGCTGTTCCTTTTACTATTCCATCGTGGAGAGATTGTTGCCAAGATTTCTCAAATTCTTTTTGTCCAAAAACAGATTTCCAATGATCACGGATAATACTGTAGTTAGAACGATTTTCTTTACCTTGGAGTACCTGTATCAGTTCATGAGGTGACTTATTGTCGTAGAGCGGTGCAATAAGTGGTTGGATAATAGAAACTGTTCCATCATATGCTCGGGCATCGCTCCACGTTTCCAAATAGTGAGTTGCAGGGATATGCCAGTGACAGAGATCTGTAGTTTCATCGGCATAAAGGCTCATATGGACGCGTTGGCGCACATTTGAAAGGTGTTTGGAAAATTCTAAATCTACAGGAGAATCAAACACCGGATTACCTTCAATAATTGTGATCATATCGACTTGGCCATTTTTCATGTCTTCAATTAGCTCTTGTAAAGAATCAAGTTGGTTGGTTGGATGACTTTCAACAGGTTCTGTGTGAGAAACGGTCGAATCTATATTGCCAAGTTTGTGGTTAATTGCATGGGCTAATCCATGGACAATTGGAGGTTGTTGCTCGCCCGGGATAATTAGGCTGGTCCCCTGGTGTTTTTTTAGATCCTGAGCTAGTTCAATAATCCAATCTTTATGTTTTTCTATGGGACTGAAATCCACTGAGATTCCTAGGAGGTGAGCTAAAAATCTGGTGAATGATTCAATCTCTCGGGGTCGTAAAGGCAGACGGTGATCAGCCATAGTTCCTGTATTTGAGGGTGTGCTTTCCACTACATATAATCGGTTTAAATCAGCCTGTTCATGGTCGATTTTGCGTCTACTGGTAAAATCTCGTGCATAACGAAGGTGACCTGGTCCAAAAGTCAGAAAATCTGAGCCTATAGCCAGTACTATGTCTGCCTGATCAAATCGATATTGGGTAGCTGCTAATTTACCAAAGGCCATCTGTGAACCCGTATGTATGTTGTCTCGTCCAACCGGTTCATATTGGTGCCATTTGGCTTTTGGGAAGAGGTCTGAAAACTCTTTAATTTGACTGCCCAGTGTAGGGGAAGTGATCGTCTGGGTTAGTATTCTCATCCCTGCACCCTGTTTGGATTTTTGGATTTTCACTTCATCTTGTAGGGTTTGTGAAAAGGTGTCCCATGTACTGGGTTTTCCTTTTTGAGTGATAAGTTGGGAGCGGTCTGGATCGTATAAATTAAGAAGTGAAGCTTGGGTTAAGGCGTCAGTTGAACCCAAGCTGGCCGGGTGTGTGGGATTGCCCTCAATTTTGATGGGTCGACCCATATGACTTTCTGCCAAAATACCAGTGGCAAAGCCTCCTAAAGTAAAGGCTGATGCAAAAAATAGAGGTTTCCCGGGGATAATTTCTTCGGGTGTTTCAACGTAGGGTAAGATTTTTTCATCAGGTTGGCGAGTGCAGGCACCGACTCCTGCAAGTGATAGTGAAGCTCCCATTAGTGTCAAAAATTTTCGACGGTTTACTGATCCCAGCCATTGGGAAGCCTGAGAGGGGAATTCATCGTGCAAAAATTGTTGAAACTCTTCTGTATTAGCTATCTCTTCCAGACTTCTCCAGTAATCGGGACCTTGTTTGGAATGCAATAAATCACGAATGGTAGACAGATCTAAAGAGATTGGTTGGGAAGATTTTTTTTGGGTCATTGGTGACAAATATTGCAGTCTAAAGATGGTTTAACATTGTATTCATTGACTAGTTTTTGACCCAGCTCTAACTGATTTTCCGGAGTTTGCCAGGCGGAATTAAAAACGGCCTCCCGAGGTTGTATAAATAGCTCTGGTTGACGGTGACAGTCTAGGCACCATTCCATATCTAAACTGTGTTCTTTCCATACCACTGGCATCTGGTCAACGCGTCCGTGGCAAGTTACACAACCAATACCCTTGTGTAGGTGAATACTGTGATTGAAATAGACGAAATCAGGCAAGTCGTGAACTCGAAGCCATTCTAAAGAGTAGCCAGTTTTATAACTTGTTCGTACTGGTTCTAGAACTGGGCTGTCTACTCGAATTTGAGAATGGCAAGTCATACAGGTGTGGGTGGAGGGCATACCTGCAAAACTACTTTTTTCGGCGTCAGTATGACAATAACGACAATCAATCCCTAATTCATTTGCATGATGTTTGTGGCTAAAAGGTATTGGCTGTTCCCGAGGAATACCTGTTTGGGTGATATAGGGTGATCGATTGAATTCTGGGAGTAGCCAAACTGTTAGAACAGAAACCAGGAGGACGACTAAAATGCTAATTTTAGAAATTATATTGGTGTTGCGATGGAATATTTGGGCCATTATTTTAAGTGATCGGTTGTTTTATCAAAGTAATTTTTTGAACAAAATTTCAGTGAGTTAAAAGCAAAAAAGTGCCGAATTATCCCTCCTCAATCTGTAATTTAGATGGGCATTCTAATATCAACAGTGTGCTGGAGTAAATTACATTTCTAGGTGTCTCGCAAAGTAGACCAGTATGCATTGTTTTATGATTCAATCCAATACAGTTATACAGGCAACCTAAATAGGTTGTATAATTTTCTCTCTTTGAAATGAAAACCCCACTTATCTTACTAACTAACGATGACGGATCGAAGGCTGAAGGTCTACTTGCCTTAAAAGAGGAGCTGTTAACAATCGGAACCGTTGTTGTGGTAGCTCCTGATGAGGAAAGAAGTGGAGTGGGCCAGGGATTAACTGTCCACCAGCCAATGCGGGTTTTTGAAATTTCTAAGGATCATTACTCTCTTACTGGAACTCCGACTGACTGTATTCTTTTTGCTTTGTATAAATTACTTAAAACTCCTCCAGATTTGGTGGTTAGTGGAATTAACAATGGCCCAAACTTGGGTGATGATGTTATGTATTCAGGAACAGTAGCGGCCGCTCGAGAGGCCTCTCTTCACCAAATTCCTGCGTTTGCCTTTTCATTAGTGACTCACCGAAAGGAGCCAGATTTTACATATGGTGCCAATTTTGCACGCTGTCTTATTCAGGAACTAGTTCCCATATCTTCAGGAAGTTTTTTCAACGTTAACATTCCAGAAGGAAACCCCGAATCTTATCAATTCACAAGACAGGGAAGTAAAATAGTAGCTAGTTCAGTCGAAGAGAGACAGGATCCTCGGGGACAAAAATATTATTGGATTGGTCGTGACAAGAGTGAGTGGTTAATAGAAGGGGGTTCTGATTACGAAGCTCTTCGGAGGGGGCTAGTATCAGTAACACCATTACAGAGAGATCAAACTGACTACAATGTTCTAAAAACTTATGTAGAAGATATAGAAGAAAGTTTAGATTTTAATTTAGAAATTTCAGTGGAAAGTGACTGATGTCCAATCGGGCTCCATCTCATTATTTTTGGCCGTTTAGATGGGTGAGAGTTGTCTATGATTGGGTTCTTAGTTTTGCTGAGCGTCCTGAGGGAGAGAGAGCTCTTTTTTTTATCGCTTTTGCTGAAGCTTCATTTTTCCCAATTCCTCCAGATATCCTATTGATTCCACTAGCTTTAGGAGCTTCTGGAAAAGCTCTTCGTTTTGCAGCTGTTTGTACTGTAGGATCCGTGTTGGGCTCAATACTGGGATATCTTTTGGGATTTCAGTTTTATGAAATACTGGGACGAAGAGTTATTGAACTTTATGGAGCTCAAGATGGTTATCAACAGGTAAAAGATCTTTATAATAACTGGGATGCTATTGCTGTTGCAGTAGCTGGTTTTACTCCTATTCCATTCAAAGTATTCACGATTGCTGCAGGCGTTTTTAATATAAACATACTTACTTTTTTGTTGGCTGGCTTATTGAGTCGGGGTGCCCGTTTTTTCCTGTTAGGTGGATTAATTCTCTGGTTTGGTCCTGAGATAAAGAGATTTATGGATCGCTACTTTAATCTTTTAACAGTTGTATTCGTTGTTCTTTTGGTAGGAGGATTTTTAGTTTTAAAGTATGCTGTCTGATCAATTTTAGGCTTTTAAAGCAGGGATCTGCCGCAGTATCGGGGCGTAGCGCAGTTTGGTAGCGCGCACGGTTCGGGACCGTGAGGTCGGAGGTTCAAATCCTCTCGCCCCGACCAGTTAGAGATTAGCAGTATGGTATTTTGAAAGGTCATTTTTTCTAGGGTTAGAAAAAGATTTAATGCTTGCTCGAAAATATCTTTTGGCGGGTCGTGTTCAGGGAGTTGGGTTTCGTTATTTTGTTTTCCGTATAGCGCAAAGTTTTGGAGTATTAGGTTGGGTAAAGAATTTAAAAAATGGGATGGTGGAAATTCATGCTCAGGGAGATATGGAGACCTTAATGTTATTTGAAGCTGAAATTCGATCTGGTCCTCCTTTTGCAATTGTCGAAAATATTCAGGAAGATGATATTCAGATTGAGGATTTCAAAAATTTTTTTATTGAGAGGTGAATTATGGAACAGTTAAAAGAAAAGATTAGAGAGGTCCCAGACTTTCCTAAGCCAGGGATTCTTTTTTATGACCTTACAACACTTTTAAAGGATAGCAGTAGTCTTCGAAGGGTTATTGATCTGCTTACCCAAAAATATTCTGATCAAAAAATAGATCAGGTGGTGGCAATTGAGTCTCGAGGATTTATTTTTGGACCTGCGCTAGCTTGTAATCTTCAGGCTGGATTTGTTCCAGTACGAAAAGAAGGCAGACTACCTTCTGATACGATTAGTGCATCTTACGATCTGGAATATGGCCAAGGTGTTTTAGAAATTCATACAGATGCAATTCAAAAAGGAGAACGTGTCCTAGTTGTGGATGATCTGATCGCCACTGGGGGAACAGCTGATGCCACCTCCAGAATGGTACATCAGTTAGGGGGCGAGGTAGCTAGCTTTGCCTTTATTGTTGAATTAGAATTTCTGAAGGGAAGAGAAAAACTAGACGGATTTGAAGTCTTTTCAATTTTGCAGTACTAGTTCGTATTGGTTCCTTTCTTTGGAACTATTTACTCTCCTTGGATTCTAATCGATCAATACGAGATCTGGCTTCGCTAGCGTAGTTACTGTCAGGGTAATCATCCAGTAATTTTTGATAAAATTCCACGGCTTTACCAGCATTATTGTCTTGCTCAAGATTTCGAGCTAGACGTAGGATTACACTTTCTTTAGGAAAAGAGGAATCGTTGTCATTTAGGATTGCCTCCAATATTTCTGAGGCCTGTTTGCGATCTTTTTCTAGCAGGAGCACGTGAGCTAAAAAATTACGGGCCAAACTTCTAATTTCTACCTGGTTTGCTTCTTCAATTATCAAAGTAAGTTTTTGTTTGGCTTCTTCTCGTTGATCAAGTTCGTGTTGTATTCGTGCGGCATAATAGCGGGAAAAGAGACCTAGATTCGAGTTGGGAGAATTTGAGATTACTGTATTGAAAGATTCCAGAGCTTTTTTTCGGCGTTCTTGATCGGTTTTAAAGTTATAGCGACTTGGATTAGGTAGCTGTTCATTAGTTGGATTTTCAACACTGGGAGAATGGTATATTTTGAGAGCTTCTGCAAATTCGATTTGGAGTTCAGCAAAACGGTTTTGCTGATAACTTTTCCAGACATAGGATCCCAAGATAGTGATCAATAGTAATCCTACACTTGCAATTAACAGACGACTATTTCGAACAATCCACTCGTAAATTCGTGTCAACGATGCTCGAATTTTATCTTCCTGAACAATTTCTCTTCGGGTCAATCTATTAGGAGTCAAGTTAGTTTATTACTCCGAATTCCAAAATGGTTTGCGCCTGGCAGGACTCGAACCTGCGGCACAGGGGTTAGGAACCCCTAGCTCTATCCAACTGAGCTACAGGCGCGTAAGTCCTTTTCTGCAACGCGGAACTAGTTTAACAAAAAGAATTCTGTTAATCAGGTGAAGACCGAAAGTCATTCTGAAACGATATAATTTTACTTGGAGAGCAGAGAGTCTACACCATCGTCTTGTCTGCTGTTCAGTATTGGGCTAGAATCACAATTTACTGCCGCTAATAAATTTTCAGCGGGTGGTATAATGAGGGAAAGTTAGTATGGTTTTTCAAGGTTTGAAGGAGATTAGATGAAGTTGGAAGAGATTCCCGACGTTCGACTACAAACGAAGGGTGTCATGTTTCAGTACCTGCTTTTTAAAGTTATAAGAGCAGGTAAGAGCAAGTCCATTGTACGTGGTGTGAACTATCAGCTCTATCAAAATAATGCTGCTGAGCAATTAATAAAATGGGTTCGAGAGGAGCTGGAAGAAGAGAGTTTGTTAGATCAGGGTGGTTTGAATATAGAAGGTGGTGGAACCCTGACTCTTAATCCATATTACGAAACACTAACGCTGTTTGGATCTAGTCAAATGTATGGTGAGGAGAAAAATCGTGCTGATGTAGCGAAAATGTTTGAGCAATCTTTCCCAGATCATGAAGTTTCTTGGTCGCCTGCCGAACCAGAGCCAAAGCCGTCAACTCCTAAAAAGTCGAAGAAAGCAGCCGCTAAGTCCAAAGAGTCGTCCGAGAAGGTTGAAGAAGTAGCTGCTAAGTCTGAGGAGTCATCTGAGAAGGTTGAAGAAGTAGCTGCTAAGT
>CAZASS010000020.1:6943-20260 GCA_964487835.1 uncultured Acidobacteriota bacterium | reverse complement strand
TGCGCTTGATCAAATATTCTGACAATGCTATATCCAATGGAATCTCTGTGGAAAGGCGCACATAATCAATATTTTTCTGTCGGCATTGAGTTTTAAAGTATTGACAGAAGTGCTCCATACTTTTTTGATAATCAGACTGTATATGCCAGGGATCGGTTATAATTTCTTCCCCAGATTCCATATCTCTAAAACGTGTTCTGTGAGAAAAATCCAGATTTAACTCTTGCGGATCAAGAATATGAAAGACCACTACTTCATGTCCCTTATAGCGGAAATGCTGAAGGCCAGAAAGAATCTTGTCTGGATTATCAAACAGGTCAGAGATAAGAATAATTAACCCCCGCTTCTTAATAGTGTCAGCAGTCTGGTGTAATACAGGGGCAATGGTTGTCTCAGGTCCAGGATTAATATTCTGCATCTGGGATAAAAGTATATTTAGGTGACTTCTCTTAGATCGCGGCGGAATATTCACCCGGTCCCCCCCTTCACCATCCACATTTCCAAATCCGGGAGCGGCGTAACTGCACGCAATTCCAAACCAACGACCTGTTCTAAATTCTGATACACCTGAGATCTCCCAATCTTCAAATAGAATTTTCAAAAAGCCTTGAGGAAACTGAAAGGACGGAGCGTAAGAATAACGTACAGTCGATACATGACGATGATCTAAAATAGCGTTGCTTTTGAGATCGGCAACAAAATCTTCACTATTCTGGCTATTAGAAGGTCCTGGTTCCAAATTAAACGTAGCGAGAAAATCTGAAGAAGTTGTAGATAGTGCTTTGCTAAAAACATAATCAACAGAAAAAGTTAGTCCGTGTGCTATAGATCGGCTCAAACTTGTCTTCACACCATGATAGTAAAACGTTCCACTGTTCGTGAGTTCCAATACCCGTGAATATCGAGAATCAGACCTTCTCTCATCTATAGTATCTGTGGTAGAAGCGATTCCAGAAACCGGTTTTGCTCGATTATAAATATAAGCAAAAATAGGTTTTATATTGCTATGGCCAACATATCCAATTTGGAATGAAAATTTGCTTGGCAAACGTCTCTGCACAAACAAATTGTATTGATGCGTGTAAGGAGAAACTAAGTTAGCGCTTAATAAATTCAAATCTGAACGTTGGTTGCCTTCAGAACTGGTGTCGCGTCCCTCCAAAGGATTTTTCAGACTTGGATTTTGAATCGTAATAACTTTCACCGCAGGTGGGTTAAATCTAGCTCTCTGATAGGTTGCCGGAAAAACATGTCCAAATGAAACTCCATAGCCAGCTCGTATAACAGTAGAATCCTCTCCTGGAGCCCATGCTAAAGCTATATGGGGAGCAAAATTGTTAGCATCGGTCTTATAAAACATATCGGTTAGATTATTCACCTCTTTGGGAACAGTTACGATTTCATGCCTTAATCCGAAATTAAGTGTAAGTCCCGATCTAACTTGGTACGTGTCCTGTATGAACATCGCGTGCTCCCAGTTGCGAAATCCCCTAAAAAGATTTCCTTCAGTAACCGTAAATGTAGTCGGAGTTCCCTTTAGAAAGTTTTCTACTGGCGTACGACCAAAATTGTTCGTAAAACTAAAAGTTCCTCGAGTATCATTACTCTGCAGATCGTTGAGCTGAATGCGTGTGGTTCCTCCTCCAAAGCGCAATTGATGTCTACCTTTGTAACGAGACATCTGAATATGACCACTGAATCTATTTTGAAATCTCTCTCTAGGAAACTGCCCCCCTGGACCTATAGGTGTCAGATCTCCAAAACTACCTCCAAAGGAAACATCAGGAACTTTTGCCAATCCCAGTGGCTTTAGCAAAGAACGAAAACTTTCAGTAGGTTGTAAAGATGCAGCCAAGCGATCGAATTGAAAAGAGCTTTCCACGATACTTCCAACAGAACTGCTATGTACGTGTGTCAAAGAAAATAATTGAGATCTTAAATCAGTTTTTGGATTTTTTACTACTACTGGTGCAAATGGATCCTCTGAATAATCAAAAAAAGAGTATTGAAAAGCCAAACGGTCTCGGGATCCGATTTCATAGTCGGTTCTAAAATTCCAATTGACGCTATCAATTCGACGAACAGTACTAGTATTTAACTGACGGGGAGCCACACTAGGAAGATTGGGATTCTCGAGCGGATACGCTTTGAGCAAAGCCGTTACAATAGAAACTGTTTCTGAATCACCAGCCGTAGGAGTCCTCTCACTCAGCAAAGGAGCCCTAATATTTCCATTAACAAAACCTGATTCATGAACAAAGTCTAAATTAGTAGTAAAAAACAGATTTTCTATAGGCAAAGGGCCACCCATACTCAAGCCAAATTGGTTACGTTTTGAAGGTCTCAAAGGCCCAACGTTGAAAAAGGGACGTGCGTTTAAACGACTGTTTTCATGAACCCAATAAACTGAAGAATTGAACTGATTAAGTGGATCCCCTGGACTGACAAACAACATCTGACGAACAGGAGCACCCATATCGGTGCCAAATTGATTTTCGACCGCACTTTTCTGCAAAAAAACAGGCTCAATACCACGCCGCCAGATAGGATCTCTAAGAGCGTTAAGATCTACTTTCCTTATGAAAATGTTGGGATTACGTTCTCGTACCCCTCTCTCTTCCACCTCCCGAATTGTTGTAATCTCCCTCTCAAGAGAAATATCGATTTCAACTGCTGTGCCAAGAAGTTCAATTTGTCCTCGAATACCAATAACGTAACCTTCTGCAACAACTTCTATTCGATAATTTCCGTTCGATAATAAGGAGAATTCAAACTTGCCGTCCCTGTCAGTATTTGTTTCTCTTTGAATATCGTTAGGACCACCAAACAAGATTACAGTAGCTTGGGAAAGTGTTTGATCTCGATCATTAAGCACAGTTCCTTGAATTGTTCCTGGACTGAGCTTAGATTGGGCCAAACCATGAAATTGTAACCCAAGTAAAAAAGCTGTGAAAATAACGCCTCTGCAAAAGAACAACAGTAAACCTCCAAACTCACCTGTTCTCTATACTAAATTGCAACCCTGAACTTACACCATATGGGCATTAAGCTTTCTCCCCTACTCCACTGGTCAATACCTCAATGAAAATCTAGCTTTCTACTATTATTTTTTTAAGGAAAAATATGGACAGAAATTTAATTTAAAAATTAACTTTCAACATAAACTGAATAACTCTTCCCTTATTTCGGGTATCAACAATTTTCCCAAACATATCTGAAGGAAAGACATCTCCAGGCACAGAAAACCACGGATGATTAAATAGGTTTTGGAATTCGATGCGCAGCTGTAACAAATTTTCCCTTTGGCCTACTGGAAAGGATTTGGTTAATGAAGCATTTGTGTTAAAAGTAGCATCGGCTCGAAAAGCTCGTACTGCCGAATTTCCCCTGCCTCCAGGAACGATGTCAGAATTGAACAATTCTGTTCTGAGTTTGCTAGAAACAGTGTCTGGATCATCATAAGCTACACCTAAAACACTAGGATTCACGACATTCACTCGATCCCCTCCCTCACCATCTACATTTCCAAAACCCAGCGCATCAGAACTAGTTTCCATTCCGAACCAACGACCAGTTCTAAAATCTGTCATCCCAACAACCTTCCATCCCCCCAATAAAGCTCTCAACATTCCATGTGAAGATACAAAGGGGATATCGTAGGAATAGCGAGTAACAAAAATATGCCGATGGTCAAAGATGCTTGGACCTTTCAGGTCAAGCAAAAAGTTTTCATTGTTCTGGCTAATTGGCGGACCCAATCCGAGATTTGTCTCCCAAAGAAAATCGCCAATAGAACTACTAAATGCCTTACTAAACACATAGTCTAGGCTTATAGATGAACCTTCAGTCAATACACCTCTCATACTAGTTTTTACACCATCATAATAAAACGTACCACTATTCATTATGGTCTGAATTCGGAAGTATCTAGAATCAAGTCTTCTTGAATCTATGGTCTCAGTCGTCGAAGGTATTCCCGGAACCACTCTCCCACGATTAGAAACAAACTTGAAAAACGGTTTTACGCTACGGTGACCAACATAGCCAATTTCAAAAGACCAGTTTTGAGACAAACGTCTTTGAACCACTAGGTTGTACTCTTGTGTGTAAGGAGACACTAAATCAGAAGATAACAATAACAATTCAGAACGCTCAGATTGTTCAGAGTTCTCTACACCTTGGAGAGGACTAGCAAGTGTTGGATTTTGGACTGCAATCGTAGTTACTGCCGGAGGATTAAAACGAGCTAACTGATATGTGGCCGGAAAAATATGACCAAAAGATATACCATATCCAGCTCGAACTACAGTTGAACTTCCCGGCGGCGCCCATGCTAATGCCAGGTGTGGAGCAAAATTGTTGGCATCTGTGTCATAACTAAACTGAGTCCGATTGTTTACTTCGTTTGGAACAGTAACAACTTCATATCTCAGACCAAGACTAAGAGTGAAATTTGGCTGAAGTTGGTAGGTATCCTGAACATATACTGCATGCTCCCAGTTTCTAAAACCTCGATAGAGATCTCCCTGAGTAATAGTAAATTTCGTAGGTGTACCTTTTAAAAAATTTTCAACTTTGCTACGACCAAAATTCTCCGAAAAAATAAAAGTACCGCGACTGTTATCACTCTGAAGATCGTTAACTTGAGTGCGCGTACTTCTCCCACCAAACTTTACCTGGTGACGACCCCTTTGCTGAGAAAAATCAATATTTCCTGTAAATCTATTCTGAAATCTTTTCCTTGGAAACTGATTACCCGCACCAATTTTTGACAGATCACCACGACCAGGTCCGATCCGAATATCTGGAACTGTATTTAGGTCTAAAGATTCGAATAAAGAACGAAACCGCTTTGTCGGAAGAAGTAAAATCTTAAGACGATCGAAATGAAACGAGCTCTGAACCATAGTGGTCGGAGACCATGTGTAAGTATGGGTAGTGGAAAAAGTCTGGGGTCTCAAATCAGTATCTGGATTCTGACCTATTACTAACTCAAATGGATCTTCTGAATAATTGAACAAAGTGTACTGAAAAGCTAAATTATTCCGCTCGGAAATCGGATAATCTACTCTGAGATTCCAATCCAAACTACTAATTCTCCTCATGGCATTGGTATTCAATTGTCGAGGGGTAACATTGGGCAAGTTCGGATTCTCTGCTGGATAAGCCTGTAGCAATGCTGTAACAATCTCGGCCGTTTCTGTATTTTCAGCTGTCGATGTTCGCTCATTGGTAAGGGGAACTCGAATATTACCGTTTACAAAACCCGATTCCTGAACCAAGTCCAAACTAGTTGTAAGAAATAATTTATCTCCAAAAAGAGGATTATGAACACTAAAACCATACTGATTACGTTTGGAAGAACGCAACTGCCCCACATTGAAAAAGGGTCTAGCATTTAAAACACTATTTTGATGAGACAGATAAATAGAACCATGAAATTGGGTAAGCGAGTCCTGAGGTTTCACAAAAAAGATTTCACGTACTGGAGCCCCCATGTCAGTACCATATTGATTTTCTGCAGAAGTCATTTGCAAAAAATTGGGTTCAATTCCCCTTCGTGACAAGGTGCGCCTCAAAGCAACCATATCAACACGTCGAATAAAAATATTTGGGTTTCTCTCGGCAGCTCCCCGTTCTGCCACCTCCCGAAGAGTAAGACGTTGGGCTTGCATTAAGAAATCTATCTTCAGATTATCTCCACTATTCAATAGAAGTTGGTCTCTAACCTGAGTGATATATCCTTCTGCACTGGCTTCTATTCGGTATGTTCCAGCAATAAGTTGTAAAAACTGATGAGAACCTTTTTCATCTAGAACAACTCCTTCCAAAACCGTTCCATCTTGGGCCACCAAGAGAACATGTGCCTGTTGGAGAGGTAATCCTTCTTCAGTCTCTACACGCACCTGTATTGTTCCAGAAGATACTTGGGCCAACATAGGAGAATGAAATGAAAAGAAAGTGGCCCACATTAAAACTACGATGTACTTGTCAATATTCCATCTTCCGCAAAATTTCAAAATGGTCTTCAACATCACATCAAAAAAGCTCCTACCATTGTGGCCAAAATGAGTCCTGAAATTACTGGAATAAAGTTTTTACGAGCTAATTCCAAAGGATCAACCCCAGCAATTCCAGCCACCGCTACCGTTGCCCAAGCCACCAAGGTTCCTCCTCCACAAAAAATGGAGCTAATCTGTCCTATGGCAGCCAAGACACTGATATCAATATTCATAGCACTACCCAAGGAACTTGCCAAAGTACCTACCAGTGGAAGTCCTGAAAAACCAGATCCATCTAGACCGGTTACTAAACCTACTATCATCATGCCAAAAGCAACAGGAACCGGAGAAAGCGGAACTACTTCAGCCACTGCCTTGCCAATCTCAAATAAAAAACCGGGAGCCCCTTCACCTAAAATCGCTTGAGAATTTTCTGGAGAACCTAAATAGAAAAATCCAGCTATTGGAATCACTACACCAAAAATTTTCATGGAAAAGAGTAGGCCTTCAACAAAATATTTTTCCATAGCTTCCAGAGACTTTTTGCCATGATCTACAATACAAATAACAACTATAAAGATAGTAGCCACTCCTCCTAGAAGTGCTGTGGATCCAGCACCTGAAATACTCCGCGAGACCATTGTAATTGTAGCTAGAGTAAACGCAATTGGAACCGCAATAGCAATCCACTTGGCACAACTGGGAAAACTTCCTAAAGGCCGTTTAACTTCATCTCCACTTTGCGATGAATTAGAACTACCAATTTCCTTCCGAATCATAAAGTAAGCTACAACAGAAGCTGTAATTCCAGTAATTAACGAAAGAATAGTCCCCGCACTTACTACACTAACAATGTCCACACCTGCCGCCCGGGAGGTCAGAGCTGGAGCTCCCTGAATAATAAAATCACCAGAAAGGCCCATCCCATGGCCAAAAATGTTAACAGTCATAGCTGCTCCCATCAAAGGCAATCCTGAACGCACTGCCACCGGGATTAAAACTGCTCCGACCAAAGCTGTTGCCGGAGTTGGCCAAAAAAAAAGTGAGCACACGTACATCACAAATCCGAGAACAAAAAATGAAACCGTTGGATTTTTCAACACAGCCCTGATGGGGTATACCATAAGGTAGTCGGCTCCAATATTTTTCATGGCCTTTAGCATTCCGCCCATCACAGCAATCATAAGAATGAGATCAAAGAGTGATGTGCCTGCATTAAAATATGCTCTAAAAACTGTTTGCAAAGCTCCCACGAGATCCCCTGTGTAATGGAACCCAATTACAAAAATTCCCAAAGTTGTTATAAGCCCGACTCCGTGTTTCTTAACCATCGCTATCACCACTAAGACCACAAAAAATAAATAAATCCAACTGGCTGGAGTCATGATTAAGTCACTCCTTTTCTATTCTTATCTTGACTGTTACAACTCTCAATACTCACTCTAGAAATTTGAGTATTCAAAAACCACCTTGGTATGCCTTAAATACCTTTTAAGAATTTCCTTACAATTTCGTTGAAGTCTTTTGGATACTCCAGATAACAAAGATGCCCCGCACTAGAAATTACCTCCAATTGAGCTCCAGGAATAGCTTTCTCCATTACCTTACCTTCACTCAAAGAAGTCACTTTGTCCTCTGTACCCCAAATAAGAAGCGTTGGAATCTGTATTTGAGAAAGCAATTCACTGTGATCCACTTCTGACATTGAGATGGCAGCCGAACGATAACCTAAAGAACGAACCTGTGACATGATATCTTCTACTTCACATAACACATCATCCGGTGCTGTTGAAGAAAGCAAAACTGGAGCTCTTTCCCGAGCAAGTTGATCAGGAGATAACTGCTCAATCATTTGTAGACGTTGTTGAAGTCCACGTCGAGCAATGTCTTCGGGTTCAGCACCGCCACCCCGGTTTGTATCTGCCAAAATAAGCGCCTTAACATACGCAGGAAACACTCGATAAAATTCCTGTGCAATAACCCCACCCCACGAATGGCCAAGAAGATATATAGAATCCATCTGCTGTTCATCAAGTAAATCCTTTACACAATCCACATAATGACGAATTTTCATTACTGTGGGTACTGGATCCGAAGATTGACCATACCCAGGAGCATCCCATGCTAATACGGTATAGTCATGTGACAAATCCTGAAGCTGCTGTCGCCAAGAAAATGAATTTGACCCAATACCATGAAGTAATAAAAGAGGAGGACCGCAACCTCTCTTCTTATAATGAACCTTAATTTCTCCAGACTTTACAAAACACACCAATCTCTCCTAAACCAGCTTGCAGTCTTAATTAATTGAAATTAGATCAACCTTCGGTTTCAGATTTTTGTTTTACGGACTGCCTCTCCACCCGTAGCTCTTCCAAATCACTGTCCGGTGGATAATGAGGCAAAGTGGGCTTTGTCACATCAATTAAAACTTGAAGCATAGCAGGCTGATCTGTATCGTTGCGCAATCCTCGAAAGATCCCTGGAGGACAGAAGAGACAATCTTTTGGCCCAACAACTTCTTCAACTACAACTCCATCACTTTCCCAAATCATTGTCACCGTTCCTTCTAATACAAAGAAAAATTCATTCTCAACATGATCGTGCATGGGACCAACATTGCCTGGAGGAATCTCCATAACACTTAAAGTAAAACTGGTAGGTTCAATCGCTGCAGAATCATTGGTCCGTCCTCCGGCCCCCATACCAATGTAACGACGCTGTGCGCGCTGGTATTTTGGATTTGCTTCCTCTTGCCAGCCAAAAGTTTTCCAGTCTGGAACTCTCGTATCCCAACGAGCCACATATTTCTTGATTTCATCTTTTAGATCTATCTTTGGGTCCGTACTCATTCGAATAGTCCTCCATTCTGATCCTCCTCAAAATCTAGAGAAGATTTGGAAGTGTTCTTATAGAGACATTAGCCTCTCAAGCTAGTGCTATATTGTACATAGCGAAGGTAGCCTATAGTATATTCAGCTTGGCGCGCAAACGACATATTTGCTGTTTACTGGGAACGTTCCAAAAAAAGTTGTGTGATCAGCAGTTGTAATTGCCTTTTAAAAAGTAGTGTTAGATTGATATTGTCCCAAAGGAAAATAAATGAAAACACGTAACGAAACCCAAAACTCAGTGCCCAGAATTGAAAGTCATCAAAAAGTAACTGGCCGTCTGAAGTATTTGGAAGATTTGGAAATTCGCGGCATGCTTCATGCCAAAATTCTACGCAGCCCAGTACCTCACGCCAAGATCGTGCGACTAGATACCTCTCATACAAAAAATCTGCCTGGAGTTATTACAACTCTCACTCGCGATGATATTGTTGATAACCCTCGCTACGATTGCTACTACGGACCCGTCATGAAAGACCAATCCATTGTGGCTGTGGACAAGGTCCACCATGTAGGAGATATTGTTGCTGCGGTAGCAGCAGCCTCTCCAGAAATTGCTGAACAAGCCCTAGAATTAATTGAGGTTGACTACGAAGAACTACCAGCAGTTCTAGATCCAGAAGAAGCATTATCAGAAGAGGCACCCGTCCTTCATGAAAAAATGCGTATGCCCGAAAATGGTTTTGAAGACCTGAAGGATGTACATTTCAAAGAAAACACTAATTTATCTAACCATGTTCATTTAAAAAAAGGGGACGTTGAAAAAGGGTTTGCAGAAGCAGATCACATTTTTGAAGACTTTTTCACAACCCCTTCAACACATCATGCTGCCTTGGAATCTTTTACTTCTATTGCCTCGTTTGAAGGAAGTGGCAGATTAACTATTTGGTCTACAGTTCAAAATCCCTTCGTGGTACGAGACCAAATAGCTGAACTATTTCATCTACCTCTCTCCAGAGTACGCATTGTTTCCCAAAATATTGGTGGTGCCTATGGTGCTAAGTGCTATCTCAAACTTGAACCCCTAGTCGCAGCACTAGCTCATAAGACCGGAAAACCTGTAGGTATTACCTTAACGCGTGAGGAAGGATTTCAGACTATCACCAAACACGCTTCTCGTATTTATTATAAAACTGGACTCAAAAAAGACGGCACAATTGTTGCGCGTCAATGTCGAGCTTATTTAGACACTGGAGCCTATGCTGAAATTGGTCCTCGAGTAGCTAAAAAAACAGCCTATGGAGCTATAGGACCTTATGAAATCGACAATTTAATGGTCGACGTTTATCTTGCCTATACCAATAAGGTTCCCGCAGGTGCTTTCAGAGGTTTTGGCCTTGCTCAACCAGTCTGGGCCTATGAATCACATATGGATATTATTGCCCATAAAATGAATATTGATCCTCTAGAACTGCGTCGTAAAAACCTGCTCGATGAAGGGGGAGAATTCGTTACTGGGGAAAAAATAAAAAGCTTTGGAATGGGAGACTGTTTAGAACAAGCTGCTGCTGCTATTGAATGGGGAAAAAAGAAACCCAATCAAGGATCCAAGATGCGCGGAAAAGGAATAGCCGGTGTTCTCAAAACCACACTTACCCCATCTATTTCTTCAGCCACAATTCGTCTTAATGAAGACGGCAGTGCCACGGTATATACCGCAACAGCCGACATGGGACAGGGATCCGATACTGTTTTTGCTCAAATTGTCAGCTCAGAACTATCCCTTCCAATCGAGCAAATTGCCGTTTTGCATTCCGACACCGACAGCACTCTATACGACTTTACAACCGCTGCCAGCCGATCTACCTTTCATATGGGAAGAGCTCTCGAATTAGCAGCACAAGATATTAAACGACAGTTAGCCTGCATAGTATCTCCCATTTTCAAAGTAAACCCAGAGGAGTGTACTTTTGAAAACCAAATGGTCAAGCACGAAGAACAATTTCCTAACGGACTTAGCTACCGAGAAGTCCTATTTAAACAATTTGAAACCAAAGGTGGAAATCTGATTGGCCGAGGTATAGTTAAAACTAGTTCGACCAACGATAAAGGAGAACTACAATACTCTGCGTTTTGGGTAGCTGGAGCAGGAGCAGCAGAAGTCGAAGTAGACTCTCAAACCGGTAATGTAAAACTAATCAAGTACGTTGCTTCTGCCGATCTAGGAAAAGCCATCAATCCCATGGCCTGTCACCAACAGCTTAGAGGAGCGGTAGTAATGGGAATTGGACAGGCTCTCATGGAGGAATTGGTCTATCAAGAAGGATTACTCATCAACCCCAATTTTCTAGATTATAATCTACCCCGTTTTCTTGATGTACCAGATAAAATTGAAACAATCCTTGTGGAACACCCCTCACCTAATGGACCTCTTGGGGGTGCCAAAGGGGTTGGAGAAACCTCAATTATTCCTGCTCCTTCTGCAATCGTAAATGCAATAGAAGACGCCGTAGGAGTAAGAATTAAAGACCTCCCCGTAACTTCAGAAAAAGTACTTAAGGCTCTACAGCAACAGTCAGCAAGTAAAATTTAAAATAACTTAAATTTAAAGTTATTTAAATTAAAATTATTAAAGTTATTTATTGGTTTTAAAATTGCTAATCTAGATAGTATTCTGTGTAACAATTAGCTATCAACCGTCAGCTTCTTCCCTAATTAACTCAGCAGCCCGTTGAACAGCCGCTATAATTTGTTGATATCCAGTACACCGACAAATATTTCCCGATAAATTCTGCCGAATTTCATCAACATTAGGTTCTGGACAGTACTCGAGCAATTCCGAAACAGCCAGCAAAAATCCAGGTGTGCATAAACCACATTGCAAACCGTGTTCTTCATGAAAAGCTTGCTGAATAGGATGATATTTTCCCTTTGATGCCAACCCCTCCACAGTTGTAACATTTCTTCCCTGAGCCTGAACGGCAAGCATCAAACAAGAACGTACAGTCACTCCATCCACCAGAACTGTGCAAGCCCCACATACTCCATGCTCACAACCAAGATGAGTCCCAGTCAAAGACAGATGCTCACGAAGAAAATCAGCCAATGAAAAACGAGCATCTACCACGCCTGAACAGCTTTTGTTATTCACCGTCAACTCAACTGATATCTTAGAAGCTGGTTCTTTAATCATTGAATTGGTTCCTTTTTAATCCTATTCCAAGCCCTCTCCAATGCTTGATAAACGAGAATTCCCGAAAGATGACGCCTGTAAGTTGCACTAGCCTGGAGATCAGAAGCTGGTTCGATTTCATCCAATACTGCTGCTGCTGCCTCCTTAAACGTCTGTTGACTGGCTTTCTGACCCGATAATATGACCTCCGCTCCATGAGCCCTAAAAGGCACATCTCCCACCCCCATCAAAACTAATCGTGCAGAATCAATCAGTTCTGGTCGACCAGTATCAGGTTTAAGGAGACAAGCAACACCTACCAGAGCAAAGTCTCCATGCCGCCGGGCTATCTCCAAAAAAGAATATCCCGAAAAAGCATTGGAGAGAGGAATACGAACTTGTACCAATAATTCCCCGGGCTGCAAAGCTGTCGTCAAAACACTAATAAAAAAATCAGAGGCCGGGACAATTCTAGTTCCTGACTGACCCTGCAGCACAAACTCAGCTTCCAATGCTACTGCTAAAGCGGGTAATTCAGCAGCTGGATCAGCATGAGCCAAACTGCCACCAATAGTTCCACGATTTCGAATAGCAACATGACCAATATAAGGAGCAGCTTCGCTCAGCAGAGGACAGTGTTCTTTAACCAGCGAAGAAAGTTCCATTTCCCGCTGACTAGCTAAGCCTCCCAAAATCAACGATTCCCCTTCAATTTGAATTTCTCGATAGTCCTGCATACGACTAATATCAATTAGAACAGCAGGACGAGCCAATCTAAAATTCAATAGGGGAACCAGACTTTGTCCACCAGCCAGGAGTTTAGACTCATAACCATACTGAGACAAAACCTCCACTGCCTCAACAGCTGACTCGACGGCTATATAGCGAAATGGAGCTGGCTTCAAAGGGACACCCCCTCTTTAATTACTCCTTGCTGCAAAAGCGCTTCAATAATTCGGTCCGGACGTAGAGGCAGTTCGTTAAATTCCAAATTTAGAGGACGCAATGCATCACTCACTGCATTGGCCAAAACTACTGGTGGGGCAATAGCTCCTCCCTCTCCCAATCCCTTAACTCCCAAAGGATTAAGCGGTGAAGGGATAGGTTCAGGATGAACCAGTTCTATATTTGGCATTTCTGTCATAGACGGTAGTAAATAATCCATAAAGCTAGCATTGAGCATTTGTCCGTTCTCGTCATACATCAATTCCTCCAACAAAGCTCCTCCTAGCCCCTGAGCTACTCCACCACAGATTTGTCCATCCACTATCACAGGATTTATAATGGTTCCAGCATCATGGGCTACCACGTA
>CAZASS010000020.1:0-6933 GCA_964487835.1 uncultured Acidobacteriota bacterium | reverse complement strand
CAGTTCACCAGTATCAGTTTGAACCTCTAGCACCGCAGCATGGGTAGCGTAGGCCCAAGTTACACTAGGAGGCTCATAGTAATACGTAGCTTCTAGAACCGGATCCATTCCTTCAGGACGACCATGATCCCATCCCGGTTTGGCAGCCATAGCCAACTGCTTGAGAGTTAAGGACTTCTCAGGAGAACCTTTCACACGAACTTGACCTTGCCACCACTCCAAATCCTCTTGACTACACTCAAGAACATTAGCAGCAAGAGTAAGTGCCTTTTTCTGCACTCTTTGGGTAGCTTCATGGATAGCTGCTGAAACTACTACTGCACTACGACTGGCTATGGTACCCAAACCGTAGGGGATTGCAGCAGTATCTCCAGTGGTAACTAACACATCATCGGGAGTTACCCCCCAAAGATCGGCTGTCACTTGAGCAAAAACAGTTTCATGTCCCTGTCCATGTGAACAGGCACCAGTTGCCACATGGATAAGTCCGGAAGGATCCACCCTAACAACAGCCCCCTCAAAAGAACCAACACCGGTACCTTCAAGATAGCAACCCAAACCTAAACCTAAATATCGATTGTGTTGCCAAGCCTCTTTTTGACGAACGCGAAAACTCTCAATTCCTCCAATAGAATTTAAAGCCTCTCTCAAAGCACCTGGAAAGTCTCCACTGTCATAAACTACCTCCGACCCATCCCTATACAGAATTCCAGCATCATAAGGAATCTCCTCAGGTGTCACCATATTACGAAACCGAACTTCTGATGGTTCCAAATTAAGTTGATCTGCAACCAGATCAATTAATCTTTCCATGACAAACACAGCTTCAGGACGTCCAGCTCCTCGATATGGAGCGTTGGGAACCTTGTTAGTAACCACTACCTTTGACTCCATCTGATAGTTAGGAATCTTGTACGGCCCCATTAAATGGCTAGTGGTATTGTGGGAAGTTACTAAACTAATTGGATTCCAAGCTCCACAATCAAGCAACATTCGATCTCTAAGGGCCAGTATGTGACCCTCCTCATCAAAAGCCACTTCAGCATCATGTAATTGGTCGCGAGCATGGATCGTACTGATAAAGTGTTCGGATCGATCCTCCACCCACTTAACCGGATGTTTAAGTTTGCGAGCTAGATAGGCCACCATAATTTCTTCTGGATAGACTAAAGCCTTACAACCAAATCCTCCGCCTACATCTGGTGCAATAGCGCGCACCTGGGCTTCTGACAAACCCAGAAGACTAGCTACTAACTTACGAACTAAATGGCTCATTTGAGTAGAAGACCAGACAGTTAACGAATCGGTGCGCTCATCATAATCAGCTACGGCACCACGACACTCCAACGGCATAGCAGAATACCGATGATGTTTGAAACGACGTTTGAGTCTGTGAGGTGCTACGGCAAATGCAGATTCAACATCTCCTTTTTCAACTTCAATCTGGCCAATGATGTTGTCTCCTAATTCCTCATGAACCAATGGAGACTCAGATTCAAGTGCCTTCTCAGCATCTGAAACCGCCATCAAACCTTCCCATTCCACCTGAATCTGTTCCGCAGCATCTTCTGCCAAATGACGATCAGTAGCCACAACAACTGCTACTGCTTCACCTACATATCGAACCCTATCCAAAGCCAATACCTGCTGAGCTGGTTCACGTGCCTGATGACGAACTGCATTCTTCCAAGCTGCTGGTATAGATACTTGTTGGCTGGGCAATGGAGCTATCTCCCCCTCAACATCTGACGCTGAAAATACGGCAATTACCCCAGGCATCTTTAAAGCAGCCTCAACATCTATCGAAAGAATTCGAGCATGCGCCATAGGACTTCTATGAAACGCTGCATGCCCCATATGTGGCAACTGAAGATCAGCAACAAAAGTCCCTTTTCCGGTCAACAAACGCCGATCTTCTTTTCGCAAAACCGATTGACCTACAAAATGGTCTTTTAATGGAAATTCCAAACGACAACTCTCCTCAACAAAATCTAATTATCTATTCTTTAATTCTCGACACACTAAAAACTTATCACGCTAATCGTATAATAATGCCCTTCGGAACGTTGGCGTGCAACTGCTCCCGTAGTTATAAATGATATGGCCACCTAGAATTCATACATGATACGATTTGTCTTGGATTGTTAGAATGCTAACTAAAGTCCTCGAAAGACCACTCAAGGATTCCAATGGGAACTGTGTGAGTGATCTTAATTTTTGTGGAGTCTAGAAAAATTGTTAGTCGATGCTGATGCTCATTTAAATATCACACTCGAAGACTTAGTCCCCTTCATGGATCAACCCTGGAGACTACAAGTTGAAAGAGCTCCTCGCTCATTGGAACCTCGAGATATAGGAGAGGTTACCGTAGGAGGACGAATTAAACGTCCCCTAAAACAACGTCCCAATGACACAGAATCACCAATTAACGCAGACATTTCAATCCTCTTCCCCAACCAATTACTTTCTTTTGGTCTGATGCCAAACCTATTTGTCGAAGTGGCAGTGGCTATCGCTTACTCCCGCTGGATTACTCAAGCCTATCTACCAAACCACCCTGAAGCTCGTGCCATGCTTTATTTACCTATTCGAGACCCTGATGCCTGCCAAAAAATCTTGGCCGATTACGGAGACCACCCCGGAGTAGTAGGTGCTTTCATTACCAGCGCCGGTTTTCCTCAAGTACATGACAATCGCTACGTTCATCTTTACTCCGACCTACAGGAAAGGGATTTAGCTCTGGGCTTTCATCCAACCTCAATTTGGCTGGAACGTCCTATGGAAATTTTTGACCGTTACTTGGCTGTCTATGCACTTGGATACCCTTTTAGTCAATGTGTTCATTTAATCAATTGGGTAATGCATGGAATGCCAGAAAGATTTCCAAAACTAAGATGTGTTTTCTGTGAAAGTGGCATAGCATGGTTAAGTTTCATCTCCCATCGCTTGGACCAAGAATTCATGAAACGTCCCTCGGAAGCTCCTGCACTCAAAGATCGACCAAGTCATTACATTTCCCGGTACTTCTATACTACTCAACCTTTGGACTTGGCTGAAGAAACCTACTTAGAGTCTGTCATACGACAAGTAGGATCCGATCAATTTGTCTACGCATCAAATTTCCCTCAGTGGGATTTTGATGTTCCTGGAGTAATTGACCGTTTGACCTTTTTGGACAATAAAGAACGAAGCAACATCATGGGGAATAATGCTGTTCGACTGTTCAAACAACTTTCAAACCTTTAGGAGGTAATCAACAATATGACGGAACAATTAGTAGGATTAGAATCGGAACTTCAAGAAGGTAGCGTCAAAATTGTTGAAGTCAACGGCGTAGAAGTAGGAATTTTAAAGGTACTAGGTCAGATACGAGCATTTGAAAATTCTTGCCCTCACCAAGGAGGACCTGTCTGTTATGGAGAGATTTTGGGACAGGTAGAAGCGGTATTAAATGACAAAAAACAAATTGTCAGCGAACGTCTTTCAGAAGAAAACTTTAACCTCATTTGCCCCTGGCATGGCTGGACCTACGATGCTCTAACAGGAGAATGCATCGGTGATCGGAATATTCGATTAAAAAGCTGGAAAGTGGTCATTAAACAAGACCAAGTTTTCCTGCAAGTTCCAGCAACCAGTGGAAGTTAAAAAAACAATACAAATGTCCCTGGACATACTTAAAAATGCTGAACCGGAAGTCCATAAAAGTGGCCTAAGCCGGATGTTAGTGATAGATGCGGATGTGCACCATCTAACAGTGATCCCCTATCTCAGCCCTTATATGGATCAACCTTGGCGACACATCATTGAGTCAGCAGGACCAGGCTTAACCCAATCCAACATCGGCAACCGTTTTGTCGCCTCTCGTATCAAGCGTACTTTCTCTGAATGGCCATCCTTGAAAGAAAAAAATAGTCCACCTCTCCAAATTAAAAGTCTGGTTGCAGATCTGACCCGCATGGGAATCGACTATTCAGTCGTTTTCCCTAATGATCTATTAGATCTGGGCTTTCACCCCCAATCAGATTTTGAAGTAGCTGTTGCCCAAGCCTATGCTCGCTGGATAACTGAACAGGTTTTACCGCATGAGCCGCGAGTCTGGAGTCTATTATATTTACCATTTTCCGACCCTGATGCCAGCCTGAAAATCATTGAAGAATTTGGTGAAAAGCCTGGAGTAGTTGGATTTCTTATAACTGGAAATCGCAATGAAAAAATACACCACAATAAATGGATACCCGTTTACTCTGCCCTAAATGAGAGGAAACTCACTCTGGGCTTTCATTCCACGGGATACTGGGCCGAACGTCCTTACAGAATGTTTGATAGTTTTATGACAGCTCACGCCCTAAGTTTTCCCATGTATAACTCAATACACCTAGTCAATTTAGTTCTAGGAGGAATAGCAGAAAGATTTCCCGAACTACGGATAGTGTTTTTCGAGGCTGGGGCATCTGTTTTACCTATGCTGATGTCTCGCTTAGACACAGCATTTATGATGCGCCCATCAGAGGCACCTTTGCTACAACGATTGCCCAGCGAATACATCTAAAAATTTTACTTCACAGTTCAACCTATAGAGAATCCTGACAAACTCAATCAACTCCAATCAATTTTAGATATTATCGGCCGCAGCCAAATTTTATACGCCAGCGACTATCCTCATTGGGACTGTGATATGCCCAGTTCTATTACAGATATTGGATTTCTGTCCCAGAAAGACCGTGAAAATATCTTTTGTTACAACGCTCTACGCGCTTTTAGAGTGCCAAGTGAAAATCTGTCTCGAACCGACTGGAAAAAATCCGTAGACACCAGAAACTAATTTAGGGAAACACTGTGCATAATTATCGCAAAAAACGTTTTATCAGCCATTTCAACATAGTGAGATATACAAATGGATAAAAGCCACATACAACAACAACTAACAGATGCAGTCAAAGCCTATGGGAAACTGGCTAGTGAAGCAGCTACACAGGGAAAATCAATGCCCCGTGCCCTCTCTGAAGGAATTGATATTAGCCGAACAGAAGTACTAACTGTAATAGATGCCATGTTGACGGAGTTAGACTTGGACGTGTTTGAAATTCAAATTTGGCGCTCTATGCGTTGGAGTGGTACGTCCGAAAATGATCAATAGTCTCCAAATCTCTTGGAGAAATTAAAACAACTGGCATTTTTCTTCTACTCTAGCTACTCCACCAGTTCATAATATTTCGATAGGTAAGATAAATCGAGACAACAATAAGGAGAACAATCACTATATTGGTAAACAAGCTATTCGTATATCGGCCCATCAATTTTTTATCATTTGTAATCTTCAGAAGAGGGAAAGCCAAAACAGGAATCAGCACCACAGTAGTTGCCGTAAACACCAATGTTAACCACACAGCACTAACATCAACAAAAAGAATATAAAGAGGAGAAAAAGAAAAAAAGATGAGATACCAACGATAAATAGGATCTTTTGTGCTGACTGGCTCTCTTTCTTCAGAAGATTGCTTCATTGTTGGAACAAAAGTACGACAAATATCTGTAAAGACAAGGGCCTGTCCTACACTAGCTCCAATAAAGGTAGAAAAACTAGCACCCCACAAACCCAGACCAAAAATAACCAACCCTACCATCCCCTGTGTCTCAGAAAAAATACGCACCAGATCTTCTGCATCTTCCACATCGATACCCAATGGCTGAATGGTTCCTCCGGCGGCAATTTGCAATAAACCACACCAACACTCAGATCAAACCGCTGCTGTTTTAAAAAAGACACACCCTTCCAACCCTTTTCAGAAATAAAATAGGCATAGGTTAGATTGGTAACAGCTCCTGCCTCAGTTCCAATCAATGCCATTATGATCATTAAAGAACTGTATAACCCTTGAGCTTCGGGCAAAACAGGAACAAAAGCTCCTCTTAAAATCTCTGTAGGATTGGGATTTGAAAGAGCTGCTGCAACTACTAGGGATCCTCCCATAATTGCAATCAAAACTCTGCAAAAATTTTCAATGATTGGATAGCCACCCCAAAACATCATTGAAAATCCAACTAAAGTAAAAGCAAATGACCAAATAATATCTCCCGACTCAGTAGGAAGAGGAAGTAAAAGTTGAGCTGAACTACCCATCAACAACATCAACCATTGATTGCCAAAATGTCGAATAAAGACTAGAGAAATAAGAATTACCCAAGGAACCCAATGGCTAAATCGGCCATATCCGGTCAAAAGGCTTTCTCCGGTCACCAATACATACTTAGCCGAAGTATTCACCCAAACAAATCGAAAAAGCATCGTAATCCCTAAAACCCAAATCAGGCTATAGCGATAACCAGCTCCCGCAGTAGAATTTGAAACAATATCCCCAGCTCCAAGAACTGCAAGAACATAAACTAATCCTGGACCTAGAGAATTAGTCCATTTACTCAATTGAAATTTCGATTGAGATTTAGAATGAAAATTTGTTTCGGAAACCGACTGATTATTCAACAGAGATTCCCTCTCATCTCATCTTTTCAAAAAATTCCATATGACTATTCATTACTCTCTGAATAGCTTCTGGATTAGGTTCTAACGTTTCAATGCCTGGTTCCCAGGTACCAGCTAGCAAAATACCATCTTTCCGGGGAACCATATGGTGGACAACGTCTACCATGTAGTCAACCTCTGGTTGAGGCAGGAGAATAGTTATCTGTCCTTTAATAGGCATTAATTCCTCATCATTAAATAAATTTTTAGCACCTAACCCCGTGCAATTAACAATAACATCTTCAGGTAAATTCAATAACTCATCCAAATTAGAAAAATCACGGGCCACAATCTTACCTCCCACTAACTGAAAATCTCTTGTGAGAGCCTTCAAATAAATAGGTGGTTCAATCAACATTGTATTCCATCGCAATACATCCGATGTTGGAAATGGGTGCTCGTACCTATCTAGT
>CAZASS010000019.1:0-20982 GCA_964487835.1 uncultured Acidobacteriota bacterium | reverse complement strand
TTCCCCATTTTAAATGAACATGTGTTTGGAGAGCAGCCTTCTGACTATTTGATGGGACATACTATTCGCCACCATATTGGATATTCGGCTAATCCCGACATAAGAAGACGGGGATCTAGTGGTGGAATAATTACTGGGATCTTAGATTTTCTGTTGAGAGAGGGCCGTATCGATGGTGTTTTGACACTAGTGGATCAGCCTGATAAACCCTTGCAACCGGTACCCGTTATTGTCAGAGATACTACCGAGTTAATCAAAGCAGCTCAGAGTAAATACAGTATTGCACCTGTGAACACTATATTGAATGAAGTTGAGAGTTCTCCTGGACGTTATGCATATGTTGGATTGCCTTGCCAGATACATTCAATCAGGAAACTGCAGCGCCTTGGTAACAAAGCTGCAAATGGGTTAAGTTTACTAATTGGCTCCTATTGCGGATCGATTCAGCACTTTACATCAATCAAGGACTTTCTTTTGAAGTTTGGGGTGCAAGATTTATCTCTTGTACAGAGAATTCAGTATCGTGCAGGAGAGTGGCCAGGACATCTGCTTATAAATTTAACTGATGGTCGAGAATTTCATTTAGAAAAGTTTTATGCCAACTATATGACCATGTTTTACACGGTTAAAAGGTGTCAAGTGTGTTCGGATATTTCAAATGAACTAGCAGATATATCAGCAGCTGATGCATGGGCTCCAGAATATGAAGAAAGAGGTAAAGGTTACTCTCTTATCGTTACGAGAACATCTCAAGGAGAAGATGTGATTAACGAATGTATTTCAAAGGGAGTATTGATTTCTGAGCAAGAGGTTTCAAGGGAAAAAGTAATTTCTATGCACTGTCACATGATCGATAACAAGAAGATTGGAGCCTGGATAAGATCAGTTTTGTGGAGGGGGTTAGGCCGGTGTATTCCCGAGTATCATTTGAGAATTGAGGGGGTGCCACTTCGTCGGATATTAATGGGTTTGATCGTAGGATCAGCCTTTGAAGTCGGTGAGACTAAAAGTGCTCGTTGGTTTATACGCCAACTGCCTTTAGGCCTGACGGGACGTGCCTTTAAATGGTTTAGAAGCAAGTGGAAATCTATGGCACAAACTCCTGCTTATCGTTTTTTCCCAAATGGGTCACAAGATAAATGACAAATTACGAGTTAAGAGACTTTGAATCACGCTTTTTAAGTCTTGTAGATCTTGATCCTTTATCTCCCACTTTTGGTTGTGGAGATCGTGATTTTTGGCACTATAGGAGCGTAAGAGGATTTCCCATTTGCACATTTCAAAATCTTAGTTTCTTATTTGCTCTGTGGGCTAAATATGGAGATTTGTCTGAGAGTAAGGTGGATACCTTTCAGCAAGTTTCTTCTGCGAATGCCTTGTTTTGGGCTCGAAGTGTAGGAAATGATGGTTCACTACAAGAGAACTATCAGGGTGAGGCAAGTTTTGTGGGAACTGCGTTTTCTCTTTATCACGTTTCTTCAGCTTTGCAATTTCTGCAAAATAAATGGAGCAAATCAACCGTTGACATATTATTACCAGCTATTGAAAAGTCTTCCTCTTGGCTTTCTAAGAGAGAATCAAAATTTTGTGCAAATCAGAATTGTGCAGCTATTGCTGCTCTTGTGAACGTTAGCAAGTTAAACGGGGATTCTAATCTGCTAAAGATGGCACAACGACTTCTGGATCAGACCTATTTGATGCTGGACAATGAGGAATCCTGGTTAGCTGAGTATGGGGGGTATGATTTCGGTTATACAACAGTTACTTTGGACTATCTTGCAAGGGCCCACAGTGTTGGATCAGAGATGAATACTCAGTTTGAAGAGTTAGCGAGAGAAGAGATAAAGGTTCTTTTTGACACAATTTCTGAGTTTAGTCCTTCTGGGGTAAATTTAGGCAGTCGAAACACAGCGTTTTTACTGCCGTTTGGGATTAGATACTTTGGGTATCTGGAACCTGGAAAGAGTTCTTTCTTGCTTCAAGCGATACAGAGTGGAATAGAATCTGGACAAGTTGTAGATTCAAAATCGTTAGATGATCGCTATTTGTGCACCTATGGTTCCAGTTTTGTGCAGTGCTTCTATCTTGGTGAACTTGATGGTGAAGGTAATTGTCCAGTGCAACCGGAGATCCACTGGATGCCGAAAGCTGGTTATGCTGTAAAGAGATCAATTAATCAGGATTCTGTAGTTCAAATTTCTGGGAAAAGAGGGGGATGCGTTAGGGTTTCAGGCAGAATGAAAGAAACAAAATTTATACCTAATTTTAGTGTGTGTACTAAAGAGGTGGTTTTTTCTCCATCAGCATTTGATTCATCAGTTAAGTGTGTATACGAGGTTCAAGACGAAGTGCTCAAAATAGTGATATCTGGCTTTATGAAGCGGTGGAAATATCCTTTGCCACTAGCAAATTCCATAATGCAATTAGGTATTCTCTTTTATCAGACAATTTTCAGGAAATTCCATTTTGTTACTTCTCGTATTGACTCGGCTTTACGACGTCGCTTTATTATAGGGAAGGGAGAGGGGACTGTACGCTGGCAAAGGGAGATAGAGGTGAATAAGTCAAAGTTAACAATTCAAGATCATATTTTTTCAGCTAGTCCTATACAAGATTTTTCACAATCACCTTTCACATTTGCAGCTCAGGTCAATACTAGTCAATATTGGTTTCCAATGCATTTTATGAAGAGTTTTTCGGGGAAAGTTAAACAGTCTGATGATAGAAAGCATCTGCATCATTCGGTGTCCTTGGAGCTATAGAGTTTGTCTGGTGAGTAGTTATTTGGAAGACCTATGCGGAGTGTTTTGTAAATGAGTAGTGTGAGTAGCAAAGAGCTCGGTACATCTCCCACGATATCGGTAGTTGTTCCTATTCTAAATGAAGAAGATAATCTCGATCAGCTCCAGCAAAGGTTAGTAGCTTCGCTCAATAAGTGTGGAGTAACCTTTGAGATCATTTATGTCGATGATGGTAGCGCAGACCAGTCATTTGAAATTCTAAAGGAGTTTAGTTCTCAAGATAATCGGGTAAGAGTTATCAGTTTTTCTAGAAATTTTGGACATCAAATTGCGATAACGGCCGGCATTGATGCTGCAGCAGGAAATGCGGTGGTAACGATGGATGGAGATTTGCAACATCCTCCAGAACTCATAGAGGAGTTACTTGAATCGTGGAGAGAAGGATTTGAAATTGTCTATACCGTACGAACAGCAACAAAAAACATATCGAGATTCAAAAAGATCACATCTTCTCTGTTCTATTTGTTGTTGAATCGTCTTTCGGATACCAAAGTTGAACCGAACACCTCCGATTTTCGATTACTCGATCGTAAAGTAGTCGATGTGTTCAAGGAAATCCGTGAACGACATCGTTTTTTCCGAGGCCTTGTTTTTTGGGTTGGATTTAACCGAAAAGCAGTATCTTTTATTGCTGATGAAAGACATGCAGGCAAGGAACAATATTCTTTTACAAAGATGGCATTATTTGCGTTAGATGGGATCGTATCTTTTTCAAATGTACCACTCCTCATATCTATTTATTTAGGCTGTACTGTATCGATATTTAGTTTCGCTTTGGGTCTCTATTTCGTATATCTCAGGATTGCAGAGGGCGCATTTGTGTCGGGTGTTGCATCGGTTCTTGTTTCGCTGCATTTTTTGTGTGGAATTATATTGATTTTTATTGGAGTGGTTGGCCTGTATATTTCGAGAATGTACAGTGAAGTAAAACAGCGACCGCTATATGTTGTTAGTGAAAAAATTGGTTGGAAAAAGACAGAGAAAATAGCGTAAAGTTCTGAATCGCTTTTACTCAGATTTCAAGAGAACCCTGTCTCCCTAAAATCCTCATCCATTGTTCATAATTAATTTTATCTGGATCTACTTAGTTCGTCTTTTCTAATGCATGGCGGATATTTTAAATAGTTGAAATACAGATGAGAGTCTCTAAAAAATTAGTGATTAATGCGGATGATTATGGGTTAACTAAGGGGATTACTGATGGAATTGTGTATGGATTAGAGAACGGATATCTATCTGATGTTTCATTTATTACTAATAGCTCTTGTTTTGATTATGCTGCTGACCAATTGAAGAGACTATCTCGGACATCTGTTGGAATCCATTTAACGGTTGTTGATGGGGAGGTTCCCCTAGCTGATGTGCAAAAAACACCGCTTATTTTGGATGTGGATGGAAGATTTTTGAAAAATAGAAATCATTTATTTACAAGAATGATCTATGCGAGGAGTCAGGTCCTCAAGCAGCTTGAGTGCGAGTTTAGATGTCAAATTGAAAAATTGTTGCACTCAAATTTTATTCCAACGCATATTGATAGTCACCAGCATGTACACTTGTTTCCGGGAGTATCGGAACTCGTAGTAATATTGGCGAAAGAGTATGGAATTCCTTATATCCGTTTGCCTAGGATGTATAAATTTAATCGGTATTATCTTCCCGTAGATCTGTTGTTTCGTAGGTTTAAGAGAAAAGTTCACGATGCAGGTTTTCCATTTTTTCAATTTAAAGGAATGGATGAAAGCGGGGTAATGAATTATGAAAAATTGAGACATTTAATCATTGGTATTGGTAGTGGAATAACTGAAATTGGGGTTCATCCAGGAAGAGGAGATCGCGAGACTCTAGACAAATATGGTTCCTGGAACTTCGACTGGGATCAAGAATTGGAAGCAGTATGTGATAAAAGATTAAAGGAAGTAATTGAGAGAAAAGACATTCATATTACCAGTTTTGAAAAGTTAATAGTGTCAGATAATACATCTTCCAGTCAGGATATTTGCTCATGACAGCTTGTCCGTTGTGTAAAGGTAAGGGAGCCTCTAATCAGTACGTTCTTAAGACCCATCGTATAGCCTATTGTGAAGCATGTAATTTTAGTTTTAATCAAACTTTTGCAGAGGTTGCTGGTGCTGCAGAGATGTTTTCTGAACCTTACTATAGAAATGTTCAAGAGCAAGCCTTTGCAAGTCAGTTTGTTGCATACGAACAGGATCCAAGTATTGAAAATTTCAGTAAATACCTTGCTGTTATTGAGAGTCATATTTCTGGAAGGAATCTGTTGGATGTTGGATCCGCTTTAGGTACTTTTATGAAGGTGGGACAGGAAAGAGGATGGAGTGTTCATGGGGCTGAAATTTCGAAATTCGCAGCAGATTATGCACGAGATAAATACGGGTTTGACATTTTTAATGGTGATTTATCTGAAAACATATGGGCAGATGAGTTTTTTGATGTAATTACTTTTTGGGATTCAATCGAGCACGTACAGGACCCGAGAGAAAATATAGAACAGGCTTATCGTCTACTAAAAAGAAATGGATTGATGCTTTTCACAACGGATAATTTTGATTGTCTGTTGGGAAGTTTGGCTGAGTTTTCATACTCCATTTCTTTTGGGATGTTTAGATACCCCATGGGAAGACTCTTCATACGGCACAATCGTTCTTATTTTAATGAGAAAAATTTCAAGACACTATTAGGTAGTTATGGAATGCAAGAAGTCTATTTTGAAAAAATTGAATATCCCCTAGAGAAGATAAATACCAATGTATTCGAAAATGCCGTGTTAAAGGCATTTTATGCTTTGCAGAATTTTTTAAACAAGCAGGCTCAATTTGTGATTATTGTTAGGAAGGTATAGGGGGGGATTAGTTGAAAATAGCCTGTATTTGTCTTGATGATCCAATTTATTTGCCTAAGTATTTGGATAGATTTTTTGACGCTCAAGCCGACAGTGTTGAATTGGTTGTACTTGTATCCCCTAAGCTTCCATCTGAGTCAATAAGGGCCTATATGAAGAGATTGCTTGGCATGTACGGAGTGGGTCCGTTTGTGATCCAGGCAGTAAGGGTAGTATTTCTTCGAGGGCTATCAGTATTTGCTAAATTTTTACCTACTACCAAGTCCAAAACCATTTTTCAAATGACAAAGCAGAGAGGCATTCCTTGTGTAAGGGTGAGTAACATTAATAGTGATAAAACACTTGCTTTGCTAAACAATCTCGAAATAGATCTAATTATTTCCATAGCAGTACCACAGATATTTAAGAAGCCTCTTCTCGATTTACCTAATCTTGGTTGTATCAATGTACATGGTGGTTATCTCCCCGATTATCGTGGAGTGTTTTCGAGTTTTTGGGTGCTTTGCAATAATGAAAGTACAACAGGAGCAAGTGTTCACTACATGACTGAGGGGATTGATGATGGTGAAATTATTGCTCGGCATCGATTACCAATTACTAGTGAAGATAGTGTGGATTCCTTATGTTTTCGTACAGCTGAGCTGGGTATTAACCTATTGTGTGATTCCGTTAATTTAATCCGTAAAGATGAGGTGTTACCTATTCCCAATGAGACAGATAAGGGACGTTACAATTCATTTCCTAAATCTCAGGACCGTAAGGTGTTTCTCAGTCGGGGAAAGAGTTATTTCTGATTCTTCAATTTTATCGCTAGGTGTTTATAAATATGCAAATTAGAGATGGAGCAGCCAGTATTGTACGTTTTTTAACGCGTCCTTTTGTATCCAATGCAGTGGTCTCCTCAATAGTAGGATTACTTTTACTTTCAGATGTTTCTATTGCCCTGTTTACGGATGGAAATATTCCGGCCTGGGGATATGTTGCTAAGAACGTCGTTGGAGGAGTTCTTATCATGGCTGGATGTGTGTTCGGAATTGCTTATTTTTACCAGCAAAGAAAGGATATGGAGGGGCTTATTGGGGCAGATATTCTTCTCATGTTAGACAGATATAGTCTTTATGCGATCTTTCTTGTGTGTGTGATTGCTTTGATGAGGTTGTTTTTTGGTAGAGAAGGCGGTTTGGATACGTTGTATCCTTTATATGCTGAGTTCGATGTAAAGCCATTCTCATTTTGGATGTTAGGATCTCTGATTGTTGCCGGGTTGTGGATTTATGGGCTGAGTAGATTTTTTAAATCCACTATTGGAGAGAGGAATAGTGCTTTTCTTCTATACCTTTGGCTGGGGGCCTGTCTTATTCCTTTTACACTTGCCCTTACAGATGGTGGAATCCGTGGATTGACGCTGCAATTTGACAATGAAGGCATGCAGTACCAGGAGGATAGTCTGACCATTGCTCGGTTAGGGGTGCTGCGCTTTTTAAGTCAATTTAACGAGATTCAAAGTACTTTATCTTACCACTCCACATCTCATCCACCTGGTCCGTCAATATTTTATTATTTGGGTTATAAGCTTTTTGGTTACAGTCATGTGTTGTTTGCAATACAGACAATCGGTGTAGCAGCACTCACTATTGTGCCAGTTTTCTTTCTGTTACAGCAGGTTGCTGGACGAAGCGTAGCCTTATTAGGTGCTCCTGTTTTAGTCGTAACGCCGAGTTATTTGATTTTCTCGGCTACTTCTTTTGATGCAGTACTTTTATTTATATCGGCTGTCAGTGTGACAACGTTTTATTATGCTCTTATCAAGAAAAACTTTCTGTGGATTGTTGGAGCTTCGTTGAGTATTGCTGTGTATGCTTTAACAACGTTTCATTTTCTCGTTATGGGAGCTCTCTTTGTAATACTTCCTTTATTTTTATCTCGGGAGAAACAAACATGGGAGCCCTTTTTCAAAAGTATTGTGGTGGGATTAGGTGTTGTCAGTTTGGGAATGGTGTGCTTTTTGACTACAGGCTACAGCTATCTTGATTCCTTTATTCAAACATTGGGAGTTGTTGATCAAAGAAATCCAGTCCTCAGCCTGCAGAGTTACACGGCTATCTTTGTGGGAAATTTATTGGCTTTTCTCATATATACAGGTATAGCAGCAGGAGGAACTGTTTTTGCTTTTGCAGGATCGCTTCGATCAGCTTTAGCTGCAAACGGAGTAGCAAGGATTTTTGGGATGGTGCTGCTGGTTATTGTGAGTGTCATGAATATAACGATGTTTGGGCACTATGAAACAGAGAGAGTATGGTTATTTCTTTTGCCTTTCTGTCTTGTTCCTCTCGGGCTTGTGCTTTCTTGCCAAGCAGACGGAGTAAAACCAAGGGTGCCATTTTATGCAATGTTAACTGTTTTATTTTTGCAAGCTTGGGCTTTTCAGATACTGATGTATACACGCTGGTAAGTGAGTTTTAAATGTCACAAGAACAATTTCAAAGAGAGAATTCTTCATTGTCATTGGTAGCTGTTCGGAAAGTTGATTATGGTGCTGAAGATTTGGAGCGTGAAGTTTGTGATCAAGTTCGGGCTGTTATGGAAGAAGCAAATTGGCAAGAGGCTATCGAACCTGATGAAAAAATTTGTCTTAAGCCCAATCTATGTATCGATATCACATTTCCTGGATTTATAACTTCACCCTGGGTTTTGAAGAGTGTTATCAGAGTTTTGAAGGATAGAACCCAGAATATAGTGGTCGTCGAAAACGATACCTCGACGAGTGATGCAGAGCAAGCTGTATGCAACTCTGGCCTGATGGCAGTAATTGAAGAAGAAGAAGTGCAATGGTGCAATCTTTCAAAAGATAGATGGGTTGATGTTCCTATAGAGAATAGCTTGGTTCTTCCAAATCCCATTAAAATCCCTGAACTGCTCACACAGTGCAAACTTGTCACTGTTCCAGTGTTGAAAACTCACGGGAATACTACAATCACAGGGGCCGTAAAAAATCAGTATGGTTGTATTTCAAAGGGACGCCTTGCGTATCACGAGGTGATCGACAGAACCCTAGTTGATATTAACAGGCTGTTCAAACCAGTTTTTTGTATTGTGGATGGGACGATTGGCTCTGAGGGTAATGGTCCGAAGGAGGGCAATCCCAGAATCTGCAACTTATTATTAGCTTCTGCAGACAATGTAGCTATTGATGCGATAAGTACTAGATTGATGGGTATAGAGGATGAAATAGCTCATCTTAGACTTAATCAGGAGCACGGATTAGGCAATCAGAGTCTGGAACGAATACAACTTGTGGGTGATTCGATATCAGATATCAATTTAAAGTTTGCCCACAATTCCAAATCACTGCTTACAATCTTGGATCTTTGGTTGCGCAAACCGGGATTGAAATGGCTAATCTACGATACATTTATTTTTAAGATTATATTGGTACTTGCTAAGGCAAACTACCCTATTTGGATGTTTCTTTGTGGGAAAGTCAGAAGAGACAGAGCAATTGCCTCAAGATACGGAACACAGTGGAAAATATGATGTCAGATGGTTCATCTATTAACACTACGTTCGCCGCGGATAGGGAAGAGGTTCCACAAAGTTCCATAGGTGCGAGCGCGAGAAAAGTACATGTGATGTTTGTTTTAGGTTCCTCTGAGGTGGGGGGAGCTGAGAGAAATATAATATCCCTAGTTGAATACAGTAATAGGAAGAAGATTACATTTACCTGCTTGTTTTTGGCGGGCTACGGCCCATTTGTTGATGAATGTGAAAAACATGGCATAAAAACTATTCACAGTGTCAATTGGATATCATGGGCTAGTTTGGAATTTTTGCGAAAACTCCAGTATGAAGTTGATGTGCTCTCGCTTTATGGGTTGAGGGTAAATGCTTTTTTTAGATTGGTCAGAATTTTTATTAAAATGCCAATATTGTTATGCAACATCACCAGTGTTTCCTGGGGAAAAAAGATATTGCCGGTACTTATGGAATGGATGACTTGCTCTGCAATTGATCATTATGTCGCCAACGCTGAGTTATGCAAAACTATATTTTTGAAGAGAGTACGTGTGGATCCAAGCAAGATTTCAGTCATTTACAGTGGAATGATTTCTCAGTTCTCAGAATATAAGCTCCGAAATCATAATGAAAATTTTGTGATCACCATTGTCTCTAACATTAGGCCCATGAAGGGTCACAAAAACATTATAGATGCTATTGAAACAATTAGAGAATCGATTCCCAATGTACTCTTTCAGTTTATCGGAAGGGATGATATGGGAGGAAAAATCCAGCAGTATGCTCGAAAAAAAAAGGTAGATGATTGTATCGATTTTCTAGGTTTCCAGAAGGACGTTTCCAATCACCTGTTAGGGGCCCACATCTTTCTTCTTGCATCTGATTGGGAGGGTCTTTCCACTGCAGTTAAGGAAGCCATGGCAACAGGTGTTCCAGTTGTAGCAACCCGTGTTGGAGCCATTGAAGAACTCATAACCAATGAGCATAATGGTCTTCTCATTCGACCAGGTCAACCTGGTGATATTGCTGAATCTGTTATCCGTCTGTATAACGATCCCGATTTGAGAAACCGATTAGCTAATGAAGGATTATTAACAATCGAGTCTAGGTTTTCTCCTCAAGACACGGCAAAGCAATGGGAACATACCTATTTGTCTCTTCTGGAAAAATGCAATCAATAGAGAAAATTTATCTTTAACTAGGTCGAGAGGATGAAATAGATCTGTGGAAGGAAAGACAGACTCCTATACTAGACCAAGGGTCCTTCGGATTCTCACCCGTCTTAATGTTGGGGGACCTGCTCTTCATGTGGCGAATCTAGCGGAGGGTTTGAAGAACCAATACGACCACTTGTTGGTAGTAGGGGAGGTGCTTCCAACTGAGGGAAGTATGGACCATCTTTTTGCGGATTCAAGTATTCATTGGGTGAAAATTTCAGACTTTAAAGTTTCTTTCAAGGTGTGGGAGGACATGTCTGCATTTTGGAAACTTTTTAAGATTATCAGAGAATTCAAGCCACATATTGTTCATACACATACTACCAAGGCCGGAGCCTATGGGCGGTTAGCTGCTTGGATGAATCGGGTTCCAGTAGTTGTTCATTCGGTTCATGGCCATATGCTTGGTGGGTATGGCGGTATTCGTCGGCTATATCCGTATGTAGAACGTCTTCTAGGAATAGGTACAGATGCACTATGTGCCGTCAGTGATAGCGTTAAGAGAGATCTTGTGCAACAGAGTGTATTTAGAAAAGATAAAGTGCACGTTATTCCCCTTGGACTTAAGTTAGATTCGTTTGTACAAGCCAGGAGTGATAGGCAAGGCCAACTTCGTCAGAAATATCGTCTTTCGTCAGAAAAGTTAGTTGGTATAGTAGGACGTCTTGCTCCAGTCAAAAATCATCTCTTGTTTCTTGAAGCTGCGACTTTAGTTCAAAGGGAATGTCCAGATGCACACTTTATGATTTTTGGAGATGGAGAATTAAGACAGAGTCTTGAAAAGCGCGTTCGAGAACTCGGGATTGAAAATAATGTCACTTTGTGTGGATGGGAGCGTGACACCGAGAGTATCTATGCAGATTTGGATGTTCTCGTCTGTTCCTCTTTAAATGAAGGCACTTCCGTATCGGTGATAGAGGCTTTGGCTGCTGGTGTTCCTGTTGTTTCGACTAATGTTGGTGGTATGAGTGATGTACTGAGCAAAGGGGAGTATGGAAAACTGGTTCCGTCTGAAGATGCTTCTGAGTTAGCTAAGGCGGTTATTCAGGTGATTGGGAGCAGTGATAATAGGAGTGATAACATCAAATATCGAATTGTGGAAAAGTACAGTGTAAGTCGTTTGTGTAGTGATATGGATGGGCTTTATCGAAAGTTGCTTACTGGGATTGTAGACCATTGATGTTTTTAAAAGTGCTGGCTGTATAGCCGTTTTAATTATCTGATCAAAGACCCACTAGTAATCTTTAATAATTAAGAGCGATGTAATGAGAGCCGGAGACTAATATATATGTGCGGTATTTGCGGAATTGTTACTAATGATCCTGGAGTGACAATTAATCAAAAACTTATAGAGGATATGACTGAGACCCTACGTCATCGAGGACCTGATGATGTAGGGACATACAACATAGGTGGCTGTGCTTTAGGTATGCGTCGGCTTAGCATTATTGACTTGAATACTGGTGCGCAGCCTATTACGAACGAAGATGGAAAGATTGTAGTTGTCTGTAATGGTGAGATCTACAATTACAAACAGCTTAGAGAAGATCTTGAGAAGCTAGGGCATCGGTTCGATACAAACTCAGATGTTGAAGTATTAGTTCATTTATACGAAGAAAAAGGACCTCAATTATGTAAAGAGTTAGATGGCATGTTTGCATTTGCTTTGTGGGACTCAAGGGAGAAAAGACTACTAGTAGGAAGGGATCCACTTGGAATAAAACCTCTCTATATTTGTGTCCATTCTGACCAGATTATCGTGGCTTCAGAAATTAAGGCAATCTTGAAACATCCCGTGGTTTCACGGGATGTGGATCCGAATGCTTTGGCAGATTATTTAACCTTCAATTATATTCATTCACCTCGAACTATTTTTAATTCAATCCAGAAACTTTCTCCTGGCTGCATTGCGACGTATTGTAGAGGTCGTTACAAAAGTTGGCCTTATTATCAAGTTCCCTGTCCCGAAAATTATATTAGTACTCGAGAGCCTGAAGTTCTTGAACATTTGGATAGTTTAATTCGAGAAGCTGTGAAAAAAAGGTTGATGAGTGATGTTCCATTTGGAGCCTTATTAAGTGGTGGCATTGATTCAAGTCTGGTTGTGGCCTATATGGCACAATTGGGTGGTGAAAAAATTAAGACGTTTTCAGTCGGATTTGAGGAAGATCAATTTAATGAACTACCCATGTCACGTTTGGTGGCCAATAAATTCGGTTTAGAGAGCCACGAAATTATTGTACGTCCGGATGTCTTGGAGGTGTTGCCACTTCTCGCAACTCAGTTTGATGAACCTTTTGGGGATACTTCGGCAGTGCCATCTTTCTACGTTTCGCAGGTGGCAAGAGAGCATGTGAAGATGTGTCTATCTGGAGATGGCGGAGATGAATTATTTGCAGGATACAAGAGATACGCTAAAGCTTTGAAATTTTCTTGGTATGACAACTGTCCCTCTCAACTCAAAAAACTGGCAGGATTAGCTAGCCGAAAAATGTCCTGGAATGTTCCTGGAAAACACAGATTGCGCTGGTTTTCAAAGGACTTTATGGGGCGTTATATTGAGGGCGCTGGTATGGTGAGTGATGAGTTTAGAGAGGAACTGTTTCAAAAAGAAAATAGTGGAAATTATGGGCTTTCTGAGGTTGAAAAGGAGTACAGGGAACGGGTTGCCAAGTGTGCTAATAGTGAGCCATTGACCATGATGGCATATAGCGATTTACGAAGTTATTTGCCCGAAAACAATTTAACTAAAGTGGACAGGTCAAGCATGTTGAACTCTTTGGAAGTTCGGGTGCCTCTAATTGATTTAGAAGTGGTTGACTATGCATTACAAATACCTCCTGAGTTGCTTATGCAAAAGGGTCAGACAAAAAGTTTACTGAGGAAATTGGCGAGCCGATACTTGCCATCTGAGGTGGTTAATGCGGGTAAAAGGGGGTTTGCTGTGCCTGTTGATGCATGGCTGCGTGGCGAGTTATCTGCAACGGTAGAAGACACATTAGGTAATCCAAATGGTCATATCTACGAGTATCTTGATTTTCAGACTGTTTCTCAGTTCGTACGCGTCCACCAGGATGGGCGTGGCGAATTTGGCCATATTTTGTGGGCCTTGATGATGTTTGAAATGTGGGCAAGAGAATACCTCGAAAACGGCTAGCTTAAAAACTTATTTCGATAACGGTTTATTCTAGAGACATTCTTCGTAGAACAATTCTGCTCATCTGGTCTAGTTATTTCTTTTTTTTATGAAAACAGCAGACGTTTTAGAGAAAATTAGTGTAGCTAAATACACGGGGCTAATGGCAGCTGGAAGGGGCGGTCGAATGCTCCTGAGGTTTTTAGTAGCCATAGTTATTACTCGTAATCTTGGTGCGGAAGATTACGGTTTATACACGCTGGCTCTCTCTGTTATGGCTATTTTGATGGAGTTATGTGTTTTTGGGCTAGATAACGCAAGTATTCGATTTTTGGCACAGTTTAGAGAGGATTCAGATCCAATGCGTACTAGTCAGATGGTACGTTTTGTTCTGAGTGGGACGGCAGTCCTATCCCTTGGTGTAGCCATTGTTACAGTGTTCTGGGGTGCGCGTTATATCACCGAATGGATGGGAGTTCCAGAACTCGAAATGCTTCTTAAAGTATTGCTGGTTATGCTAATTACCGGCTCCAGTCTAAGAGTTTTTTTTGGAATTCTTCGTGGTGTTGGAAATCTTAGTTACCAGATCATAATTGAAAATCTATTTATTCCCGGGGGGCAATTAATTTTATTATTGCCGGTGCTCTTTTTGGGATATCGCTTATGGGGCGTGGTTTCTATATTACTGGTTATATATATCGTAGCTTTCGTATGGGTTGGGAAAGCCATATGGAAGATGACTCAAAATTCCGGAAGAGATTGGGTCGCCAAATTCAACAAGGCTGGAGTTCTTCAATTTGCCTTTCCTATGTTTTTATATGAACTCGTATATCTGTTAATGGTTAGGGTCGATACGCTTCTTGTCGGACACTTCCTGCCGTTGGGGGAAGTCGGGGTGTTTAGTGCCGCATCTAAGTTAGCAATTTTGGTGACTTTCATTGTGCCAGTTATCAACTACACTATTGATCCTTTGATTTCGGCAAACACCTCTGATGGTGTGGTTAGTCGGGAGAAAATTGAGGATTTGGTTCAGATGGCAAGTCGATGGGCTGTTCTCTATATGGCTCCTGTTGCGGCTATGCTAGTTCTGTTAGGGGATGTTTTATTAAGCTTATTTGGACCAGATTTTTCTGCAGGTGCAACTGTACTTATTATTTTGGTGGTCTGTCGAGGTATAGGCGCTACCATCCAAATTTCGGGGAGGGTTCTTGCTTTTACTGGAAAACCCAAATTCGTTTTATTGAACGCTCTTGTCGGACTTGGTTGCAATGTCCTGTTAGGGTTGTGGCTGATCCCATCTAGAGGGATAGTCGGTGCGGCAATCGCTTCAGGGGTGGCCTTTCTGATCTTCAATGGGATGGGGTTGGTGCAAACTGTAGTTAGTACTAAAATCAATCCCTTGAATTGGAGAGTGTTAAAACCTCTGAGTGCAGCGACGGTGGTATTTTTGTTGGGTAGTGTATTTATGACGGCTTTTGAAGGGATTGGATATTGGGCGTTGATTTTGCTTCCTATTATTTTGGTTGTTTACTTGCTTCTTGTAATGGCTATGGGAATTGAGAAGGACGATCTAGTTATTATAAAAGAGCTTTGGAAGAAGGTTCAGAGTACAGCATAGGTATGAGTCAGTCAGAAAATTCAATTGAGAATGTAATCTGGATCATCTTGGATGGTGTTCGTAATTATCCAACTCCCAACGACCCAGAAAAAATGGGCAAACCTGCAATTTTTGACGAACTTGCTCAACAAGGTGTTGAATTTACTCAAGCCGTAGCATCGGCTACGAGCACACTTATGGCTATTACTTCCATGATGACGAGTATTCCCTCGTATTATTTAAGTAGAAATCTGGAAGATCTTTCATTGGACAAGTCTCACTTTGAATCGTTGGGTTCAATACTCGAAACAGAAGGATACATGGTGCGTAGTATTCCAGTTTCATATGAAATGAGGAGAGATTACTGGAAAACTTTTCTGCAACCTGTGCCACATCGCTATGCTCCAAAGGGCTTTAGGAGAATGGAACACTGGAATAATGAACCTATAAATCCAATTTTAGATCGTGTTTTGGAAGAGGGTGACCTCGACCATAAATTTTTTCTATATGTTCATTACAATGCTCGGCGTGATTCCGATGTAGCCCTTCGATGTAGTCGGCTTTTAGATGTTCTTCGAGATCGAGGCAAGTTAGATCGTTCAATTCTAATTATTTGTTCAGACCATGGAATGCCTGACCCAGAAAGACGTGATTTTCATAAGTGGCTTCAGGAACGGGATTTGTACTTCAATCGTCATGATTTGATTATGACTGATGACAATATTTTAGTGCCGTTGGTAATTCAGTATCCTGGGATTCCACAGGGAAAAAAAATTGAAACTGCAATAGGAATGATTGACGTAGTGCCAACCGTGTTGGATTTGCTTGGAATTGAGTATGGAGCAAATAGCCAATACGGTAATGTTTTCAGAGGAAAATCACTGGTTCCTCTTGTAAACAATTATAAACAAGAGGTTTATGAGCAAAGAATGTTTAGGACTGACACAAGATATCTGGCACAGAAGGATCGTATGATTTCCATTCGTGGAAACAAAGACAAGTATGTGTTTTTCAAGGATATCCCTAGTGATGAGAAAGAACAGTTTTATGATCTAGAAAAGGATCCTTTTGAGACGACTAATTTAATAGATGACAAGGATAGTGGAATCCAATCTCGTATCAAAAAATATCAAGAAGCGTATCAAGACTCTGAGGATGATGCCGTGCAGTTTCAGGTGCATTTTTTGACTCAAAAGTTACAGAGACAGGTTGATAGGGATGACAGAGAACAGTTCAAGAAAATTCTTGTTTTTGGAACATGTAATGTGAATTTTTTCGAGACCTTGCACCAAGTTTTAACTAGTGTGTTTTCAGAAGCTCGAGTGGACATGTTTCTTGAACGAGAGTTTTTTGGGCAAGAAAAGGGTCTAACCCAAATGGGATATAGAAATTATATTTTTGCTCATGGAAAATTTTCTGCGGAGCAGTTTAGGAAAGATTATAAATCGGTATTTGAAAGTTACGATCTTATCGTCGTGCCTCTTACGGATTATCGAAGTGACTTCAAACAAGCAGAATCAAAGTCTACTGATGGTCCGATGGCACTGATACAACCTCCAAAGGCAATTAGTCTCAAACTACTAGGTCAATATCAAGAGGTATGCAAAATTGCGTCTCAATTGAAATCGAAGAAAAAGTGGTTCGTTGACTACAACTTGAATGTATATAAACATCCCAGAGCAGCTGTTCTCCAGAGATACCTTAAAAAGATGTTTGCGAAGACAGATATCTATCGACATAAGCCTAGTGAATTAATTTACGACGCTATCAGAATAATCACAGGGAAATAATGACAAGGCAACACGGTGCCATCATCTTAGCCGGTGGACAAGGCACAAAACCCGATGGGAAAGTTCCGAAGTGCCTAGTAGAACTTGCCGGACAAACAATACTGGAGCGACAGTGGCAAGTCCTTAAAAAATGTGGCATCAATGATATTACTGTCGTAATTGGTCAGGACGGAGTATGGAATGAGGACAGCCAACATAAGGTTAGGGAATTAGTCGGTGATGCTTCTGTTATCACTAATCTGGAATCCCTTTCTACTAGTAGTGTTGCAAGTCTTTACTTGGCACTTGAAAAGGTATCAGGCAATACAATTGTTCTGGATGGAGATTTAGTTTTTGCAGAAGGAACTCTTGAAGTTTTATTAGCCACTCGTAACGTCACAACCATACTGGTTAAAGAAGAACCTCTTGGAGATGGAGCACGAGTTGCTATTGAAGCAGAGGGTCGGGATGGATATCGGGTTACTGGAATTAGTCGGTCATTGAAGTCAAACCTCGTGTATGCAGGTGTTCTGAAAATGGCGGCGGCCGATCTTGAATTGTTTCAGGAATTAACCAATACACAAAGGGCCAATACGAGTGGCCTGGAGTCCGTTCTTCAGGCAATGCTGAGCGAAACTCGAGTGGATTCTCTGAAGTTAGTTAACACACCAGATGGAGAGGAATTACTGGAGATAGCTCACATGGCCGGTGGATCATTTTCAAAGACTGCCAAAGTGGCTAGGACTGACACAGGTCAAGTGACCTTTCGAAAAGAGGTTGTGAGCCAGGGTGCTGAAAAATTAGCAGATGAGATCGAATGGTTGACTACCTTACCTGAAGATATCAAGGTGCATTTCCCTCAAGTGTCTGATTATTTTGTAAATACCAAGCCAACATTTGTTGAAATGACATGTTATGACTTGCCGAGTCTCAGGACATTAATACTCGACGGCACATTATTGCCAACGCAGGCAACTTCCTGGATATGTCGGGTACTTTCGTTCTTATTTGATGAGGTTTACCCTCAAGATAGAAGAGACGCTCCTCCAGAATATGTTCGAGAAGTTCATCTGGGAAGAATCTATTCAAGACTGGTTGAAATGAGACATAAACATTCACTTTTCAGGGAACTCATTGATCCAGTTGAACTTACAATTAATAACGTGAAACATCAAAATATTTTATCTCTTATTGAACGAATTAATGCGAATTCGGAATTGCTTCAATATCTTTCTCCAACCTGGGTGTGTCGCACGCATGGTGATTTGCATTTTGACAATATCTTAATTGATGCTGGCAGCGAAAAATTTATTCTTGTCGATCCCAGGGGCACGTTGGATTATGATCCGACCTACGATATTGGCAAGATATGGCATTCATGTAATTCCTTTTACGATTTGCTTCATTCCAGAAATTTCAGTGTGGATATCAAAAATCGCCGGATAGACTATATGATCACTAATCCATCCATGATGGAGGTGTACTCGGAGATTCGAGATGCCGTTTTGGAGTGGTTCCAATCAACTCAATTTGCAAAAGAAGAACCTAATTGGAAGTTACAGTCTCAATTCAGTGAGGCAGCTCATATGTGCAGTGTTTTGCCGTTTCATGCAGTAATGGATGGAAAAGATGAGTTAGCTATCGCATTGTACTCAAGAGGTGTAGAACTGCTAAGTCAATTTTGTTCTCAATTGCCCACCCATTTGAGTCTCCCAGCCGGTGAGATTACTGACGTAATCAACATTAATACAGACTCCGATTATGAACAGCTAAAGAGTCAGCTGGAATGAAAATATTAGTTACTGGAGCGACAGGTCTATTGGGTAGTGCGTGTTTCTGTTCGAGTGAATTGTTTCCTAATGGAGAGGTAGTAGGAACATACCATCAGAAAACCCATGCAGATTACTTTCACCTAGATCTTTGTTCCACAGATGGTCCTGCAAGGCTTTTGGATAAGATCAATCCAGATATTGTTATTCATACTGCTGCAGCGGTAAATGTGAAGTTTTGTGAGGAGAACAGGGAAGCTGCAGTTGCCATCAATGTGACAGCAACTGCACACATTGCGAAATGGTGTGAAGAGAACAAGTCTAGGCTAATATTTATTTCAAGTGACTATGTGTTTTCCGGACAAAAAGACAATTATTCGGAAGATGATCCAGTTGATCCTCTCAATTGGTATGGAAGAACCAAGGCTATGGGAGAAGAGGCTGTTTTGCGTGAAGGACAGAATATAGTTGCAAGAGTTGCATTGCTATACAAAATTTGTGCTCCGGTAGCTCGACCGACATTTATCCAAGAGGTCCAAACTGCCTTAGAGCAACAATCAACGGTCAAGGTAGATGATAGACGAGTAAAGTTCCCTATTGAGGTAACCGAAGTCGCATTAGCCCTATCTGGGCTGCTCAATTCTGGAATCAAGGGTGTAGTTCATTTTGCGAGTGAGAAACCTATTACTCGATGTGAATGGGCTCGACAGATAGCTGGACATTACGGTTACAAATCTGGATGTGTGGTTCCATTGGATGCAGTTCCTGATTCTTTGTTGCCGGTCAGGGTCAAATTACTCAACAACCGATTTGCTTTCGAATTTTCCGGGACCAAAGATTTGCTAAATAGATTGGGATAACTTGTCTCAGTAGACTTGGTAATTTCAGTATAAGGGACTACAAAATCTACTTAAGACTACGTTATTTAGAGTCCAGAGCAAGTATCATCTACTGAACTGTGAACACTCAGATTTTTTTATGAATGCCATCATTCTTGCTGCAGGTATTGGAAGCAGAATTGGCACTATGGGAGAGAGTACTCCCAAGTGTCTATTATCTGTTGCCGGGGAGCCTCTCCTGGTACATCAGGTGAGGAAATTGAGAAGTAGTGGGATAGAGAACATAACTGCAGTTGTTGGGGGCCAGGGACCCAGTTGGAATGAGAGTGTATACAAGACGGTAAAACCAATAGTCGATCGCGTTGTAAGTAATGAATCTAATGTGTCGTTAGGTCGGGCTTACAGTCTATGGAAAGGTTTGGAGAATTGGATAAAAGGTCCTCTTTTGATAGTTGACGGAGACTTGTGGTTTGAAAAGATGGTGGGAGATATATTTTTGGAATCAGAAAAGGAAAATCTGTTTTTAGTTGCCAAAGCAGGTGTTGATACAGTGGGTCGAAAAGTATATGCCGAAAGTTCCAGTGACCGTATAGTGGCATTCGGGAAAAAAGACATAGAGAAAAGCAACAGGATTGAAACATTTGTTAATGCTGGTTTAATCAAGTTAGGAGAAGGGGTGCTTACGGAAGTAAAGAAGCGATTGTCTGAAGGCTTGTTCTTTGCAGAACCAGTGACGGAATTATTGGAAGAAGTGCGTTCTAATGAAACAGATTGGTACGTGGAGATTGTAGGAGAAAAATGGGTCAATATAAATACTCCAGAGGGTATTTCTGAGGCAGAAAAACTAAGTGGAGAGAAAAGTCGCGCTGTGTTGTGGGATTGTGATGGGGTCTTGGCAAATACTACCCCGATGCAATTAAAAGCCTATAAACGGGCTTTTGCTCAGCAGGGTGTACAAATTGAAGATCGTGATTATGTGCTCAATGCAGGGAGAAAAGATATTTTCCAACACATTTGTTCTGTGTACGGGGTGGCCTGTAATTTTAAGCAGTGGTATGAGACAAAGACAAGGGTGTATTGGGATGAGCTTGCAAAAGGATTATCCATAGAACCAGGTGTTTTGGAACTATTGTCAGATTTGGAAAACCAAGGATATGTTCAGGCTGTTGTTTCTTCGACATCTAGGGCTAATCTCATTAGAATTTTGTCACAACTGGGAATACGAAAATTTTTTCAAGAACTCATTGCTTTTGAAGATTGTTCCAAGGGCAAACCGCATCCGGATCCGTTTTTGAAAGCTGCACAAATTCTTGGCGTATCTTGTCCTCAATGTCTTGTTATAGAGGACAGTGTTTATGGTGTTACAGCAGCACAGGCGGCTGGTATGAGGTGTATACAAGTGATGACTGAAGAAATAGAGAGTCCGAGCAAAGAACTATCCGATTGGCAGGTGGAATCCTTGGAGGTAGTTTCTGTGGATC
>CAZASS010000018.1:0-21633 GCA_964487835.1 uncultured Acidobacteriota bacterium | reverse complement strand
TTTACGGGAGAGGGGGCAAAAACAGTTCTTCCCGCAAAAGCTATGGCCAAAGTCAGCCTACGACTAGTACCCGACCAAAAACCTGAAATAATTGAAGATCTCTTTGAACATTATGTATACAAACTAGCCCCTTCTTTTCTAGAGATTAAGGTCACACGAATGCATGGGGGAAAGCCCTGGATAGCCTCTCTAGATCATCCCGCTCTCCTAGCTGCCTCCCGGGCCATTAAAAAGGGGTTTGGTAAGGAGCCTGTTTTTCAGCGAGAAGGGGGATCCATTCCAGTTGTTGCCACCTTCGCTGAACAACTGGAAATTCCTAGCGTGCTATTCGGAATTGGCTTGCCAGACGAAAACGCACACGCGCCCAACGAAAAATTAGACTTGGAAAATTTCTATAATGGCATTAGAAGCTCTGCCTATTTTTTAGATGAGCTAGCCCAAATCAAACCAACAAATTAGATACCGCTATATTGAATTGGTACAGCAGCTTACCCAACCTGATGCTGCCGACAGGTCACACTTGCCTCCTGGAGAAGTTCAAAAGAAGTCTGATTCAAAGGATAGTCTGAATTGTATACCACCTCTATGATACCCGAATTAATAATCATCTTTGTACACATCAAACACGGAGCAAACGTAGTATACAAAGTTCCATCTTTAACACTTACTCCGTGGTAAGCAGCCTGGGTAATAGCGTTCTCTTCACCATGTGAACACAAACACTCATCCAGCTGAGTTCCACTATCGGCCAGACTATTACACCTAGGGCAGCCACCCTCATAGCAATTTTTTGTCCCTCGCGGAGTGCCGTTGTATCCAGTTGAAACGACTCGTTTATCTCGTACAATAACAGCCGCCACTTTGCGTTTTACACAATTACTACGCATCGCTGCCACTTTTGCTAAACGCATGAAGTACTCGTCCCAGTCAGGTCGAGCCATATCGCGCATCACCTGACGCGACAACTCAGCAACCTGATCTTGCAATTCCTCCAAGGCCCCATTATTAGACACCCGAAAATCGGCAAGCTGATCACAAGCCATCAACTGTTGCCCCTCGTTTTTTTGGCTTTTTGCTTCTTTTTCTTCTAAAGCTTGAAACTCTTCCAGGCTAACTGGATCGCTTTCTCTTCCTCGCTGCTGAATTCGCTTGAAACGAGTTGCTGGATCAGCTTCCACCGCAACCAAATAAAACCCTGCCTGCTCCCGAAAGGCCTGTACTTCTGCAGGATGGCGGAATGAATCGACCACATAATTCTTGTCATCTTCAAGACGCTTGAGTATTTCCCGCGCCAACACATCAAGCCCTTTCTCATTACGGAGAGCCCTGCCTGTCTTAACAAGTTGTTCGCGTGTCAACTCGAGATTCGCTTTCTGGACCTCGTCTCGGATAACGTCAGATAAAGAGTGGTAGTAAAAACCCTTGGCCTCTAAAAACTTGGCGACTTCACCTTTTCCAGCAGCATTGCGACCTGTCAGCCCAACAATCATTATCTCTTTATAACACATTCGGGGCTGAACTTGGCCGACTGTATGCTATATTCGCTAGATGCCACTTCAAGGCGTTGACTTTATGGACATAGACTCCCTTTTAACCGATGAGGAACGGTTAGTTAGGGACAGCGTCCGGCTGTTTGTGAACGACAATGTCCTGCCCATTATTGAAGATCACTACATGAAAGGAAGCTTTCCTGTTGAACTCGTAGAGCCCATGGCAAAACTAGGCTATCTGGGAGCTAGCTTAAAAGATTTTGGTTGTGCTGGCTTAAGCAATACCTCCTACGGCTTAATCATGCAGGAATTGGAAAGGGGGGACAGCGGCCTCCGTAGCTTCGTCTCGGTTCAAGGATCCTTAGTCATGCATCCCATTCATCAATTTGGTAGCCAAGAACAAAAAGAAAAATGGCTCCCTCTCCTTCGGACTGGACAAGCTATTGGATGTTTTGCATTAACAGAACCTGATTTTGGATCCAATCCCAGTGGTATGCGAACACGCGCCAGCAAAAAGGGTGATTACTATATCATTCATGGTTCCAAAGCCTGGACAACTAACGGATCAATCGCCGATATCGCTGTTGTATGGGCCCGCTGTGATGACGGACAGATTAGAGCTTTCTTGGTAGAGGCAGGAACTGAAGGTTTTGAAACAAAAGATTACCGTAATAAACATTCTTTAAGAGCTTCAGTTACCTCCGAACTGATTTTCGAAAATTGCCAAGTGAGTGAATCCAGCTTGTTGCCAGGCACAGAGGGTCTCAAAAGTGCATTAATGTGTTTAAATCAAGCTCGCTATGGAATCGCCTGGGGTGTCGTGGGGAGTGCCAGCACTTGCTACGAAACAGCTCTAAAATGGTCACTTGAACGCAAACAATTTGGCAACAAACCGATCGCTACCCACCAACTGGTCCAGAACAAATTAGTCCATATGTTAACTGAAATCAGCAAAGGGCAACTTTTAAACTATCGACTGGCTCACCTAAAGGACAACAACAACTGCCGTCATGATCAAATTTCTATGGCCAAAAGAAGTAACGTGGCAATGGCTCTGGAAGTTGCCCATCTAGCCCGAGATATTTTAGGCGCTAATGGAATTTTAAGTGACTATCCCGTATTTCGTCACTTAGCAAATCTAGAAACAGTTTCTACCTACGAGGGCACTCACGATATTCACACGCTGATTCTAGGTCAAAGCATCACCGGCATTTCTGCCTTCGAATAAAACTTAAACCTGTTATAACAGCCTGGAAAGGTTGACCTAATTCAGTTTTAAGGTATCATCACAATTAGAAAAACAACGTATAGGAGATTGCTATGCCATACCCTGAAGAGTGGGTTAGACCCGCAAGAGAAGAACTAATTCAATTGGGAGTTCAGGAGCTTTGCACCCCAGAAGATGTGGATAAGGCCCTGAAGGAAACAAACGGAACGATTATGGTAGTGGTCAATTCCATATGTGGATGCGCTGCAGGAAAGGCCCGACCGGGTATCGCCAGGGCCCTTCAGGAGGAACCTCGACCAGACTTGGTAACCACCGTTTTTGCTGGACAAGATCTGGAAGCAACTACACGTGCCCGTGAATATTTTTTACCCTATCCACCTTCTTCGCCAAGCATCGCCTTACTCCGCGATGGCAAGCTAGTCTATATGATGCAACGACATCAGATCGAAAGCCGGGAATCAGATGCTATCGCTGGTGATTTGCGGGAAGCCTTTCAAGAGTATTGTCAGCCAGTAAGCGAAAAAACGTAAACTAATTTGCAGTGGAAATCGCTGCAGTCATGCGCTCGGCATCAAGACCTCTAAACAACAGAGGAAAACTGCTCACTGCGATTCTTGTTATTGCTGAACAATTTGGCGAATCTCTTCCACGACATCTGGATTGGCTAAGGTCATAACATCTCCAACATCTGTATTGTTGGAAAGGGCAGCCAATACCCGACGCATGATTTTCCCGGAACGTGTCTTCGGCATGTCAGGCACAATGTGCACGTTTTTAGGTCTAGCAATCTTTCCTATAGTCGTTTCAATGACTTTAACCACTGCATCTTGTATCTGCTGATTTGGCTCATGTCCTGGTTGAAGCGATACATAAATATCAGGCAGGCGACCTTTCAACTCATCTACTACGGGAACAACTGAAGCCTCTGCAATTTCAGGAACAGTCAAACAGGCAGATTCTAGCTCCTTAGTTCCTAACCGATGACCAGCCACATTAATTACATCATCCACTCTGCCCAAAATTCGGAAATAGCCATCCTCGGCTTCCATGGCAGCATCCCCAGTTAAATAAGGCCAGTCTTGCCAATTTTTACTCTTCTCATCTTTACAGTATTTGGCATAGTAGGTGGCAACATATCGCTCTCGGTCACCCCATATGGTTTGAAATACACCCGGCCAAGGATTTCGGATGCAAATATTACCCGCAATCCCCGAACCAGGAGGCACTTCGTTTCCGTCTTCGTCATAGATAACCGGATGAATTCCCGGTATAGCAGGTCCGGCACTACCCGGCTTCATAGGATGGAGTCCAGGCATAGTACTACAAAGAAACCCCCCAGTTTCCGTTTGCCACCAAGTATCCACAATAGCAGCCTCACCTTTGCCTACTACCTCGTAATACCATTTCCAAACTTCTGGTTCTATTGCCTCCCCCACTGTAGTCATATGCTTGAAATGGTAGTCGTATTTGGCGGGCTCATCAGGACCCGCTTTTCTCAACATTCGAATAGTTGTTGGAGCCGTATGAAAAATATTGACATCCAACTGCCTGGCTATCCTCCAGGGTCGGCCAGCATCAGGATATGTTGGAACTCCTTCATACATCACCGTAGTGGCCGCAAGAGACAATGGTCCGTACACTATGTAAGAGTGTCCCGTGATCCATCCAATGTCGGCCATGCACCAATAAACGTCCTCTGGGGTAATGTCCTGAACATATTTTGATGTGCCCGTCACATAAGACAGATAACCCCCAATGCCATGCTGGCATCCTTTCGGCTTCCCAGTGGTCCCGCTGGTATACATAATGAAAAGAGGGTCTTCAGCTGGCAATGCAATGGGCTTAACCCTCCGCCCTGCAAAGCCTCCAAGCAATTCATCTACAAAATAGTCGCGCCCCTCTACCATGGGCTGCTGTGAACTATAGTCCCCTTCGAAACGCCTCCAGACTAGTACCTTGTCTACAGACTGACCTTCCTGTTCTGCAACTTCCACAGCTATATCGGCGTTCTTTTTATGATCGAGCAATTGACCCGAACGGTGGTAGCCATCAATCGTGATTAATACATTGCTTCCTGAATCCGCAATTCGCTCTCCACACGCCTTCCCGCTGAAACCTCCATACACCTCAGAATGAATGATTCCGAGTCTGGCGCAAGCCAACATTGTAATGGGGAGTTCTGGCACCATAGGCATGTGCAATGTAACTCTGTCCCCTGCTTTCAATCCTGCAAAATCAGTCAAAAGTGCCGCAAATTCATTCACTCTGACATATAGCTCCTGGTACGTAAGTACTTTTGTGGCTTCATCTTCTGGCTCGGGAACATAGATAATAGCGGCTTTATTTTTGTACTGATCTAGATGTCTATCTACACAGTTATAGCAAGCATTAATTCGGCCGCCCACAAACCACTTCCAGCAAGGAGCATCACTAGTATCTAAAGTGGTGTGCCAATCCTGATCCCAATCGAGAAGATCCGCATATTCCCTAAAACATTCTGGAAAATTTTCTAAGCTAAACCGATCGTACATTCCGGGATCAGTCATGTTTGCTTGTGCAACAAATTGTGGTGAAGGGGGGTAGTACTGCTCTTCCTGCCAATGAACTGCGATTTGTGCTTCACTAACTTCTGGAACTTCTTTTTCGCTCAACGCGTCACCTCTCTTTTCTTATAGCCTAAAAGTGAAAAAAAACTCAACCTTCGGCATCTCGTCTATCATATGCTACAACTAGTGGCCTGACAGCCCTAATTCCTCTGCCACTCGAGTCATGGCATCTCGCACAAAAGCAATGTGCTCGTCTAAATCGACACCAAGCTCAGAAGCACCACTGTAAATATCATCACGACTAACACTGCGGGCAAAAGCTTTATCCTTAAGCTTTTTCTTTACGGACTTAACAGGCACGTCGGCAATATTTTTCCCCGGCCTGACTAGGGTAACAGCTGTCAAAAAACCACACAATTCATCCACCGCAAACAGCGCCTTGTCCATCCGGCTTTTCCGTTCTAATTTCATATGATCCGCATGGGCCTTGATGGCATAAATCATGTCCTCAGGATAACCTAACTCCCGTAAAATTTTAGCCCCTACCCGAGGATGATCTTTGGGATGAGGGTTTTGTTCGTAGTCAAAATCGTGCAAAAGCCCACATATACCCCATTGCTGCTGGTCCTCCTTGAAATTATGGGCATAGGCTTGCATGGCAGCCTCCACAGCCAACGCATGCTTGATCAAACCTTCTCCTTTGGTATATTGCGTCAATAACTTCCAAGCAATCTCGCGAGTGGAATTCACCTCTTTTTTATCTTCTCCTTACAGTATAGTTGGAGTTTTATGGTAACTTAAACTTGCTGAACATGCGAAGAGCTAAAATAATTGCCACTATTGGGCCCAAATCTCACTCTAGAGAAGTCCTTAAAAACCTCATTCAGGCAGGCATGGATGTCGCTCGGCTAAACTTCACCCATAGCGACCATGCTTTTCACCAACAGTCCATTGTAAATATTCGCGAGCTCTCAAATGAAATGGATGCTCCTTTGGCTATTATGCAAGACCTTCAAGGAATCAAAATTAGAACTGGGGCACTAAAAAAAGGTGAAGCAATTCAGCTTGTAAAGGGTCAGGATTTTTTTATTACTACCGACTCGATTGAGGGCACCACAGAAGGCGTTTCTACCTCCTACCAAAAACTCCCTGAAGATGTAAAAGCGGGCGATCAAATTTTCCTATCCGATGGCCTAATTGAACTCCAAGTCGTGAGCTCTTCTGTTTCCAAAGTGAAGTGCACTGTTGTGGTGGGTGGCACTCTAAGCCAAAGACAAGGCATTAATCTCCCGGGGGTCACAATTTCAGCACCGACACTAAGCCAAAAAGATTTAGAAGATATAGATTTCGGAATTCTCCATGCTGTTGATTTTATTGCCCTGTCTTTTGTCCGGGGGGCCAAAGATGTACTTGTCTTGAAGGAAGAATTAAAGAAAAGAAAAGCCGACATTCCCATCATAGCAAAACTTGAACGGCCATTAGCCCTCGAAAATTTAGATGACATACTATCCGTAGCAGATGGCGTAATGATAGCCCGAGGAGATCTTGGAGTTGAGGTTGCTGCGGAAAAAGTGCCAGTAATCCAAAAAGACATCATTCACAAGGCTAATAGCAATAAAAAAATTGTTATAACGGCTACTCAAATGTTGGAGTCAATGATTCAGCACCACCGTCCTACGCGCGCCGAAGCCTCTGATGTAGCAAATGCAGTTTTTGATGGCACTGACGCATTAATGTTGTCTGCCGAAACCGCCATAGGAGATTTTCCAGAGGAATCAGTCCGCACTATGTCAAAAATTATTACGGAAGCTGAGAAACTTGAATTCACTTCCCCGCTGCGCAGAGAGGCGGAAACGGAAAGTCGTACGTTTCCAGAAGCTGTTTGCAATGCAGCTTACTACGCTTCTAGGTCAACCCACAGTAAATCCATTATTGTCTTTACCCAAACCGGTTCTACGGCCCGCCTGATTTCCAAATATCGTCCCCGAGCAGAAATCTGGGCCTGCACACCCCACAAAACAATCAGCCGCAGAATGTCCCTATACTGGGGAGTTAGAGGCATCCATATGCAAGAAATCAGAGGAAGATCAGTTTCTGAGCTGAATGTCGACCAACTGATTCAAGAATTGGAAAAACTGCTGCTGGAACGCCAGCTGGTAGAACACGAAGACAATATCATTATACTTTCTGGAGCACCGATTATCGAAAAGGGGCACACCAGTCTCATGAAACTACATTCCATCAAAGACAAGCGTCAATAATGATCTGCGCTTCTCACACGGCCATTCTATTTATCAGCAGTTTTCAAAGTCGCAATAAAGGGAAGATTGCGGTACTGTTGACGATAATCCAGACCATAACCCACCACAAATTTATTTGGAATTTCAAAACCGAGATAATCAAGAGGAACCTCTACTTCATGGCAGGAGGGCTTCGAGAGCAACACACAAGTTTTAAGAGATGCGGGATTAAAACGCTTGAAGACTTGCAGCAAATAGCTCATCGTTAACCCTGTATCAACAATATCCTCCACTAAAATTACATCTAAACCACTTATGTTGCTCCCTAAGCCCTTGGTGAGTTCAATATTTCCAGTACTTTTAGTACTGTTTCTGTAGCTGCTCACCGCAACAAAATCCACTTCTATGCTCAAATCAATCTGGCGCACAAGATCAGCGTGAAATACGGCGGCTCCGGCTAACACTGCCACTAAAAAAGGACTTTTACCATGATAATCTCTAGTGATATCTTGTCCAATTTTTACCACCTTCTGATGTAGTTTCTGGGTTTCAATTAGAACCCCTTCAAGATTGGCTGTACCTTGCACCATAGCAAAATCATAGCATGGGCCTTCAATCCTTCCACTGCCAACTAATTCATTTGGAAAATGAACAATCGATAATGCTAGAATAACTCCTCAATTGGGGAGGGTATCGCGTGACTGTTGAATATGTGGAAAAGGTCTACAATCGTTATTCTTCGGTTTACGATCTCATCTTTGGGAAAGTCTTCAACAGTGGCAGAGAAAGAGCTCCTCAACTTCTCGACCTATCCCCAGGAACGCGCTTGTTGGAGGTTGGCGTAGGAACAGGCCTTGCCATTCCTCTTCTTCCGCGGAACATCAACATCACAGGCATCGACCTCTCTCAAAAAATGTTGAACCAAGCCCGCAAGCGAATGGATGATTTGGAAATACAGAATGTCCAACTACTTAAAATGGATGCAACAAAGCTAATGTTTCCAGACAATAGCTTTGATCGGGTTTTAGCAGCCTATTTCATCTCCACCGTGCCAGATCCAGTCGGGGTAATCTCTGAGATGAAAAGAGTCTGTGCTCCTGGGGGATATTTGGTTTTTTTAAACCACTTCCGATATAGCGTGCCTATAATAGGCACATTGGATAAACACCTTTCCCCACTATTCTATCGAATTGGCTTCCGAACTGATTTAGACGTTAATGAACTGATGAAAGAAGCAGGCTTGGCAATTGAAACACTGGAAAAGATCGATTTTTTGGGTCACTGGCGAGCGGTACGCTGTGTGAATCCTGGCTGATTTCGGAGAAAAACCTTGGCCTGAAATGACACCTCAACAACAGTAAACGCAGCAATTAATAGCAAAAAACGGGACTATTGCGGGCGAAACCGATGCCTTGATTTTTTGCGAGCACGTTTCCTGGCAAGGGCTTGCTTAAGTCTTCGTTTCTCACCAGGCTTCAAATAATAAGAATGCTTCTTGGCATCCCTTATAATATCTTCCTGCTGCACTTTGCGCTTGAACCGTCGGAGAGCACGCTCCAATGACTCACCTTCTTGACGACGAACCTCAGCCACCTACCCTCACCTCCCTAGGACTGTATGAAGTAAACCGTTGATTCTAGAAAGATACTAACATTTTGTCAACTGGAGTCATGCCAGCCCACAGGAATAATTCGGCCCTGAAGCTAAAAACGGTTTTTTGACAATTACAAAAACCCCAGTGGCAAAAACGCACTAAAGAGCCTGTAAATATTCCAGCTTATTACGTAATCGTCTGATAATTTTTTGCTTTTCTTCTATCGGAAAATCCTGATCAGAGATAGATTCTGCCACATCGATTGCCTTCTCTGGCTCCTCTAAAAATTCATGGCTTTCGATTAATCCAAAATGTGCTTCAATTCGACACTCCGAACAATTTGTCTGTCCTGCAGTAGCCTTAAAATAAGTCAACGATTCTTGGTGGCGACCAGTAATTTGATAAATTGTTCCAATGCGATTTCTGGCTCGATATGCCAGATGGTCATCAGGTATTCTCCGGATAACAATTTCAAATTTTTGCATGGACTGTTTAAGTTCCCTTAATTTCAGATACAAATCCCCCATTCTAAAAAGGATCGGGCGGTCTGTATCAAAAGATGTGCTGTAAGTTAAGGCTTGTTTCAACAAGGCAATTGCTTGGGGCAAATCTCCTAGTTCAACCTCATGAATTTCTGCCATTTTTAGATAGGCATCAACTGCCAACGCGCTCTCAGGATACTCTCGGATAAGTCTGTGAAAATATAATAACGCCCGATCAATATCATAAAGATTGACGTAATAAATATTCGCAATTTCCCAAAGAGCATCGTCAGCAAATTGACTTCGAGAATAGTTCTCGTGAATAACCTCATAAAGATTGAGGGCTTGACTGTAATATCCTTCTCTCTGTTGCAACTGGGCTCGAGCAACCTGTGCCGCTACATCGTTTTCTATTTTGGATATAAGCCAAGCGCCAATGGCAAAAATCAGGAATGGAACTGGAAGAACCCACTTAAGCTTGTCATTCGTCAATCTGAGCCTTTTCGTCTTCCTCGGGAACTGGGGTTATATCAGCCACCCTGTCTTGCTTTCCCAAATCGATCAATTTCACGCCTTGGGTTCTTCGCCCAATCGTCTTGCGAATACGTGCAGACTCCAGCCGCATAATCTTTCCCTGCTCGGTGATAATGATTAATTCGGTATCGCCTTGAACCGAAAAATTTCCAACCACCTGGCCATTTCTTTTGCTGGTTTTAATATTAATAACACCCAGCCCTCCTCGCTTCTGTTTCCGATATGCATCTACTGGGGTCCGCTTCCCATACCCATTTTCAGTAACAGCTAATATGTCCCCTGATTCGTCGCACAGTATACCCATGCTAACAACCTGGTCTCCTTTTCCAAGCCTGATACCCCTTACTCCACGAGCAGCCCGACCCATGCTACGCACATCTTTTTCTGAAAAACGAATTGCTTTACCCTGACGCGAGGAAAGAAGGATGTCGTCTTCCCCTTGAGCTTGACCAACTGCGATTAGTTCATCCCCTTTGGCGACACTACAGGCAATAATGCCGTTAACCCGCGGATGAGAAAAAGCCTGCAGGGCGGTTTTCTTGATGTAGCCCTGTCGAGAAGCCATAACCACTTGGCTTGACTCGTCAAAATCCTGTACGGCAATCATGTCAGCAATCTTTTCATCTTTGTCCAACCCAGCGAGGGTAATAATCGGCTTTCCTTTTCCGGCCGAGCCCACCTCGGGAACCTCATAAACTTTAAGCCAGTAGACCTTTCCCTTGTCAGTAAAAATCAGAATATAGCTATGAGTGGAAGCAACAAAGAGATAGTCAATCACATCTTCCTCGGTCCTAGTAGACATGCCAATGCGACCCTTTCCACCCCTGTGCTGGCTCTTATAGGTCTGCAGTGCTGTTCTTTTTATATACCCATTATGGGTAGCCGTAATTACTACCGGCTCTTCAACAATCAGGTCCTCTATGGTCAGCTCAACTCCCTGTTCCGTAATTATTGTACGCCGGGGATTATGATAATTTTCCCGAATTTTAGTCAGCTCTTCTCTGATGACTCCCTTGAGAACTTTTGCGCTCCCCAAAATTTTTTGTAGCGCTTTAATCTGCTTAATTAAATCGTCATACTCCTGAAGAATCTTATCCCGCTCCACCCCAGTCAAACGCTGTAACTTCATATCCAAAATTGCTTGAGATTGCAATTCGGTAAATTCAAATTTAGCGGTCAGCCGAGTTTTTGCTTCTGAGGGGGACTTGGAGCTTCGAATTAAATCGATAACCGCATCAAGGTGGTCTAGGGCCAGCTTGAGACCTTCCAACACATGAGCTCGCCTTTCGGCTTTGTTCAACTCGTAGGTAGAACGGCGCCGAACAATCTCTTTGCGATGTTCTAAAAATAGATTAATAACCTCCGCCAAAGTGAGTATTCGTGGGCGACCGTCAACAATAGCCAGCAAAATGATGCCGAATGAAGTCTGCATCGCCGTTAGCTTATATAGGTGGTTGAGAACTATTTGAGGCAACTCTCCCCTCTTAAGCTCGATCACCACCCTCATTCCTTCACGATTGGATTCATCTCGCAAATCACTGATGCCTTCAATCCTTTTGCCTCGCACCAGTTCTGCGATTTTTTCAATAAGCCTCGCTTTGTTTACCTGATAGGGAATTGCTTGAATGATAATTGCCTCGCGGTCCTTGCCAATCGATTCCGTTGTAGTCCTCGCTCGAAGTCGAATAATTCCTCGACCTGTCGTGTAAGCCTGCACAATACCTTCCTGCCCATAAACAAAGGCGCCAGTGGGAAAGTCGGGACCGGGAACCAGCTTCATTAGCTCTTCAACCGAAGCGTCTGGATTGTCAATAAGCAGCAAAGCAGCATCAACAATTTCTCCCAAGTTATGCGGGGGAATATTGGTGGCCATTCCAACCGCAATTCCAGAAGCACCGTTGACCAGTAAATTAGGATATTTAGCGGGCAGGACAACAGGTTCAACTAGAGAATCATCGTAGTTCGGTTGAAAATCAACTGTCTCCTTGTCAATATCTGCAAGGAGCTCTTGGATGATAGGGGACATGCGAACCTCGGTGTAGCGCATTGCTGCAGCAGAATCTCCATCGACCGAGCCAAAGTTACCCTGTCCAGATATAAGCACTTCTCTCATAGAAAAATCCTGTGCCATCCGCACTATGCTGTCGTAAACCGCAGAATCCCCATGTGGATGATATTTGCCGATCACATCGCCTACTACACGGGCAGATTTTTTATATGGTTTCGTATGGGTATTCCCCAGCTCGTTCATGGCATGAAGAATCCGTCGATGAACAGGCTTGAGACCATCTCTCACATCAGGAAGCGCGCGTCCGATAATAACAGACATGGCATAGTCCATATAGGAGGACTTCATCTCCTCTTCGAGATTAACGCCAACTTCTTGACCGCGATATTCCTGCATAATGAATTCTCCTAAACCACCCAGGGACTCAGGGGCAACTTAATACTAGCCTGGACAGTTCCCTCTGCTTGACTTAAACATCCAGATGCTTAACGTTCAGGGCATTTTCTTCGATAAAGTTACGTCTAGGCTCAACTTCATCACCCATCAACACAGTAAAAACCGTGTCCGTCTCAAGAAAATCTCCGATATTGACCTGAAGTAATGTTCGGTGCTCCGGATCCATGGTTGTCTCCCAGAGCTGCTGGGGATTCATCTCTCCCAAGCCCTTATAGCGCTGCAACTTGAGATTTTTCTTACCCGCAGCAACCACGTACTCTACCAATGCCGCCTCATTATCAACCAGCATCTCGTCACCGTTATCCCGAATTGACAGGGTTGTTCCTCTGAACTCTGCGATCTTCTTCCAGAAACCAAAGAGTTGCCGAAACTCCGCGGAAGACAACAGGTCATAATCAACGGTCACCGTTGGGATTTGATCAGAGCTTATTTCGAGCTTGCGCAGGCTGTGCTCCTCATCTTTAGCTACCTTCACTTTGTATTTAGCCGCTTTCAAAACTTTAGAAAATTCCTTCAAATTATCCGCTGATTCTAAGTAGGTACGAACAAAACGCTCGTTGTTTTTAAAATCGGCTCTTGTGGCAATCTGCTCCAACACTTGATCTACCAAGTACGCGTCTCCCAATTTTCGACTGAGCATCTCGTAAGCAGAACGAAAATCTCTTAGTCGATGCATCTTCTCAATCAGCTTGGCGCCCTTGTATTTTTTCTTCGTCCCAGGGATACCAACGACTACATCTTCGGTCGCCTTGCTCATCAAATACTCCGTAAGCTCCGCTTCAGTGTGCAGATACTGTATCCGCTTGCCTTTTTTGATGCCATAGAGAGGCGGTTGAGCAATAAAAATATGCCCTGCCTGAATGAGAGGAAGCATTCCTCGATAAAAGAAAGTCAGAAGCAAAGTGCGAATATGGCTCCCATCCACATCAGCATCTGTCATGATAATAATCTTGTGATAGCGAAGTTTGGAAATATCAAAATCATCGGCTCCAATACCAGATCCGAAAGCTGAAATCATAGTAGTAATCTCGGTATTGCCTAACATTTTATCGAATCGAGCTTTCTCAACATTTAGAATTTTTCCCTTAATGGGCAACACCGCCTGAAACTTGCGGTCTCTCCCCTGCTTTGCTGAACCACCAGCCGAATCTCCCTCCACAATAAAGATCTCTGAAAGCGTCGGGTCTTTTTCTTGGCAATCTGCAAGTTTTCCCGGAAGCGTTAAATTGTCTAAAGCACTCTTTCTTCGAGTCAAATCTCGAGCCTTGCGGGCAGCATCTCGGGCACGAGCGGCCTCAATTGCTTTTTCAATTATTCGTTTAGCCACCGGCGGGTTCTGCTCTAAGAAAATACCCAAATTTTCGTTACAAATAGCCTCCACAAACCCCTTCACCTCGCTATTACCCAATTTGGCCTTTGTTTGACCTTCAAACTGAGGATTCGCCAATTTCACACTAAGCACAGCAGTAAGACCTTCTCGAGCATCATCTCCACTTAAATTGCGGTCAAGATCGCGGTTCAAACCCGTGGAGGCAGCATATGCATTAAGGGTTCGCGTCAAAGCGGACTTGAAGCCTGCCAGGTGAGTACCACCCTCGACGGTATTGATAGTATTGGCAAAAGAATAGAGGGTTTCGTTGTAACCATCGTTGTATTGGATGGCTAATTCCACCTCAACATCTTCCTTTTGGGCCTGAATATAGATTGGCTTTTCATGAAGAGTGCTCTTGTTTCTATTTAGGTGTTCGACAAAATTGACAATTCCGCCCTTGTACTGAAATTCTATTTTTTCGTCGGAACGAACATCTTCAAGGGCAATCAACAACCCTCGGTTCAAAAAAGCCAATTCGCGCATGCGCTGAGACAGGGTGTCAAAATTGAATTCTGTTGTTTCGAAAATGTTGGCATCCGGCTTAAAGGTTACTCTCGTGCCCCGCCTCTTGGTCTTTCCGGTTTTTTCAAAAGCAGTCACCGGCAGGCCTACTTCATAGCTTTGACAATATGTATTTCCTTCGCGCCAAATTTCTAGATCCAGACGAGATGCCAAAGCATTAACCACAGAAACGCCCACCCCATGAAGACCCCCTGACACCTTGTAGCTATCGTTATCAAACTTGCCTCCTGCATGCAATGTAGTCATAACCACTTCTGCCGCTGGGAGCTTTTTCTCTGGGTGCATATCAACCGGAATGCCTCGCCCGTCATCCTCCACAGTCACCGAATTATCAACATGAACAATCAATGAAATCTTTTCGCAATGACCCGCCAAGGCTTCATCTACAGCGTTGTCAATTAACTCGTATACCAGATGGTGCAATCCAGGAACGCCGGTGGAGCCAATATACATGGCAGGTCTTTTCCGGACTGCCTCTAAGCCCTCCAAGACCTTTATTTTTTCAGCGGTATAAGCGTCGCCGGCCTTAGATTTCTTTTTTTGAACTTTTTTGGGCATACCCCATCTACCTCCAACAACTAACTTGCACAAACTACCATATTACCCTGTTTTTTTGCCTATCTTGTGGAATATATTGGGTGTTGAGAAAATCAACAACACGCCATGTTGTGCTTCGGGAGCACAAGGACAGCCTCTTTATTTGGAGCGCTCTCTTTAAAGACGCATGGGCATCACCACATATTGGTGAGTATAATCCTCTGCCGGCATAGGACTAAGGAGACCCTGAGTGTCTTCGTCACGAAGATCTAAAACAACCTCTTCGCTGCTTAGGCCTGCCAAAAAATCAAGCAAGTATTGTGCGTTAAAACCAATTTCGATTGCGTCACCTTGATATGTGGCGGGTATGCTTTCCTTGGCTTCGCCCACATCAGAAGTAGCAGAAGAAATGTCGAGCTTTCCCTCTTTTACAGAGAGACGGACCGCACGAGATTGCTCGTCAGCCATAACCGCCACACGCTTGAGAGCATCACTAAATTCAAGCCTGCTCAGAACAACCCGCTTATCGTTCTCTTTGGGAATAACCATTTCGTAGTTAGGAAACTGTCCGCTCAAGACCCGGGAAATAAGTTGCCGCTCTCCAATTGTAAAAAACAGGTGATTCTCTGTATTGGCAAACTCAATGCTCTCCAGCTCCTCTGGGGCAAGCTTGCTTAATTCCACCAAGGTCTTTCTGGGAATTAAAGCTCGAGTTTCACCCTCTACTCCGGCAATGTCGACATTTCTGGCAATAAAGGCCAAGCGATGTCCGTCGGTAGTTACGCAGGTAATGCTGCCAGGGTGGATCATCATCAAAGCCCCGTTGAGAGTGTATCGAGATTCTTCTTGGGTAATAGCAAAAATACAGCTACTAACCATATGGCGCAAAGTCTGGGCGGGAAGCGCAACAGTTCCACTTTCAACCGAAGGTATATCTGGAAAATTGTCTTTGGGCAAGCTTGCAATTTTGAATTTAGATCGCTCACAGGTCACGTGAACCCAACTCTTGCTATCCACGCGGAAATGAATGTCTGATTCGGGCAAAAGTCGAACTATATCAAATAGCTTGCGAGCCGATAGCGTTAACGCGCCAGAAACCTTTATGTTTGCAGAGCAAGAACCCTGGACTGTTACGTCCAGATCAGTTGCAGTCACCATCAGCGTGTTCCCAGAGGTTTCCAACAGCAAATTAGAAAGAATTGGCACAGTCGTTTTTCTTTCAACAACACCTTGAACGTTTTGAAGTTCCTTGAGCAGCTCCCCCTTCTTGACTATAAAATCCACAACTCACCTCCTACCCAGTTATTGCCCACTCGCTTACCGAATGGATTCGGTCAACCTGTCAACAGCACTCTTGAACTCAAGGTTGCTTTTACATAAATGTTCAATTTTTCGAACCGAGTGTAAAACCGTCGTATGGTGCTTGCCTCCAAACTCTTTTCCGATCTGGGGCAATGAGCTGCTCGTCAGCTCTCGAGACAAGAACATCGCTACTTGACGGGGCTCCGCGATTCTTCTCGAATTATCTTTGATTTTTAATTCTGACACTTTCAGAGTGTAATGCGCAGCAACTGCTTTTTGAATCTGCTGGATGGAAATTGCCCGAGACCTTTTCTCGGCAATACTTCTAAGGACTTTTTCAGCTAATCCCAAGGTAATTTTTTCTCCCGTCAAACTACTATACGCCACCAAGCGCACCAGGGAGCCTTCTAGCTCTCGAATGTTAGACTGGACATTGCTGGCGATAAAAAAGGTGACATCGCCGGGCAACACAACCCCTTCAAACTCTGCCTTTTTCTCAAGTATGGCAACCTTGGTCTCCACATCGGGGGGTTGAATGTCTTTGGGGGGGCAGTCGCTAGAAATAACAATTTGCTTTTGCGCGTCATACAAAGCGTTGAAGGTATGAATAAACTCTTCTTGCGTACGCTCCTTGCCAGCCAAGAACTGGATATCGTCCATTAAAAGAACGTCGATATTGCGGTATTTGTCCCTAAATTGAATTGTTTTATCGTAGCGAATGGAATTAATCAGCTCATTCATGAAACATTCGGAAGACATATATGCAACCTTTAGGCTCGGCGCTTGGGCTTTGACGTAATGACCTATGGCGTGCATCAAATGCGTCTTGCCGAGCCCAACCCCACCATAAATAAAGAAAGGGTTGTAGGCTATTGCCGGACGTTCTGCCACCGCGACAGCTCCTGCATGGGCAAACTGATTGCAAAAACCAACAACAAACCGACTAAAAGTGTTTTTGTTATTCAAGTTGCACAGCCTGGCATCTTGGCAAGGTTCTTGAAGCGCTGTTGTCAAATTGCCAGATTGCACTCCGGCCGAACAGTCATCCACCACAAAAGAAATTTGGAACTCCGACATTTTGGCTTGCTCAAGAGCGCTTTGAATAATTTGAAGATAATTCTCGGTCAACCAGTATTCGAAATGCTGGTTGGGCACTCGAACAACAAGCTTTTTGCCCTCTGAATCGTGCTCCTTCAGCGAGGTGGGCTTGAACCAAATATCAAAATTTTGCCGAGAGACCTGTCTCTCGATGCAGGAAAGAATGTTTTCCCAGAGCCCCATAAACAACCTCTTCAGTAGCCGTATCCGCCTTTAACTCAACCAACAACCAAGGCACCTCACAGAAGGCGCTATTGGGCATAGCTCCGCCAGTTTCCACAAACCTTCCACAGCGTGTGGAAAACTTAAGCTTTCCTTCGTAAAAGTGTGCCCGGGAAGCCGCTAACCTAACATGGAGCTATGTGGACTTCAAACAAATTTTTTAGGGAAATTACTCCAATGCTCTTATCGCCTTATTTGCTAAGGTTTTCCTAGATTTTTACGGCTTTTCTTTAACAATTTGTTTAACTATTGTGAAAGTTCAAGGGCATTTTCTTTCACTGCAAGGACTTGCGGTAATTTGTTGTTCAAAACCAGCAATTTTGGACATTTTGCAAAGGTTCTCTTTGGATGTTTTGGGTGTTTTGGAAGTGTTATTTTGGATGAAAATGAGAATGGAGTTTGCTGTAGGTCGTTTCCAGACCCTCAGGAAGCACTCTCGTTTCGCCGAGCACCGAAGCAAAGTTGGTATCCCCCTCCCAACGGGGCACAATGTGGAGATGAATATGCCCGTCTACTCCCGCCCCGGCAGCACGACCCATATTAAACCCAACATTGAAGCCATCAGGCTTATAAGCCGCTTGAAGGGCTCGTTCAGAATCCGTAGCTAGTTGGATAATCTCAATTAGTTCTTCGGAAGAGGCTTCTCCGAGCGTGGCCACGTGCCTGTAAGTCACAACCATCAAATGACCCGTACAATAGGGGTACTTGTTTAGCACAAGAAAACTGTGTTGGCCCCTGAAAAGGACTAGAGTCTTTTGATCCTCCTCGTCCGATTGCAAGCGACAAAGAACACATCCTTCCTCGCTCCCGAGAGAGGCAACATAGCGAAACCGCCAAGGAGACCACAGGTGATCCATTTAAGAATTAATGAGCTCTCTTAGTTCCTTTCCAGGCTTAAAGTAGGGAACTCTCTTAGCCGGCACAAAAACCGCCTCTCCCGTTTTTGGATTTCGGCCTTCTCGGGAATTCCTTTCCCGCAATCGAAAACTGCCAAACCCTCGGAGCTCAATTTTTTCTCCACTTTTTAAAGAGTCCACTATGCTGTCCAAAACAGTTTGGACAATCACTTCGGCGTCCTTTTTGCTCAGATCAGAATGCTTGGCCACTGCCTCGACAAGATCAGCTTTTGTCATTGTCGTCTTCCTTTCCTTGTTTGGCCTTCTTTTTTAATTCGTCCAACTGCTCACCGGCGATATCACCAATTGTAGCTGTTGGTTGTTCTGGCTTGTAATCAAAGCTTTCAGCAGCTTCTGAGCCTGCCTTCAAAGCCTTGACTGACAGCCCAATTTTGCGCTCCAACAAATTCATCTTGATAATTTTCATTTCAAGCTCTTGCCCTATATGAAAATGGTTCTCTGGATTATCAATATGCTCATCTGACAACTCGGAAACATGGCAAAGCCCCTCGACTCCTTCGTCAAGCTCCACAAAGGCCCCAAATGTCGTAAGTCGTACAATTTTTCCGGTAGTCACATCACCAATCTGGCAACGAGAAAAGAATTCCTCCCACTTATCTGGCTCTAGCTGCTTGATGCCCAACGACAATCGCTGATTATCCGCATCAACATCAAGAACCACCGCGCTTACTTCCTCATCTTTTTCCAAAATCTCGGAAGGATGGCTAACCTTCTTGGTCCAACTAAGGTCAGATATATGGACAAGTCCCTCAATTCCTTCTTCAACCTCTATAAAGGCTCCAAACTCAGTTAAATTCCTCACTTTTCCTGTAACAAGTGAGTTAAGGGCGTACTTTTCCTCAATCGCATCCCAAGGGTTCGGCTCGGTTTGCTTCATCCCTAGAGATATTCTGCGGGTGTCAGCGTTAATCTCCAAAACAACCGCGTCTACCTCTTCGCCCACCTCTAAGATTTTAGAGGGGTGCTTGATTCGCTTATTCCAAGTCATTTCAGAAATGTGAATGAGTCCTTCGATACCCTCTTCTAGCTCAACAAAAGCCCCATAGTCTGTCAGACTAACAACCTTTGCGTTAATGCGGGTGCCGGTTGGATAACGCTTTGCTGCTGCTGTCCACGGGTCGCCCGTTAATTGCTTGTATCCAAGAGACACCTTCTCTTCCAGTGGGTCAAACTTGAGAATTTTGACATCCACCTCATCGCCTATGTTGAATAGGTCTGAAGGATGACTCAATCTGCCCCACGACATATCTGTAATATGCAAAAGCCCGTCAATGCCCCCTAAGTCTACAAAGGCTCCGTAATCTGTGATGTTTTTGACTATGCCGGCAACAGTTTTCCCTTCTTCCAAGTTCTTAAGCGTGTCTTCTTTAAGCCTAAAGTGTTCGTCTTCCAAAACAGACTTGCGGGAAAGAACAATATTTCCCCTCCTCTTACTCACCTTTATAACCCGCACGCTTATTTCTTCGCCGCACCAACTATCTAGATTTCGCGTAGGGTGAAGATCCACCTGCGAGCCAGGCAAAAAAGCCCTAATCCCCACATCTACCGACAGGCCGCCCTTAATCCTCTCAATAACCCGACCCGTTATGATTGCTTGATCGTTGTAAGCCTCCTCAATCACATCCCACACTTTCATCCGCTGAGCCTTCTGCCTAGAAATTACCAGATGCCCTCGACGGTCCTCAGTGCGCTCCAGTAAAACTTCTACCTGGTCTCCCGGCTTGACCTCGGGATTTCCATCTTTGTCACAAAACTCATGCAGCGAGATTAGCCCCTCTGACTTGAAGCCAACATCAACGACTACCTTCGAATCGGTTACCTTCAATATTGTTCCGGTTACAACTTCACCCTCTACAATGTTTTGGAAACTTTTATTGTACGCCTCCATCATTGTCTCGTAATCCAACTCTTCCGAGTCCTCGATAACAGGCGAAGCGATCGCTTCTTGAGAGCTTTCCTCTTCAGCCCGCTCCTCTGGGGCGGTGGCGGGATCGCTTTCTGCCGCTGAAACCATTCCAATCCTCCTCTAACTAATCACCAAAGCTTAAATTGTCCACACATTCAAACCGACACGCCTCACGCTGATGCCTATCGAAATAATCGCCCAAGCAAAAATAGCTGGCGTTTGGCTGGTCGGAAACGAGGAAAGGCCAACTTGCTCTTAAAACTGCTCCAAACAATGGGTTAGGCAAATTGACGGAGTTTCCTCTCTGCAGAAATTCGAAAGAATTCTTATATCCTGCCACCAAGCAAATTGTCAAGCAGCAGAACCAATCGACTTTCTGGATAAGTTTTTGATACACTGAAAGTTCAAGGCTTTGTCGACGCAATTGTTAATCTCAGGAGTTTGTTATGAAGAGCGATATTCATCCATCCTATCATGATGTTACAGTCCGCTGCGCTTGTGGCAGCGAATGGGAAACACGTTCGACTCACTCCGAAGAAATTCGACTAGATATTTGCTCTGAATGTCACCCCTTCTTTACGGGCAAGCAACGATTGATCGATACCGCAGGGCGTGTTGAGCGGTTCGAGAAAAAATACGGCCAAGGGCAACAGAAGGGCCGTTCGGCCTAAGTTCGCATGATTGCAAAACTTGAAGACCTGGAAAAGCAATACCACAAGCTTTCTCTTCTGCTAGCAGACCCAGAGCTGACCTCAAATCCAAAAAAATACCGAGATACTGCCAAAAATCACGCAGACTTGCAGGCAATTGTCGATAGCTATCAAACGCTAAAACAAGTGTGCGAGGAAAGCGAAAGCATAAAAGAAATGCTCAAAGAAGAAAAAGACGAGGATCTTCTTGCCTTGGCCCGCCAAGAGCTAGAAGAGCTGAGCGGTCAAAAAGCTGACTGCGAAGATCGGCTTAGAGTGCTGTTGCTCCCCAAAGACCCTAACGATGAAAAAAACGTAGTATTAGAAATTCGGGCGGGAACGGGGGGCAACGAAGCCACCCTCTTCGCGCAAGAAATTTTCCGCATGTACACTAAATACTCTGTAGGACGTGGGTGGAAGTTTGAGGTTTTGTCCTCTAACCTCTCAGATGTGGGGGCGCTGAAGGAGGTTGTGGCCATAATCGAGGTGA
>CAZASS010000017.1:13887-22074 GCA_964487835.1 uncultured Acidobacteriota bacterium | reverse complement strand
AATTATGATCACCGAGTTTCCCTTGCGAATTGGTTAATGCAAATTGGTGACGCTCCACCCCTCCCCGTGCTTCCTTATATTCTTCTCCAAAATTTTCTTCTACATTCTGGGTAACATCCCCATCTAAATTTGGGCCAACAATACTAATCTCTACAACCAATGCGTCTCCCAATACTTCTCGTGGACCATATCCAGACTTCATCAGAAGAACCGGGGTCCCAGCCGTTCCACAGGCAACAACAATTTTAGGAGCACGAGCCTCCAGGTGCCGTCCATGTTGGACATACTGTATTCCCTCAGCTACTGCCCTACTCCCTTGTTTTTCAATGATGATTCTCTCTACTTCAGCATCGGAAATGAATTTCACCCCGCTTTCTTCAGCCAAATACATATAGTAAAGACTAGTTCCCTTGGAGTCGTATTTGCATAGATGACCCGAACCGCAGTACCCGCAGTTGATACAGTTTCTGCGAGCCATTGGTGTTTTGGTAGGTTGATAGCCTAATACTTGGGCTGCATCCCGAAAGAGATTATTGCCCAAAACCATATTTTCCGAAACTGAGGGGCGAATGTTGTAGCTCTCAACAACTTCATCTACTGCATCCTTAAAGCTCTCCTCAGTCCAATTTACTCCACTTGCTCCCCTCCAATGATCATAATCTTCGCTGTAAGGAACATAGGCGTTACCTCCCCAGTGCAAACCGCATCCCCCAACCATTTTGTTCTGGTATCCATCAAAGGGCCATGGAGTAGGATGATACCCTAGATAATTGGCATTAACGACTGCCTGACGACGGGAAGAAACACCATAACCTGGCTGAGGTTTTTCCTGCCCTGGGATAATGTATGGACCTCCCTCAAAACAGGCAACACGAAGACGATCACCTGTAGCAGGATTGATACCTTGCTCAGCAATACGTGCTGCTATCATACATCCCGCAGTTCCCGCGCCAACTACGATCACATCGTACGACTTGTGGTCCGGCATATTAATCTCCTTTTACTGATAACCCAAAGTGGAAATATCTAGTTTGTACCCCCTATCATTGGATAAACTTACTTATGCTTCAAGCAAAATTTCTCAAATTTTGCTTACAACTACTATGCCACTGTTTAAGCCCCGTCCTCTATTACTCTGGTTACATAACCCCCAGACCCCTTGGTTGCCTGTCTCTCATTTTTTTTATAGAATCTTCAAGCGATCAGAAAAGCCCACACCAACCTTTGAAAGACTAAAGGGATTAATTACAGCCCATTGAAACAATCAGTTATCCGTAAAATTTGTGTCTACTGTGCCTCTAGCCGTCGGGCTAACAGCGTGTACTCTGACAGTGCATACAACCTAGGAAGTCTTCTGGCGAAAAACCATATCACCATTGTCTACGGAGGGGGATCAGTTGGATCAATGGGAGCACTCGCAAACGGCGCTCTCTCCTCAGGAGGCAAGGTAATAGGCATCCTCCCTCAATTCATGCACGATCTCGAGTGGGGTCATAAGGGATTGACCAAGCTGCATATAGTGGACAGTATGCAAGAACGCAAGCAACTGATGATTAAAGATGTAGACGCTACAGTAGCTCTACCAGGAGGATCCGGAACCTTTGAAGAAGTACTGGAAACCATTACTCAAAAACGTCTTGGCTTGTACCTTAAGCCAATAATTTTAGTCAACACCTGCAACTACTATGACCCTCTGATTTCCATGTTGGAAAGTGCTGTACAAAAAAAATTTATGGACCAACGCCATCTTCAAGTATGGCAAGTAGTCGAACAAGTAGAAGAAGTATTGGAAGCTATTCGAAAAGCCCCTACATGGAGTTCTAACGCTGTAAAATTTGCGGCACCTTGAAACCTTTCTTCACACTCCTGCCCCAAAAGTGTGTCTATGAACATTTCAATAATACCTTGGCAGTGCCTAAAGATTGCCACTCAGAGAAATCAATGCTCCGCCAGCACAAATTGATAGAGCCCCCAGAACAACCCTTCCTGTGATCCTTTCTGATTCCCTCAGGAAAATAAAACTCAACAATATGGTGAATAAGGGCACCGTACACATCAGCGGAGTAACTACAACTATTTTGCCCATTTTGACGGCAACTAAATTAGAGGATATACCCAGTGCAGAAGCCAATCCAGCCAAACCAAACCATTGAATTGTGCCACGATTAATCATCAACTCTCTATACTTTCCAGTACCAATTAAATAGATCCACAGAACAATAAAACTACCGGTTGCAAGCGAACAAATGGCTAGTGGCAGATTATTTATAAAGCTAAATCCAAATTTACGCATGGGATCAGAAAATCCTCCCACAAATCCAGCAGCTAAGGATATCCATAGATATCGCTTCTGAAAGCCCTTCACCTGTTTTCCATCATCCATTCCCAACATAGTTGCACCTAAAACAATTGACATCGTTCCAGCTGCTACTGGCAACGTCCACTTCTCCCCCAGAAAAACTATAGCGAGTAAGCTGGCAAAAAGTGGAGAGGTATTGCGCAAGGGTGAGGATCTAGAAATTCCTACCCGAAGAGCTGAAGAAAAAAGCAATCCTTGAGTAGCCAAAGGAGCAACTACCCCAGAAAGCATAAACCAGAGAACACCGAAAAGAGAAAATGACTCCCAAACAATACCAGGGCCTAGAACAAGCCATACTGTGGGAGCCATCGCCATAACGGAAAAAGTGACTCCCGTCGTAGGAGATCCGTAATTCAAGCCTAACCGGACAAAGACCTGACTTAAAGCAAAACCAATAGCAGCTCCCAAGATGGCTAAAATGAGCATCAAATCCATATTAAGCATTATCCCAGTAGTACGGCCAATCACACAGCAAAAAGTCTATATATATACTCTTGCTAAGAATTCTGTACTTGTTTTATAGACAAAACAAATCCATCACGAGTGGAAGATCCGTTGAGAAGCATATACAATCGCGAATCGCGTTCTTACAAAATAGGTTAGGACTAAAAGGAGAACAAACCATCAGTGGTAAATAATTCTCAATCTAGAATAGATCCAAATTCTCCGTCGGAAGGCAACCTCAAATTAGCCGGTTTATTCTCATCAGTGGGACCGGGACTAGTCTATGCTCTAACTGTTCTAGGAACCGGAGATGTTGTCTCTAACACAGCCGCAGGAGCCCATTATGGATATCGTCTACTTTGGGCCTTAGCATTGACCCTCGTCTTTCGCTACGTATGGGTCAGCACATCAGCCAAATACGTGCTGGTCACAGGAGAGAGCCTGCTGAAAGGCTACGGCAGAGTGGCCCCTTGGGTTCCCTTAATTGTCATTCTCTCTTTCTTTCCTATCCGCCATTTTGCCAACCAGTATCTGATGCTTATGATGGGAAGTTCTTCCCATATGTTGTTCCCTATTCACACAGACGCAGAATGGAGTGCTGACATCTGGTCGTGCCTTTTCACCTTAGTCGGATTTGCCATGATGTTCTGGGGAGGATATCCAACTATTGAGCGCTTTTGTAAGGTATTAATTGGAATCATGGGAAGTTCCCTTCTAGTAGCAGCTATGCTTTCCAATCCCGATCCAACGGCAATCCTCAAAGGAACTTTTATGCCTAGTGTTCCAGAAGGTCAGGGACTCTATGATGCCCTCTTTATTGTAATGGCCCTGATTGGAACTGAAGCTGGAACGACCGCCAATATGACTTATGTCTATTTCATGACAGAACGGGGATGGAATAACGTGTCCTACCTTAAAAGACAACGCGTTGACCTAGCCATCGGAGTACTCTGCTTATTTTTCATGGGCGCTTTGCTTCAGATAGCAGCTGCAGGAGTGGTTCATCCTCTTGGAATTGAGATAGAAAGCCCAGAAGATTTAGGACGCCTCTTCTCTGAGACTCAAGGCAAAATAGGATTGGTAGCTTTTGCTCTTGGCTTGTGGGGATCAGCCTTTTCCAGCTTTATTGGCTTCAACACGGGATACGCATTGATTCTAACCGATGTTTGCCGAAACTTTGTCCCTGGACTAAAGAAAGATGCAACCGGAACCGATACAGGCAGCAACCGTTTCATCGCATGGATTCAACATATTCCATCCACAGATAAGGAATACATAGCACAAAAAGATCCTGTATTTCGCATTATTATTTCTCTGTGGGCTTTGCTCCCGATCTACATTATTTTCACAGACACTAGTGCCGTCTGGTTGGTTCTAATCGTAGCTGCTTTTCCAGTCCTGCTAATCCCCATTTTGGGACTTTCCCTACTTCACATCACTAATGATCGAAAATTAATGGGTAAATATAAAAATGGTTGGTTAACTAACTCAATCTTAATTTTGCTAATTCTAATCGCCTTCTATTTTGCCTATGATCAAGGCGACGACCTGTGGAAACAGGTGTTCGGTTAAAATACCAGACTTGCAAACACCAGAAGAAATAGTTCAGTAAACGCAATACGATATCTTGTGTGTTCTCTAACAAGAAACTTTAGGTTAACCGATTTAAGTTGGCCCACAACTCTCCCGCATTTTCGATAGTAAAATAGATAGCAAGCAGAATTAAAAAAATTAAGATTGAGTTAGTTAACCAACCATTTCTATATTGTCCCATTAATTTTCGATCATTAGTAATCTTCAAAAGGGGTACTGCCAACACTGGTATCAGCATTACTTGAAGGGCGTTAAACATCAAAACAAGCCACACCATACTAGCTTCAGTGAAAACAACATAGAGTGGGGTGATACACCAGAAGGCAATCATAAAACGATAAATGGGATCCTTTTTGGCATCATAGTCCTCCCTTTTCTTTATCGGAGAATCCTTTAGCCTTGGAACGAAGTTGCGGCAGATATCAGTGAAAACCAAAGCCCCACCTAAGTTAAATCCTACAAAAGTAGAAAAGGCTGCTCCCCATAAACCTAAATTGAAGACAATCAGCCCAATAGTTCCCTGAGTTTGAGTGAACATATGCCCTAAATCTTCAGAATCCTCCACCTGTATACCTAATGGATTTATTGTTCCTGCAGCTGCTATCTGGAGCAACGCCCCCATAACAAAAAGAGCCAAAACTCCTGTGGCTAAATCAAAACGCTGTCTCTTTAAGTAAGAAACTCCCTTCCATCCCTTTTCCCGAATAAAGTAAGAATAGTAGAGGTTAGCAGTCGAACCCGCCTCGGTTCCGATCAGAGCCATTACAATCAAAAGAGCACTTTGTAATCCGTCTGCCTGAGGTAGGCTAGGAACAAATACCCCTTTTGCAATCCCTACTGGATCAGGATTGGAAAGCATAGCTGATATTAGAAGAGAACCTCCCATGATCCCAACCAATACTTTACAAAAGCGCTCAATAGTTGGATATCCTCCCCAGAAGGTCATGGCGAATCCAATCAAGGTAAAAAAACAGGCCCAGATCTGCTTTCCCCACTCAACTGATATAGGGAACAAAGAGTTAGAAGTACCTCCCATCATAAGCATCAAGTATTCGTTGGTTATATGTCGAGCAGGCAAAAAACCCAATAGAACTACAAAGGGGACCCACAAACCTACCCGTCCATATCCCTCTAATAAACTCTCTCCGGTCACCAACACATACTTGGCTGAAACGTTTACCCAAACATAACGAAAAACAAGAGCCATCCAGAGAGACCAGATTAGGCTATACCGATAACTAGCCCCTGCTACACTATTGGTAACAATATCTCCAGCCCCCAGAACACTTAATCCATAAACAATTCCAGGACCTACCGTAACCAACCAGAGGGACCACCCTTTAGACGACTCCGAACCTGAGTTCTCCTGACTTGTCGAGATCGAATCCTTACCCACTTCGTATCCTCCATATGAGACAATTAGATGGATTACCTTAGAAGTCTAGGCTCCCACTCCCCATGAAGGCAATATTAAAGATTTGTAAAATTTGCTCTTTGAGCTTTCCTTGACAGTTATCTGACTTGAAGCTACCCTCACTGTTCCGGCCATAAAAGCTGTTAATAACGGTAAATCTGGGCGGTCACACAAAATCATACTACTGGGGAGGTAACACCATGAGTTCTTCTGTGCTTGATTATATTGATGAGGATGAAATCCTTGAGATGGCCCGTCGCATGCAGGCCTTCAAGTCCTTTTCTCACCACGAAGAGCCGTGCGCTCGAGATTATGCTGAGTTGCTTGAATCTCTAGGGTTTGAGGTGGAGTTTCAAGAATCGGAACCAGGACGTCCCAATGTCATTGGGAGATTAAGAGGTTCTGGAGGAGGACCCTCTTTAATGTTCAACTCACATATGGACATCGATCCTCTAGCTTTGGAAACTGAGGAAGGAGCCTTTGACTTTTATGTTGAGGACAACATGGTCATGGGGCATGGTCTTCGTAATATGAAAGCTGCATTGGCCTCAATGACAGCAGCAGCAGCAGCTCTGATTCGGGCTCAGATTCCAATCAAAGGAGATATGATTCTGGCCGCAGTAGTAGGAGAACTACAGGGCGGTATTGGAACCGCCCACATGATTGAACAAGGAGTGGTTCCTGACTATGCCATTGTCCCGGAACCCACAATGAATAACATCCGTACCATGCATGTAGGAAATTCTCAATTTCTCATTAGTACTATTGGCAAGAGCACTTGGGGAGGAACCCTTCACCTATACGACCATGTAAACGCAGTTACAAAAATGGCTAAAGTTATCCAGGCTCTAGAAAAAATGGAACTTTCCACTCCACTTCACCCCGAGATGGTCCATGCCCCTCGCATCAGCATTAGCAATATCATGGGCGGATTTACTCGCGGTTATCAGCTTTGGAGAACAGGCTACGTTCCTGATTACTGCACAGTGGTTTTCGAGTGTCGAACAGTTCCCGGACAGACAGCTGAAGAAATTGAAGCAGACCTATGGAGAACTCTCAAGCCCTTGCAAGAAGCCGATCCGGAACTAGAAATTGAAATTGAACCTCCTCCAGCAGTTTATAAAGAGCCATGGAGGGGAATGATTGAAATGCCACCACTGTATCTACCCAAAGATGATCCTCTAGTAGACATTGTTCATCGCCACCACGTAACAGTTAACGGCAAAGAACCAGATAGCATTGGATATTTTGATCCCGGATCTTATGCTGGAGCCGATTCAGGACATCTCCAAGCAGCAGGAGCCCATGTCCTCAACTATGGTCCCAGTGGACACGGAGACATCAGAAAATACGGCAAGTACGGGGTAAGGTATGACTACATTATGGATAATGCTCGCGTTCTGGCCCTTTGCGCAGAGGAAATTTTAACTTCTACATTTGATCAGCTTCCAGGAAACACTCTGAAAAGCTGATAACTAATGAATGCAAAAAATTTAATAGTTACAGTCTGACCAAATATAGATTTTTCTTATCTTTTTAGTTAGACTCCAAACGCTGGTAAACGAATTTAATTAAGTCTGAATAGGAGGAAAATATGTACGGATGGAGAGGTCGAATTGGCGCAATTTTGGGAAGGCCTAACGCAGTGTGTGAACCTGAATTTAATGCGATGGTTCCAGAAGGTGTCTCGGTTCACGGGGCTCGTATGTTCGGTCATGCCATCGCACGTTACAATGATCCCCAAGTTATGAAGGACATGGAAGGGTTCACTGCAGAATGTGCAACAGCTATGACAGAATTTGTGCCTAATATTCTAGTTTTTACCCACAACGCCTCTAGCATGGCTTCGGTAGATTTCAACAAACTGCTTACCAAAACCATGGAGGAAAAAGGCGGCTGTCCAGCTCTTACTACCGGAACAGCTCTCGTAGATGCACTTAACGCAGTAAACGCCAAAAACATCGCGGTCACCGATCCATTCCCTAAACCCTGGTTAACTGAAATTGTGCACGACTTTTTAGAAGATCCTCAAGTAGGCTTCAAAATTGTTAATTCAAGTTCAGCCAAGGGAGACAGTCCTCAATTCATCACAAACATGTCCCCAAGCGTGGCATACAAGTTTGCCCAAGAAGCCGATCATCCTGACGCTGATGCTGTAGTTCTCACAGCTAATGTTTGGCGCACATTGGAAGTAATTGAGCCTTTGGAACAGGATCTGGTTCAACCAGTTATTACTGCCAACCAAGCCACCATTTGGGCTGCTCTTAGAATACTAGGAGTGGGAGCTGTTAAGGGCCGCTACGGATCTCTTTTCGATATTGACTAAGATATATATCCCAAAAACTAGTCCTTGGTACCTCGTCCCTTCTGACTGCTA
>CAZASS010000017.1:0-13877 GCA_964487835.1 uncultured Acidobacteriota bacterium | reverse complement strand
TAGGGGGGGCAGATGCCATGTGTCTCTCTAATTTTTTTTGTAACAAAGTCCATCGAAGGAACGCCTGCAGGTGGATTGGCCCCCACTGCCGAGGAAAGCCTTCTTCCCCAGGGATAAACAACAGTGGAAACACCAGCATTACTACCTCCAGCCACTACTAGCAATATATCTTCCCACGTCTGCCCTTGGCGTATATAGCCATCTGAACCAGCTGGACCTCCCCCTCCAACTCCTTCATAAGCTTTAGCTACTTCCTCAAGGTCTTCCACAGGTCGACATGCGTGCTGATGAAGAAATTTTTTAACATCGGATTTAGACCATTCCCGATCGGCAATCAGACGAGCATGTTCAGGACCCATAACGACTGTTGTCTGGCCCTTACTAGTTATCGAACCTAGATGAGCTATAGTGTCGGCAATTGTCAACAGTATCTGCTCCGGTGTATTGGCTCCACGTTGAGAAAGCTGAATTGAACTGCGGGCTCCCCATACTGTAACTGCACTCTCACTAATGGCCAGGCCTTTCTCCACATGTAACGGCTCCCAAGGGCTCTCTTCTTCGTTTTCGGCAATACAAAAACCGTATTTACCAGAAAACCCTTGAGTAGATTGATCAAAAACCCCGGGATACATTCCAAAAACATTGAGCTGGATAAGGCGTATAGTACGACCAATGGTGGCATTTGCACGACAGCCTGGACCAAACACATTCAGACCGCCGTTCATCTTCAGTAGCTCACGTATAGGACCATTAACTATCAACAGGGGAGCTGATCCACCAGTGCTCGCCGTACTGCCATGAAAATGATATCGACTATCTTCCAACGCTTCTAAAGCAGCTAATACCACGGGAAAATACTCGGGAAGACATCCAGCCATAACTGCGTTAATAGCTGCCTTTTCCAGACTGCATTTTCGGTGAATGGGCTCCATGGTAGCCATTATCTCGCCTGAATCGCGTCCCACATATTCCACAAATTCCCGAACACGCTCTTCAGATGGAGGAACCACCGGCAAGCCATCGGCAGCCCAACCTTGCTGGTAACAATAATCAATTTCCTCCCAAATGTTTTCCCTCTTTGCCATCTCACTCTCTCCTTGAGACAAATTCAAATTGCTACAAAAATCATTCTTTCTCCGAGGAATCCTCAGAAATAAGTAATGAGGTGATTTGAGGTAAAAGAAACTCGGCCCTTTCTTGTATTTCCACCTCAGTCAAGCTAGCCAAAGGATGTGGAATCACTGCATACTCATAGGAAGGCACACCCTGCACTTCAGCCATCGACTCAGCCACAGTAGTAAAAGCATCCGTACAAATCACAGCCGTAGGAACACCTCTGTTTTCCATTTGAATTCCGTCGTGCACACTGCACGCGCTGCAGGACCCTCAATCACCGGCAGCTGCCACCACAACATCACATCTGACTGCCAACTCGTCCATGAGTGCAGATGGAGTGGGTTTTCCGGCATCTGGACCCGGCTGGAATACTACTTCTTTAATTTGATAATCTCTCTTCAGAAGATCCGCCACACACTTTAAAAGCTGGTCCCCTTTGCTCTTTTTATTCCACAATAATCCAAGAACAGCACCGTTCAGACTGCTTCTGCGAGGAGCTAGGCTGCTTTCTCCCGTTTCGGTCACCCCGGTAGGATCCATTAATTTGCGTTCCATTCCACCTCTCCTTTATCTATGTTCATTGTATTTACAAGGTCCTGATATCTAAATTTTCACTATATAAAGAGCATATCACTTGTCTAATAAAAACTGGATCGAAGTACGCTCTCATCACATTAATTTAAAAACGCGCTCACATTCTCATAGGTCAGGTATATTGCTACTAAAACAAGCAGCGTCAAAACACAGTTAGTTAACCAGTTGTTCTTGTAACGCCCCATCAAATTCTTGTCATTACTGATTTTCAGCAAAGCAGGAGTTAAGACTGGAATCATCAAAACAACTATGGAGTTAACCTGTAATATGAGCCACACAGGCTGCACACCTGTGAACAAAATATACAATGGGGAAAAGGAAAAAAAAATCACACAAGCCCGAAAAACTGGATGGTTACGAACCCCTTGTTCTCTATTCTTTGAGGATTCTTTAAATCTAGGAAAAAGGAACTCAACAATATCGGTAACTACGAATGCATAACCTATTGTAACCCCTATCATAGTAGAAAAAGAGGCTCCCCATAATCCCAATCCAAATATAATTGTTCCCACTGTGCCCTGAACTTCAGAAAAAATTTTTACTAAATCGTTAGCGTCTTCTAAACGTATCCCTAGTGGATGCACTGTAGCTGCTGCAGCTACTTGAAGCAGGGCGCCCATTACAAACATACAAAACACACCAAAAATCAAATCCAAGCGCTGTTGCTTTAGAAATGAAATATTCCTCCATCCTTTAGCGTGTATAAAGTAGGCATACGTTAGATTGGTTGTAGAGCCTGCTCCAGTTCCTATTAATGCCATCACAATAAAAAGTGAACTGTATAATCCATCAGATTGGGGTAAACTAGGCACAAACATCCCCTGTGCTATTCCTATTGGGTCTGGTTTGGAAATAATGGCTACTACTACTAAAGAACCTCCCATAATCGCAATAAGAATTTTGCAGAAAATTTCAATTGTCCGATAACCACCCCAAAAAGCCATCGCAAAAGCAACAAGGATAAAAGATAAAGACCAGATCTTGGCACTCCACGGGGTAGGTAAATGAAATAAAACATCGGCTGCACTACCTGTCATCACAAGCTGCGTCATGATGTTGATATGCCCGTTGATCAACACCCCCACTAAAATGAGCCAAACAACCCAACGCCCTAGTCGAGCATAACCCTGAATTAAGCTTTCTCCCGTTACCAAAACGTATTTAGCGGAAACATTGATCCAGGCAAAACGAAAAACCAATGTGAGAGCGACAGCCCAGATCAGGGAATAACCATATCCAGCACCTGCAGCAGAATTAGATACAAGATCACCTGTCCCCAATACAGTAAGAGCATAGACAAAACCAGGACCTAGCCGTTTCAATCTCGTAAAAAGAGACAATGAAGTCGATGTTGCTGCAGAATCAGGTAAATTTTTAATTGTCGTTCTTGTGCTATTTTGCAAATTAGAAACTATGCTATACGAGAGTGATTTTTTTTTAAATGCTCCTCTGTGTCAATCTTTTTGCAATCACCAGCACAATCCACTTAGAATGCCATCTACTAAAAAAATACAGTGAATCGTTCGAAGGCATATGCTTCAATCTGGACAGTATTTAGAAACTAAGGAGTTTAAATGACACAAAAAAATCTAAAGTTCGGGATTGGTATCCCTCAAGTTTTTTTCGACGGCAAGATTGATTCTAAACTTATTTCCAGATTTATTACCCGAGCCGAAGCCCTCAACTACCACAGTTTATGGGTCGCTGAAAGAGTGTTTGGTCCCATACCTTCTGTCGACCCAATTCTTTCGCTAACCTATGCCGCAGCCTTAACCCAAAAAATCAAAATTGGCACCTCTATTTTACTCAGTGTTTTAAGACATCCAGTTTACTTAGCCAAAGGCCTTGGAAGTCTGGACCATCTCTCTCAGGGCAGATTGATTGTCGGAGTCGGAGTAGGGGGATACACTCAATCTCCATTCTATCCTGCTTTCGGTATGTCTCCCGAGGAAGTAGGAGATCGATTTGAAGAAGGCATCGTATTAATGGAGAAACTATGGGCTGAAGAAGAAGTTAATTTTGACGGTCGTTTTAGGAAAATCAAACAAAAGTCCATTACCCCCAAACCACTACAAAATCCACGTCCCCCCTTGTTATTTGGAGCCCATGTCCCCAAAGCTTTACGACGAGCAGCCCGAATGGGAGACGGATGGATGGCTTCCTCGGTACCAGCATCTCTTCCCTTCTCCGAAGAGATCAAGCTAATAAAACGGTATCTAGAAGAAGAGGGCCGAGATCCCTCTACCTACAGCTTTTCCAAACGAGTCTACATAGCAGTAGACGAAAACAAAAAACGAGCCGAACAAAAAATGAAGGAGTGGTTTGGAACACTCTACAAAGAGCCTGACTTGTATAGTGCAGCGGTTTTTGGCAGCAAGCAAGAATGTATTGATAAATTGTCAGAAATTGCTTCACTCGGTTTTGATCTGCTGATAGCAGATTCAGTTTACGACGATCTAGAACAGGTGGAAATCCTAGCAAAGGATGTCCTGCCTCATCTCTAATCAATAGCGGAGTGCGTTTTGTCGGCAACTCTTTTCAAAAAACCCGCTCTTGCTATCATTCGTGCTGAGTTGTCAAAAGATAGGAGGAAGAAAGAATCATGTCGAAAGTGAAATTTGGAATCACACTTCCCAATCGGGGCCCAGTAGTTGGCCTCTTTACACCACAGGACGTTGTTCAAATTGCGGTAGCCGCTGATCAAAAATATCCGGCCATTGACTCAGTATGGGTAGGGGATAGTATCTTGGCCAAACCCAGATTCGAATGTAATACCATGCTGGCAGTAGTGGCCGATCGCACAAAAAATGTCAAACTAGGTCCTGCTTGCTTTGCCAGTTTTCCCTTGCGTCCACCCGTAGTAACTGCCCTTGAATGGGCCTCAATAGATCTCCTGTCGAACGGCCGTACTATTTGGCCGGTTTGTCTGGGTGGAAATCCCAAAAGTGGAGGATCCTTTTTAACGGAGTATCAGGCCTTTGGGATCGACCCATCAGCCAGAATTGGCCGATTGGAAGAAGCCATAGAAATCTTGAAATTACTTTGGACCGAAGATAACGTTAGTTTTCAGGGTAAACATTTCAATTTTGAGAATGTAACCCTGGAACCCAAACCAGCCTGTAAACCTCGCCCACCTATTTGGCTAGTGGCCACACCTACGCTGAAAATGGAATCTAAACGGGTCGAAAAAATGATGAGACGAGTGGCTCGACAAGCTGATGGCTGGATGACTACTCGTATCAGCCCTGCAGATTTCTCCTTCGGGCTGGAACAACTTCATACACTAGCCCACCAGGAGGGAACCGACCCTGAAAAAATTGAACCATGTCTCTATTACAACGTTCTGGTCAATTCCGATAGAGAAACGGCTTTTACAGAGGCCAAACAGTTTCTGGACAACTATTATATGACTGACTTTTCTCGCGAAGAAGTTGAACTGTGGGCGGCATTAGGAAATGTGCAGCAGTGCGTGGAAAGTATTAACCAATTTATTGAAGCAGGGGCGCGCACTATAACCGTTCGCTTTCCTTCCAAACAACAGGAAGAACAACTCAATATCTTTGTTGATGAAATTCTTCCCCACTTTAGTTAAAGGGATTCTTCATGGCTTCCGAGATAAAACAAATAGACGGAATTTCTCCAAATGAAATTCTCGAACGGCAAATTCGCACTCGAGAATTAACTAGTCAAAAAGAGCTAGATGCGCTTCTGGTAATAGGTCGATCGGCCTATGATCGACCTGGTCATCTAGCCTACTTAACCAATCATTTCCCTCCTTTCCCCAGTACCCCTTTTACTCAAACTGATCGTGGAATGGGTTACGGAATCCTTTTTTTGCCAATAGAAGGAACTTCGACTCTTTTAGTGGATCAACCATCAGAGGCAGCTCTGCAAAAAGACCTTGTTGCAGTTGATGAGATTCAGGTAGCTCCAGATATGATTTCCAGTCTCATTGATTTGCTGAAGGCAAGAAAGGTTCAAAGGATTGGTATAGCTGGAGAAGATCTTCTCCCAGCTACAATTTACCGGCATCTAATTGAAGCACTTCCCAAGCTTCACACTCAAACTGCTGAAAAAATCCTCAACATTCAACGTCTTATAAAAAGCGAAGCCGAAATTTCATTACTTGCTAAAGCAGCTAAAATTGCCGAAGCAGGACATCAAGCAGCTCTCCAGATACTAAAACCAGGAGTTCGAGAAAATGAAATATGTGCTGTCGGTACTGCTGGAGCCCTCCAGGCAGGTGCTGACTTTGTACGATATTTTCGAGTAGCTTCTGATCCTGAAGTGGCCACTACAATGCGCTGGCCCCAAGCATCAAATCGCGTTATTCAGGCCGGGGAAATTGTTATGATGGATATTATTGGTGCCTACCAAGGCTATCAATTTGACGTATTTCGTGCGGCGGTAGCAGGAGAACCCAATCAGGAAAAACATCGTCTTCTAGAGGCAGTAGTTCAGGCTAGCGAAGCTTCAGTAGCCGCTGCTCAAGCAGGAGTTTCTGCAGAAGATTTAGTCAAGGTAGCCCAAGATATATTTCAAAAAGATCAATATGTTCCATATAGCCGTTCGTTCATGGGTCATGGAATTGGTCTGGAAACTGTAGAACCCCCCTTGATCTCCCCAGGCGATCACACCATATTGCAACCTCAAATGGTACTCTGTATCGAGCCTGGCTTAAGAATCCCTGGAATCGGAGGGTGTTGCATTGAACAAGAGGTGGTCGTGCGAGAAACAGGGCCCGAATTGCTCACTGAGTTCCCAATTCGTCTGTGGTAAATTCTGTGAGATCGGAAGTAGTAGAAAGACCACGTAAGGAAGACATAGAAATGACTATCTATCACTCTTTTCTACATGTACTCAAATCGCAATCCAGAAAATGAATAAATCCATCTTCTGGAAAAAAATGGGATCCAAATTATTTCCATGTCTTTTGCTCTGCTCCCTAATGCTATCCTGCTCCCAAACATCACAAAACCTGTCGGAGAGTCCTCTCCAACTGCGGTTAGCCTCATTTACACCTGGTAGTAGCTGGTATGTTTATGGAGCAAGTATTGGACAATTACTACAGAAATCTTTGCCAGAAAATCCAACAGTACAAGTATTACCCTTTGCAGGAGCCATAGGTAACCCCAACCTACTTAGACAGGAAAAGGCAGATTTAGCTTTGATGTTTGACGTAACTGCTCAATGGGCAAAACAAGGCATTGTGGCCTTTGACACACCCTTCCCAAATCTGCGTACTCTAGCTAGCATGATTGATCAGTACTATGTAGTGATCATATCCCCAGAAAATTTTCCGGTAGAGAATATTGCCGACATCGTACAAAAACAAGTACCAACAAGACTTTATACACTGCCAGTTGGAAGCCAAGGTGAACTTTTAGCACGCCTTATTTTTGAAACTCATTCGGCTAGCTATAAAGACCTTCAAAAATGGGGAGGTAGCGTTCAACATACATCATTTGACGTTATCAAATCGGCTTTTAGAGATAAACGGATAGATCTGTTTATCCATGGAATTACTCGAACTCATCCGGCAATTACTGAAGTTGCACTAATGACGGATATTAAATTTCTTAAACAGAATAAGGCAAAATTACAACAATTGGCCGGTCAATACGGCTTTCAGCAGGTTTCTCTTCCCTCTAAAAGCTTCCGCCGACAAACCAATGAAATTGACACGGTCGGATACCAAACCGTTCTAGCAACCAGCAGCCAACTTCCAGAGAATTTGGCTTACCACATTGTCAAAGCAGTAGTCGAGGGACGTCAATCTTCGACTCAGTCAAAAGAAAGTTCAACTAACTCCCATTCTCCATCTTCTTCTCAAATTAAAAAATTTAAAACTCCTCTACACCCTGGGGCAAGCCGTTACTACAAAGAAATGGGATTACTACACTGATCGAAATATTTCATCTATGATAAAAGTGGGATCTTAGAAAGGACTGTAGTGAAACCCATACGGAAGCGTCTAGCTTTCATCATCGGCATAAGCTGGTCTATTTTCCAGTTAAATACTGCCTTATTCGGCTTCCATCCTGTCATGATTCAGAGGCCACTGCACCTCTGCTTTGCACTCTCATTAACCTTCCTAGTATTTAACCTCCATTTGCCCATTCAATCATAAATTCCTAATAAAATTTCAAATGGATTGGATTATTTTTGTTCCCTCCTTCCTCTGATAATTGGGCTTTATCTCTGGTCTGATTACAGTCGACTGACCACTCGGATTCAGTTTGTCGATCAAGTCAATCTACTCGATATAGTGACAGGAATGCTCTCCCTCACACTACTTCTTGAAGCCTGTCGCCGAACAGTTGGATGGACTTTACCTGTGTTAGCACTCTGCGCTATCACTTATCAATTTTTTGGTCCTTGGTTGATAACTCCACTTCGGCATAGCGGCATTTCTATCGTAGACTTTGTGGATCAACAGACTTTGTCAGTTCAGGGCATTTATGGAGTGCCAACTGGCGTAGCTACAGACTACATTTTCTATTTTGTATTGTTTGCTGCCTTTCTCAATGCTAGTGGTGGTGGACAGCTATTCATGGACTTGGCCAGCCAATTAACCAATAGGGCACGTGGGGGTCCTGCTAAAGCCTCTGTAGTAGCTTCGAGCATCATGGGAAGTATTAATGGAAGCGCAGTCGCCAATGTAGCCACAACAGGAATTTTTACAATTCCGCTCATGAAAAAAACTGGATTATCAGCAAGTCTATCTGGAGCTATTGAAGCAGTCGCTTCCGCTGGCGGACAGCTAATGCCACCAGTTATGGGAGCCTCTGCTTTTATACTGGCAGAACTAGTTGGAATTCCTTATATCGAAGTGGTAAAAGCCGCACTCATTCCCGCCCTAGCTTACTATATTTCCCTATACTTTATGCTAGATCTCTACGCTCGGCAAGCAGGTCTGATCCAGCAAAAAACTAACTTTGAATTACTAGACGAAAAAATCTTGAAAAAGATTCACCTTTTACTACCTCTTATCGTATTAATCTACTTCATCATCACCTCAGCGTCGTTACAACGGGCTGCTGTAGCCTCCATTATAGCCACTGTAATTATCTCCTGGACTCGGAAGGAAACAAGAATTTCTCCTGAACGCATCATGGAAGCATTGGCTAAGGGAGCTCGTCAAGCTCTCTCGGTATCTATCCCCTGTGCGACAGCCGGAATTTTAATAGGAATTGTCGGATACACAGGTATTGGACTTCGTCTTTCCAGCTTGATCATAGCTGCGTCCGGAGGCTTTCTTATCCTAGCTATGATCCTTGTTATGATTGGAACAATTATATTAGGAATGGGAATGCCCACTAGCGGAGCTTATATCACAGCAGCGGTTTTACTGGCACCGGCTCTGAGTGAATTGGGAATTTCCCAATTAGGAGCCCACCTTTTCATCTTCTTCTTTGCTGCACTATCAATGGTCACCCCTCCGGTTGGCCTAGCATCTTATGCAGCAGCTACTATTAGTGGAGCCAATCTAACAGAGACAGGTCTACTTGCCCTTCGACTGGCCTTAGCCGGATTTATCGTCCCCTTTGCATTTGCAATTAATCCCATTTTACTGATGCAAGGAGGCATCCCTTCCATCCTCTGGTCTTCGGGAACCTTGTTCCTGGGCGTAATGGCCCTGGGTACATCTCTTGTAGGCTTTCTTTTCAAACCACTTACTCTACCCATACGGATTTTGCTGTCGGGATCGGCAATTCTGCTAATCGTACCTGAACGCTCAACTGATTTGGCAGGAGCTATCCTACTAGCTGGCGTTTTGTATAAAGAATTCCTCTTCAAAAGGTCGGAAAATATTCTGAAAGATACTTAGGCTGTCTCATATTTCAGAAAGAAAAAGTTGCTTTGCATGCTTTTCGGAAATCACTAGATTAATAGATATTGTCTTTCTCTTGCTCGTCATGCCAGTGTATTTTCATGAAACGATCTCGTCGCTCTACCTCTTCTTCCCAACTCAAGGGTCCGCGAAAGTTAGCTATATCCCAACCCGTAATAACATCACTCTTATTAGGGTTAATGATTTGATGTTCTTGATCTGTAGGAATAGGCAAACCTTCTGCATCACGTTCAATAGTATGATAGGGGAAATTTCGATAGAAAACTGTCAGTACTCTTGTCCGGCATAGCTTAAAAATCCTCTGGAGAACCATTGCCACTTGCTTGTCTAACTCCTTTGGTTCGTCAATGAGTTCTGCAGACTCAACCAGATCACTCACATCGCGATTGTGACTTTCCGTACGACTTAGTGCATTAAAATCGGAAACTCCAAAAGAACCTTCAGGGAAAAGACTCATAACAAAATCTACGTAATCGGCCCGTTTTTCCTCATTAAGTTCCATGAAGGGTTTCCCAAAAAAATCTTTACTCACTGCATTGAAAGTTAGAAAATCTTTTTTGCCAACCCCCTTCAATCCCTTTAAAACCTCCTCAGTAATCCCATATTTCTCTAATCGCCGATAACCTAGATAATCAGGCTCGTAAGTAGGAATAAGTGTGTCACCTAAAGCAGCAATTACATCCTTTGGCTCCAAATCAGGAGAGATTTCTTCCAAATATTGCTGCAGACTTTTCCCTCGTCCTTCCTCTACTAAAACTGAAACTGAAGCCACTGAAAGGCCAGTTCGTTTGAGAAACTGTCTTCTGGTCGCCCGCTGTGCACTCATTACTCAAACTCCCCTAGAAAAATAATTTCGGACCATTTTCCGCGCTGCAAAAGCACCCATAATCGCCCCCACTACCCCACAATTACTAGACACGGCACGTGGATAAGAACTACAGTCAGCCACAAAGAGACCCTGGACTTCATGGGCCTCAAAATCCTGGTTGATAACTGAGTTCTGAGGTTTAGAACCAGCTCGACAAGTTCCATTACCATGACCTCCTCCTCTCCCCCTAAAAGTGGATGGAAAGCGCATAGAAATTTTACACTTCATCAGCTTAGCAATTTCTATAGCAATTTCACGCACCTGGTTCATTCGCTGATCAATGTAAATATCTCCCGGGTAATTGTGAGCACCAGTATGAAGATCAACCCATCCCTTTACATGAGTAGGGGGTTTACTGACACCAATGTCAATAGCTCCTAGACGCGTGATAGCTTCTCTCATAAAATCCATATGCGCCTTCCCATATCCCGGAGCAAACTCACTCATGGCTGCAACATGGGGATAGGTAATCTTACTCATATCTTTGTCGGCAAATCGGACTCTTCCAGTACCATCACTAAAATTGGGGTCGTCATCGTACCAGTAAATTCCACCGGTAGTTCCCCGTCCAGCCTCTTTTATAGGATGGTCAAAAATTACAGGAATCCTATACCTAGTATCTCCATCTAGGTTCTGACCAACATTCTTGTTCTCAACCAACGTTTTCGAACCCAACTCTGACTTGGGACCATATCCAGACTTGGCCAAAAGAACTGGACTCCCCCAAGTTCCACAGCAGACTGCTACTTTGTTAGCTCTGGCTTGAATAGTTTGACCCGCCTTCAGGTAAGTGATTCCTGTGACAACTCCTCCAGCACCTTTCTTTTCGATATTGACCCGCTGGACTTCAGCATCAGAAATCAACTCTCCTCCATGTTCTAGAAAAGTTGGTAAATACCAGAGAGAACTTCCCTTTGCATCATATTTACACCCATGTCCACTCCCAATAAAACCGCAATAAATACAATTTTTTCGCGCAGTCATATAACCCCTAGGATGATATCCAAGAGCATATCCAGCATCACGAAATAAGTGGTCTCCTACACTAAAAGCCTGCTCAGGATCTTCATGAACATGTAGTGTTTTCATAACATCATCAACAGCTGTCTTCATATTATTCTGAGTCCAATCAATTTCCATCTCATCAACCCAGTTTTTATAATCTATGTCATAAGGAGGAAAAGCTTTGGCACCACAGTGAGGCGATCATCCCCCCACCATTTTCAGTCCATAGGGCCACGGCCAGCGAGGAACATTCTTGAATTCCTCCCATACAATTTGAGGAACCATACGCCGCCAATCAGGATCACTATGCCCACCTACTTCTCTCTTTACGTATGGGCCAGCTTCGACTAGGGCAATCCGTAAACGATCTCCAGTACGGGAGTTAATCCCTTTCTCTGCAATTCTGGCGGCTAGAATAATACCAGCCATACCAGCTCCCACTACGATAAGATCATATTCTCTAGTTTTGCCCATCTTAATCCTTTCAACTGGCCTTATGGATACAGGTATGGATAAGTTCCATCTTCAACCCCTTGCATAACCTCAGTGATATGGGTCCACGGATAATCAGCAAAATCTTTCTGGTAGTCTCCGGGAGCATTAATTCCCGGCACACTCGGAATCCACTCCTGTCGCAAAATTTCATCAGGATCCCCGTAGCGACTAGCTAGTAGCCTCACCTCAGGGTCGTCCAGCGCCGTAATCCTTCCCTTGTCCACTAGAGTCAGCCAACGATCGGTTCCTCGGATTCGGACCTTAAAGGTCACGAACATATTATGGATATGAAATCCATGTCCTCTGGGAGCGTTAGTTTTCTTGCGAAATTTTAGAAAGCGACCTTCTTCTCCTGGACGATCAGAACGTACCTCAACACCAAAACCCCAATGAATAACTCCAGCTGCTTCTCGCTCGGTCATCCATTTACCCTTCATAGCCTCATCGAATCGGATATAAAATTTGGGATTGGTTCCCAGAGCAGTCTCGTAGGCCCAAAAATAACCTTTACCAATGTCTTCGTAATAAGGGTATTGAACCTCATTCAACTTGGGCCAGCGCATAAAGGCTCTCCAGGCATCTCCATATTTACCACCACCCCTCACCTCTTTGACCCTACTGTTTTCCAATACTACCTCTATTCTGGGGAAAACTCCTGTATGACTGCGAGTCCCAGCCACTACCCCTTCAGCCTTGGGAATAAAAGCAGCAATCCATCTTGTGAGAGTGGGATAAAAAATAGCCGGCAATCGGGTAGTTCCCTGGTGAGGAAACAAGAAAAGATGGCCTGGATAGTAGGTGCTCTCAGCCCAATCCTTAGCCTCCTGTTCGCTTACATCAAACACTACATCAGTTCCCTCTGGATCCGTGATGTGAGCACGATCAGCCCACGCCAATGGCTCAATAACCCGTTCCTCTACCAGTCGCCAAAGATCGCCCGGATAGGAGGGAACCTTGCTCATCAACTCATGATAATCATCAAAGATAAAATTGCCGTAAAATTTATTTCCGTGCCTGCCTAAATCCTTTCGAGTACCTTCTCTTCCACCATATCGAGCATACACTGCATCAATACTCTCTCCGTGCCTATCCAGATATTCTTTAGGTGTCCCACCCCAAAAGCGGAAGCTCGGATGCTCTCTTAAACGCTTAAGTACGCTGGGATCCAACTTGATTTCCTGACGCTCCCGAGGTTTTTCAGGGTACATCTCTGAATATAACTCTGGCTCCTCCTGTTTTAGCCAGTTCTTCGGTTCTTCTTTATCTAGAAAGTTATAGCCAATCCAATTGTCTATTTCCATATAGCTATCTTCTGACGTATAACCCGTACCTACACGAATAGAATTACCCTCTGTTTCAGGTAATATTACAAGCGCTTTAATATCTAACTCCTTATACGCTTCCACTAGTGCTTCGAGAACAAGAGGATTAGGATCTATTAAAGATCTTTCTCCCGCAAAAAGAGCAACTGTTTTTCCAGGTTCCACTTGTCCCAACGGAGTTCGGCCTCCTGTTTGTCGAACAGCATCCCGAGCGTAAGGCATAGCCTCTTCCAAATTAGCAGGTTTTTTCAGATAACTAGGAAAACGAGGTTCCGGATAACCTGTTGCGGATTGTCCTGTATTCTCATCTCCAGCAGTACAAGCTCCCAGAATCAGCACTGATAGACAAATAACTACCCCTCTCATAATAAAATATTTTTTCATTGTTCCCTCTTTCTGTTCCTTAGAGTTCTCAACTCCTTGTCATATTTGAACTTTCACCCTTATGGGTACAGATACGGGTACGTCCCATCCTCAATTTGAGCCATAACCTTTTCAATATGGGTCCAAGGATAGTTGGCATAGTCCTTTTCGTAATCTCCAGGCGAACTAATACCGGGAATATTAGGAATCCACTCCTGTCGCAAAATTTCATCAGGATCCCCGTAGCGACTAGCTAGTA
>CAZASS010000016.1:3930-22115 GCA_964487835.1 uncultured Acidobacteriota bacterium | reverse complement strand
CCACGTCTCCAGAGGAACGATTAAGATCGAGATGCTCAACGAAAGAGGTAGATATAGTGCCAATCAGGAGAGCATTATGTGGGTTTTGAGACACTGGCTCGTAGGTCCGAACGTAGGCCGTTGGGATTATATCAACAGTCGGATCGAAATGGGTAAAGATGACAAACACTTGGTCTTTCCAGATCCCCAAACTGTAGGAATGACCGATCCAACCATGACGGCTTATACACGAAGAAATGCCTTGCTAACTCTGATGGTCAATGGCTTCCCAGTGGGAGGGATGTCTGCAGTCATGAAAAATCCAAGACAATCTAAAGAGATCAATGATAAGGCTGTCAGATCAATTTGGTTCGACAAACTTCGAGAAAGACTCACGGGTTTGTTTTTCATTGAAGGAAATCTGCATGATACCTACAGACAAAGCTGGGTTGCTACAACAGAAAATGAATATGTTCGTGCTGGAGAAGAACCTCTGAAAGCCGAATACACCGTGGGGGAAAAATCTAGTGAATTGCAAGAAATTGTTAACCGAGCTAGCGATGACGAACGCAACTTTTTGGAAAAACTAGATCTACTTAAAAATGGTCAAATTGCACCTACTGAGATCTCTGTCCAAGATCTTACAATTGAAAATCTTTTTTCCGACAAAGCATGGGAAGATCTATTTGAAGTTCCCCAAGGAGCAATTACTGAGGAAGGTCTGCGCTATGCAATTTACATGGCCTCTGAATATATGTTTCAACAACTCAATGGAAACAACGCAGCCGCCATCGACGATTACCTGAGCGGAACGCGCTTGATGAATGATTTTGCTACCTACGAAATTTTCTGGCATTGGCTGTGGACTACACTTCACCATCAAGTTGAACTGACACAAAATGGAGAAACCACAAAACAAGGGGATCGCATCACCGAAAAGCTTATGCATCGTCTTCTAGATGAAAGAAGAGAAGACGTGAAGAAGTACTTCGCAGAACAGGACAAACAGGGCATTGTGAGTCGTTTTGACCGTAGCAAGGCCCCTCTTGTTATGGATCTACTGCAGACCCAAATTTTTCATCCAGAATGGATCATGTACGGCTCAAGGATTTTGCTCTCCATTATCGAATCTGAAAGGGAGCAACAACAAATTATCGAGGCTGTATTTGGCATGAAACGAGAAGAACTCGTTAGCAAAATAGAAACTGGAGAACTTTCCCAAACAGTTCTATCCTCTTATGATTATGTATATGACACATCAAAATTCACAAACCATAACTTGTAAAAAATTATGAGTCATTGGATACGTTTTGAACATAAAAACAAAATTTCATTTGGCACATTAAAAGATGGTCAAATTACTGTTCACACAGGAAATTTATTTGATCAACCAAAGCCCACCTCTGAACTTATACCCTTAGAGAATGTCAAACTACTCACACCCACTGAACCAACCAAAATGGTGGGTTTAGAAAATAACCAACATGCAGCAGCCATAAAACAAAACTAGCCCACCCCTGAAGAACCACTTTTCTTCATCAAACCAACTACCTGCTTTTTGCCCACCAATACAAATATCCCCAAGCCCACATCCTACAACGGTCGAGTAATGTACGAAGGTGAACTAGGTATCGTCTTTGGAAAAACTTGCAAAAATATCTCAGAAACAGAAGTAGAGGACTGTATCTTTGGATACACTTGTGTCAACGATGTAACAGCATTCCAGTTAATCGATAGTGATGAGTCTTTTGCTCAATGGAGTCGTGCTAAAAGCTTTGATGGATTTGGTTCTTTCGGTCCGGCAATAGCAACAGATATAGATCCCCAGACCCTTCAAATTCAAACTCTACTTAATGGGAGGGTTCGGCAGGACTATCCCGTTAGTGACATGATATTCCCTCCCCATAAATTAGTGCAATTAATCTCCCGTGACATGACCTTTTATCCAGGTGATGTGATTTGCTGTGGCACCTCTTTAGGTGTACTACCCATGCGTCCAGGAACTACTGTGGAAATCAAAATTGATGGTATCGGAACGCTACATAATACATACGGCAAGGAAAAAAATTCCGACTAGAAAAATAACCAAAAAATATTGTTCCCTCTCTGTCAGATTTTCTCGTGTTTTCCAATCTTCATAGCAAGTAATCGGCAAAGGTCAATTTCACAATAAATTTACATCTTGATCAAAGACAAACTTGACACAAACGTACTCTCTGGCTAACTATGTGTTCTCTAGTCGTATAATTAACGTTAAGAATATTCAACGGAGGATCGACAGATCATGGCAAGAGTTGGTTTCGCGCTCGGATACGGAAAGTTCATGGATGCACGGGAAATTGCTAAATCGATGAAAAAAGCGGAAGACAGCGGTTTCGAAATGGGCTTTTTTTCCGAAACAATTGAGTTAATGCGGTATTCTGTCACAGCTATTGCCGCAATTGGCCTTAACACCTCTAAAATGACTCTAGGATGGACTCAAATAGTCCGATTGCGCAGTCCCGTCATCATGGCTCAAAGCTTGGCCTCTTTAGACGAATTGACACAAGGCCGAGTTTATTTGGCTCCCGGAGCCTGTACGAAAGGCCATGCTCAAGTGCACTCACTAGAACGTATCAAGCCTATTCTGACACTTACGGAATGGGTAGAGTCAATGCGTCTTTTGCTGACTGGAGAAAAAATCTCCTACCACGGCGAAGTAATTCATTTAGATGATGTCCAACTAGGCTTTACGCCTTTCAGAAAAGAAATACCTCTTCTAATCCCAGCCACAAGTACCGTGGGACTGAAACTGGCAGGCAAGATTGGAGATGGTGTAATGCTGAATGCGCTTTGCTCGGACGTCTATACAAAGAATGCCATTAAAATTTTAAAAGCATCTGTTGCAGAAGCTGGACGCGATTGGTCTAAATTTGCAGTTTACAAATTGGTTAATTGTTCGGTTGAGGACGACCACAAAAAAGCCGTGGATCGAATGAAACCCGAACTAGCTACCCGATTTAAACCAATTCAGTTTCCCTTTGCGACACGCCCTCTGATGACCATCGGAGAGCCCTGTATTAAAGAGGAAGACATCCCTATGTTTGAAGAAGCTTGGGAAAAAAAGGGAATAGATGGTTTGGTTGAGGTTCTTCCCGACTCCTATGTAGAAAGCATGACGGCCTCGGGAACTCCAGACGAAGTGCTGAAACGAGTTCAAGACTTCGAGGATGCTGGTGTACAGGTGTGCTGCCTCAGACCGGCAGCACAGGATCAAGCAGACAAACTGCTGGATTTATTTGCTCATAAGTAAAAAACATAACGATCTGGTCTGATTGAAAATTAAGACAATCAGACCAGGTCTGTTCTATGACGAAATTCAAGGGAAATTTTGGCCTTCAGTTCGTAACTCATATTGCCACCCATTACTCAATTCCTGAGTGGGTGGAGTTAGCTCAGCTGGCCCACAAAAAAAAATTTCACCAGCTTTGGATCAACGACAATGTAGGTTATCGTCCTCCGATCGTGCTCTTAAGCGCTGTTGCGGCTCAAGTTCCCATCCCCATCGGCACTGCTGTTCTGGTTCCTTATTTTCATCAACCACTGGATCTAGTTGACTCTTTAGCAGCTTTATCTGAACTATGCGAAGGGCGTGAAATTGGCGTTGGATTAGCACGAGGCAGTCTAGCTATTACGGCCCGAGAGGTAGAAGTTGTCAAACCTCTGACTATGGTTCGAGAAACCGCTCAGTTCCTGCGTCAAACTCTGGAAGGAAAGGAAGTAGCTTATCGAGATTTTCCTCTCCTGCAGGACTACTATCATCTCAACCCTGAAGGAAAGTTCAAACTGAGTTTCTCTCCCGCCTCTCCCTTCTGCTTTTATGGAGGTGGCATAGGTCCAAAAGCACTACATGCAACCGGCCAGATTATGGATGGATTAATTTCATCGGGAACATTTATATCGATGGTTCGTGCCGGTCGCCAAGCCGATATGCTCAAAATTGCTGAAAAATCAGCTCAACAAAATCAACCCAATCTGACTTTGCAAAAAATGTGCGAGCTAAACGTTTCAATCTCAAAAGATCGAAAACAGGCTCTCGAATACCCTAAAAAACAGGTAGTTCAGGCGGCACTTCAGTGGGAAACATTCGGTTTTACACCAGAAGAATATGAGGCTCTACACGTGAAACGCGAGTGGGTCCTAGAATTAAAAAAGCGAATGGAAGCAGGAGCTAATATGGCAGAAGCTGCATCTGTTGTGAACGAAGACATGGTACGTGCCTGTTATGTGGCCGGACAACCGGAAGAAGCAGTTGAGCAAATTGTCCAGTTAAGCGAAATCGCCGCTGATTTGGGCTATGATCAAATTGCTTTGGCCAAACTGGGTCCCGATTATCAGGAAGCAATAACTCTTTTGGCCGATCAAATTATGCCAGCTCTCCACTGATTTCCCTCAACCATCATTTTCCTAGCATACAAATTAGTCTATCAAGGGATTAAAAATCACACTAATATAGCCAACACTAGAAGAAAGCACCTATATCATCTGCTAACTCTCCAGCTAACTGATAAGTGAAGTAAAGACTAAACAACACCAGAACTGTCATAACTACATTGGTTATCCAACTATTTTTGTATTTGCCCATTAGCTTGGCATTATTGGTGATAACTAAAAGAGCTATAACCAACATGGGGATGAGGAACACATAAAAAGAATTCACCATTAGAACTAATCCCACCGGACGCACTCCCGAAAACAAAATGTAGAGAGGAGAAACAGACCAAAAAATTAGTGAACCACGAAAAAGAGGATCCTTATCAGCACGATAGCTCTCTTTTTTGGTATCCACTGAATTTAACCCTGGAACAAAAGTTCGACAAATATCGGTAAATATCAGACAACCCCCGGTATTTCCACAAACAAAGGTAGAAAATGCAGCTGCCCACAAACCCAACCCAAAGATAATATGACCTACCTTACCTAGTGTTTCACTAAATACTCGGGAGAGATCATCGGCACCCTCCACATCAATTCCCAAAGGATGAATTACTCCCGCTGCTGCGATTTGAAGCAACATTCCCATAATAAACATCGCCACAACACCCGTAACCAAGTCGAACCGCTGCTGCTTGAGATAGGATGTGTCCCTCCATCCTTTTTCATACATAAAATAGGCATAGCTCAAATTTGTATGAGATCCTACTTCGGTTCCAATCAAAGCCATCACCAACAAAACAGCGCTATAAAGCCCCTCCGCCGCAGGTACAACAGGAATAAAAATTCCCCTCAAAATAGCTGAAGGATCGGGATTGGACAACGCTGCTGCAAGAATCAATGCTCCTCCCAACAATCCGACCATCAGCTTACAAGCAAACTCCACACCCGAATACCCACCCCAGTAGGTCAAAGAGAATCCTTAAAAAGCAAATAAAAATCCCCAAATTGGCATGCTGTACTGGGTGGGAAGAGGAAAAAGCAGATCAGCTGAAGTTCCAATAATCAAAATGGCGTAAAGGTTAGCCATATGACGAATAGGAATTAAGGTCAATAAGAAAAACAAAGGAAACCAAGAACCCAATCGACCATAACCTGTTAATAGACTTTCGCCTGTCACCAGAACATATCGAGCCGAAATATTGACCCAAATAAAACGGAAAATTAGAGTTAACCCCAGTGCCCAGATTAATTGATATCCGTAGCTAGCACCGGCTGTGGAATTAGAAACAATGTCTCCTGCCCCTAGAATAGTTAAAAGATAAACAAATCCAGGCCCAATAGACCCCAGTGCACGCTGCACTCTTCCAAAAACTTGATATTTGGAAGAACCCGATTTCATCGCTGATTCTGAAACTAAATGATCACTCATTAAGCACAATCCAAACCTAAAGGACTAACAAAAAAATGTTCCACTAAAGACTACCATATTCTAAAACTATTTTTTAAAGCGACCGAGGCAAGCCCAAGGCCAAACGTGCGATCAAATTGCGCTGAATTTCTGATGTTCCGCCTCCAGTAACATGAAACTGCATAGCTCTGTACATCCACTCTAAACGACCAGCCAAAGTCTGAGTCCCCGAACAAATTCTTCCCGCATGGCTAAGAATGTCCATACCAAGATTAGCTAACCGAAATAACCCCTCACTACTAGATAGCTTAACTATAGTAGCATCTGGTCCTGGAACTTCACCCCGCGACTGCATCCAAGCTATAAGATAACTCAAGAGCCGCCAAGATTCGACATCCGCCTTCAACTCTGCAAGCTGGGAAAGAAGGCTGCTTGGAATCTCCTGACCCATTTGTTTCGCTTCTCGAACATGGACAAATAAATCATCACACAACCGGGCAGCCATTCCTACTCGAGCCACACTGGAACGTTCAAAATTAAGAGTCTCTTTAATGATATGTTTCCACCCTTCATCTTTACGGCCCATCAACATCTTGGCTGGAACTCTTACCTGATCGAAAAAAATATGATTTACTCTCCAACCTGCAATATTCCAAAGGGGAACAATTTTAACTCCATCACTGTTCAGATCAACCAACAAAATTGAAATTCCATCACTCTTTTTATCTGTGCGGGGGCTAGTACGGGCTACCACCATGCCATATGCAGAAATTTCAGCTCCGCTGATAAATATCTTCTGTCCAGAAAGAAAAAAATTATCCCCATCTTCCCTAGCTTCCGTACAAAGGGCCGCTGCATCTGACCCAGAATCTGGCTCCGTCAAGCAAAGTGATGCAGTAATTTCACCTCGAGCAATCCTAGGTAAAAAATATTCACGCTGCCAATCTGTTCCGTAAGCATTAATCGAATCTCCTACAAAAATCACAGTGCCTACATAACGGCCCATAGGCGCCAACGCATAGGCCATCTCTTCCAGAAAAATTACCAACTCTCGATGACTTCTCTCCTGCCCACCATAGCAACGAGACCACTGCATCCCAATCCAACCATTTGCAGCCAACTTCTGATGGAGTCCGGCATCATATTGCTCTGTAAGACCGTCTGTTCGATCCACTATTTCACTAGTAACTTCTCGATCCACAAATTCCTTTACTTGCTGCCGAAAAGCGTTCTCTTTAGAAGTGAAATTTAATTCCATTTTCTAGAACCTAATACTAATTAACGACCTTTGTATCGAGGAATTCTTTTTTCTACAAAGGCCTTAGGGCCCTCTTTCGCATCTTCAGTCTGCCGATTCTTAAAAGAAATAAACTGATCCTGAACCATAGCGACATTTAAGGGAAGGTCTGCCCCTCTCAAAGCCGCTTCTTTGACTGCCCGAACCGCCAATGGGCCATTTTGACAAATTCGTTCGGCAAGTTGTTTTGCCTCATCTACCAATTTATCTGGAGCTACAACTTTCTGAACTAAACCAAGCCGTTCTGCCTGATCAGCTTCAATCCAATCTCCAGTCAAAAGCATCTTCATTGCCCAACCCCTTGGAATAGCTCTCATGATACGCTGGAGCCCACCAATTCCAGGAAATAATGCCCACTTCACCTCAGTCAAACCAATCCGTGCATCATCGGACGCTAGAAGGATGTCGCAAGCTAAAGCTAGTTCAAAACCACCTCCTAAACAATAACCATTAATGGCAGCAATAATGGGTTTCCAAATTTGCAATCCATCGGCACCAACCAATCTAGGTGGTCGGTTAGGGGTGGCCCACTTCTCATGTACAGTACTCAAATCTGATCCAGTGGAGAAAGCCCGTCCAGACCCGGTAATAATCAAGACCCAAGCTTCCTCATCCTCTTTAAATTCAACCAAACAACGAGACATTTCTGCTTCACCCTCTAGAGTTAAAGCGTTAAGTTTCTCCGGTCGATTCATAGTCATCAACCGAATATTTCCATGTTTCTCCCAAATAATCTCCGCCATTTGCACTCCTTAAAGTTATTCTTTATATATCAAAATCCCCTTAAACACCTTCCTTACAATAAAATAGTTCATTATTTCTTACTCGTATCCTTGTCGTGAAGGAACTTGGCTGCTAATGTAGCCGTTTTCCCCACTTCTATCTTAATATGGCTCGTAGACGCTTAGTTCTCAACTACATTGTTCTGATAATCAGTACTCTCGTAGGTCTCGTGATTGTCGAATTGGCGCTTCGATTTCTCCAATCACCCGCAGTAGGAATGTCCCATCAACCCCTGCTTTACCAAATCGATCAGAAATTAGGTTATCGATATATCCCTAACGCAACCGGACGAATTCACAGAAATTTTGAAATTGACAACCTGATAACTCTTAACTCCAAAGGTTTTCATGATATTGAACACCATCTAAGTCCATCCAGTCGCCGCATAGTAGCTATTGGTGATTCATTCACAGCTGCAATTCACGTTTCCAAACCCCAAATTTGGACTCAAATTCTCCAGTCAAAACTTCGTAATAAATGGCAAGATAACACCATTGAAGTAATCAATCTGGGAATAGATGGAACTGGCTCCAATATTCACTTGGAACTTTTGCGGCAACATGCCATAGACCTACAACCAGAAACCGTAATAGTAGCTTTTACCAACAACGATATTGGTGACTTAGCAATGGGACGCATCTATCGAGAAGTATATCAAGATTATGTGTTGTCCTTTATCAACAATGTTCAACAAAAAAAGATGCAACAACTTGTTGATAGCACCCTAAATCAATCCAATTTAATCTGGTTGCATAAACATCTCTATCTAGCCAGACTAGGGGCTTTTTTAATCGGCGGCAACGATAATCTTTTAAGATCTAACTTTGTCAAACCATCTCATATTGATCAATCGGTCTCCCGATCTCAAAAAGAAATTACTCTCCAAACAGTTTTTCAAGAATTTATAACACTCTCAAAACAACATGGATTTCGTCTAATTGTTACGCCTATCCCAATGAAAGAAAACAAAGATATTAGCCTAAAGGTCCTGCGTTCCTACGTCCAAATTGACGAACTTGATGTGGTAAATCCTCTGCCTCACATGCAATCCATATTGGAACATGACGGCAAAACGTTTGAAGATATGTATTGGCAATATGACGGCCACTTCAATGCATACGGATATAAGCTCTTTGGACTAGCGGTGGCCGAAGCCATTGACAAGAGAAATGAATAACTATCCTTGGTCTTCCTGAGCTAGCGGAAATTGGCCACTTACTGGCACAACTTTCTGAACATAAATTCCTGGGGTATGAATCCTATTGGGATCAATTTCACCCAATTCGACCAGTTCTTCCACTTGGGCAATCGTTACCTTTGCTCCCATTGCCATTACTGGATTAAAATTCCGAGCCCCTAAGTGATAACAAAGGTTTCCCCATCGATCACCTCGACGAGCATGAACTAAAGCAAAATCAGCCTTCAAAGCAGGTTCGAGAGCATGTTCTATTCCATTGATCTCTACTATCTTTCTTTCAGTGGTCATATCCGTATCTACACCTGTTGGAGTTAAAATTCCTCCTAAACCAGCACCACCAGCCCGAATCTTTTCAACTAACGTCCCCCAGGGAAATACTTCAACCTCTATCTTCCCCGTCTTAATTCGTTTCTTTATAGCCCACATTCCCTTCCCCCTTGGGAAAGAGCAAATTAGTCGACGAACCCGACCCTCCAGAATGAGGCCGCCTAACCCAATATCAGCTACACCAGCATTAGTACTAATAACAGTTAAATCCTTGATCCCTTTGCGCAAAATTGCATCAGATAGCTGCCATGGACGACCACTAATACCAAAACCACTAATGAGTAGCGTAGCCCCATCTTCTATATCAGTGACAGCAACATCAATATCTTTAACAACCTTATCTATCGCCAATATCTACCTTCCTTGTCGAGCCGAGATTGTACTGCAACATCTCGATAGTTTCTTCGGCTTCATTAACTAAATCCATCAAGATATCCCGAGCTGGGCGTATTGTAGTTATCGTGCCACCAATCTGACCAGAAGGATTTCGAATTAAATCCCAACGATCAGCCTGCTGGGCAGCCCGGTTTAAACGACTCATCAGAACCCCCTGCAAAGGCATCGGAAGAGGTTCGAGACCTGATTTTTTCCAAGCCGTTTTCACAAGATTCCAATAACCTCTCTGTTGCTTTCCAGTATCAGACTTACTTAATGTGAACTCCTCCGAAGCTCCCCCCAGAATTTGAGATCTGTGGGCCTCAGGAATATTGCTCTCTTTGGAAGCTAAAAAGGCAGTCCCCACCCAAACACCTTGGGCACCTAAGGCCAAAGCTGCAGCTACATGTTTACCACTGCCCACCCCACCAGCCGTTAGTACAGGACGGGAACCAGCAGCCTTCACGATCTGAGGAGTCAAAACGAAAGAAGCAATATTACCTGTATGGCCACCAGCTTCAGTCCCCTGTGCCGTAATAATATCGACATTAGCAGCCACATGGTGACGGACATGGCGCACTGCTCCAACCATGCCAATCACCTTCATACCTTGAGCATGAGCTCGTTTGGTCATAATGCCAGGATCTCCCAGAGCAGCAGCAAAAACTGGGACGCGGTTATCTAGTATAACCTCAATTTGGCGCTCGATAATTTTAGTAGAGAGCGGGGCATCTTCAGGAACTTCAACATCCGGCAAATTTAATTTCCGTATTATTTTTTTCACCAGAGCAATGTGATCAGGATAGTCCTGCTCTACTTGCTTATACAGTTGACTAGTGCTGGTAGCCCTCACCTCTGTGCGTCTTGCAGGAAGCAAAAAATTCACACCAAAAGGACGGTCAGTTAAAAGTTTTAACTTCTTAATTCCAGCATCCATTTTATCAGGATCGTAACGGAAATTATTCCCTAAAAACCCCAGTCCCCCTGCATTGGAAACGGCTGCTACCAACTCAACTGGGGTAGGAGCATTATGCTGTTCACGACCCCCAACAGCCATACCTGCCAAAACGATCGGATACTCGATATCAAGCATCTTACATAACGGCGTCCTTAACCTGCCGGCCATCTTCTTACCCTCGACAAGATAAAACAAATTTCCTAAAAATAGATTCCCACTTTACTTGAGAGACTGTGTTTTTCAAAATAAAGCCAGTAGACTTCCTAATGGCATAGTGGTGGCTATCTTTTTGAAACAGCTTGAAGCACATCTAAAACCGAGGAGTAAAATGTATTTTTCAAAAACGTTTTTTAAAAAAATAAGAATATTTTCAATCTCCAGAGTTTCAAATATTATCTGGTTTTTCTTTTTATTTAACCTATCATTCACCACTCTATGGGCTACTACTTTCAACCTAGAAACAGCTACCATAGCAGACATCAACAAAGCATTTGATTCTGGTGCTCTGACCTCAGAAAAACTGGTTCAGCTTTACCTGAAACGTATTGAAGCCTACGATCAACAGGGGCCCCACCTAAACACCATTATCACTCTCAATCCCAAAGCCCTGGAAAGAGCTAGAATCCTAGATAAAGAACGACAAAAATCAGGACCGCGTAGTCTGGTACACGGCATACCAATAGTCGTTAAAGATCTGTTTGACACTCACGATATGCCTACTACAGCAGGATTTTTGCCAATGGCTAAATCCCAACCTTGGCGTGACGCCTTCGTAATTCGTAAGCTCCGCCAAAACGGGGCAATTATCCTAGCTAAAGTTAATCTGAGTGACTGGTTTGGCAAAGCTCCTTCCGGAGCTAGTACAATAACTGGACAACCTCAAAACCCCTATAAATTAGGCTATATTCCGGGAGCTTCCAGTAGTGGAACTGCAGTAGCAGTAGCTGCTTATTTTTCCACTGTTGGTCTGGGGACAGAGACTGGCACCTCAATTCGAAATCCAGCTGCAAACAACAACCTGATCGCACTAGCACCCACCCAAGGCCTTGTGAGTCGAGCCGGTGTGGTATCGAATTCCATTACCCAAGACCGAGCTGGTCCAATGGCTCGGTCAGTCTACGATCTGGCAGCTGTACTTTCGACAATTGCTGGATTTGATTCAGAAGATCTTTACACTCAGGCAAGCATTGGAAAGATCCCACCGAAAGGATATACCTCGTTCATTGATAAGAATGGTCTACGAGGAGCTCGACTAGGGGTACTAAGAGATCTCTTCTCTTCAACTCCTCCAGAAAAAGAAGGAATAGCACTGATTGAAACTGCCATTATGGACATCCAAAAACAGGGCGCCATAGTATTGGATAACCTCACCACCGGCACAGATCTGTTCGCAATGCTTAGAAATCTCTGGATGGGACGCTTTGAAAAGAAAAGCACGGTTCAGATGTACCTAAATCAGTTGGGTCCTGAATCCATTTTTAAAAGTATGCAAGAAATGGCGGATCATTATCCTGATCTGGTAAAAGAAAGCACTATCACCCGTAGTCAGATGGGACCACTTGATCAAAACAAAGAATATGCCTCTGCTTTAAAAACTAGAAAGGTTACCCGTCAGCTAATTGTTTCACTGATGGATCAATATGAATTAGATGCGCTAATTTACCCAGTTAGAACGCTGCCTGCTTGGAAAATCAATGAAGGCATGAGTTCTTCAGAATGGTATGAAAAAACAGGAGCAGAGGCCCACAACAGGGTCAGTGCAGTAACCGACTTACCCGCCCTAGTAGTACCTGCTGGTTTCACCCAGAAAGGCATACCTATTTCCCTAGAATTTTTGGGAAGACCTTATTCAGAACCAACCCTAATTCGGTTGGCTAGTGGATACGAACATTTCATCAATCACCGTAAGACACCCCCGCACACACCACCGCTAGAAGGAGAAATCATCCACTACTAAATCTCCTAAAATAAAAGATTTATTTTGTCTTCTGAAGACTTATATCGTAGATGTGAAAACCTTTAAATTGAGCAACAGACCGACTATCGTACTTCGCTAATACTTGCTTAACTGTTTTCTTCTGATTAGCCGTCATATAGATCGATTTAATCAAATAAATACTTGAATTTTGTTCGTTCAAAGCAAATATAGACTCGTTCATCAATTCCTGCACAAGCAAATTATGCTGGACTATTTCAGGATAATAGTAGGAAAGCACATTATCTATGTTGGGCGCACTCACTTGGTCATTATCCCGGACTATCTTTGCTACACCTTCAGCCAACCCCTTCCAGTCAGCATGTTCTCTACCTGCATGACGATAAATAGACCCTAAAGACAACATAAAAATCAGTGCTAGAATCATTATCTGGATTTTCTGACTTCTCCGGCCAGACCTGAATAGTCCAGAGAGACCCTCAATCCCCATGGCTACCCCCAAAAACATTGCAGGAGTAGTAAAAAGAAGTTGGCGAATGGGTAAAAAATACTGACGAGACCAATCTAAAAACAAAATGATAGGAAATGGAAATATAAACCATGCCACTAGTAGAGCTACCGCTGCCCAACTCTGACGGCGTACAAGCTGACTTACACCCATCACGAATAGGGATAATAAAATTATCGAAAGCGGATAACCACCTCCACTAATTTCCTTGAAGACACGGAAAAAAAGCCCTGTTTCTAAAAAAATATTTGGTGAATCCCAAGTCGTCCTATGCAGAGTTGCCAATAACCAAGGGAAAAAGACAAGTGAAGCTACACCTGCACATAACAAAAATAAACAAAAGGTTGGTCCCCATTTACGATAAAGAGGAACCTTGAGAGAACGATTGACGACACCAAATTTTAGAGCAATTAAAAAAGCAGCCTGCGAAATTAGCAGAACACCTCCGAAATAGTTGGTATACAACAGCAAGATGGTTGTCAAAGTGTATAGAAACCACCAACTAAGACGCTTACTTTCTAATGCACGGCAAAGTAAATAATAGCAAGATAAAGCAAGAAAACAGAAAAGAGAATAGTTCCGACCCTCCTGCGAGTATTGATGATGTAAAGGATAAACTGCAAAAAGAAACATCCCTATTAAAGCCACTTGATTCGAACAGAATTTTTTTATAATCCAATAAAAAATTAAAAGAGAAAGGCTGCCAAAGAGGGCCGCATGAAACCTAACACCAAATTCCGACTGACCCAGCAAAGTTACAAAAAAATGCTGAAGCATAAAATCAAGCGGAGTCGCGGCTACAATATCAATAATCGCAATGAGATTTTCTCTAAAACTTGGATGGACAAAACATTGCACTTGTATAATTTCATCCACCCAAAGCTGTCGCTGCCCTAAATTGAACAACCTCAAAAAAGCTCCAAAGGAAAAAATAAGTGAAACAAGTTTTATTTCTTGATTTTTCGTATTTGGGTCGCTAACCAAAAACTGTTCGAAGAAATTTTTCCCCATACTTTTTCCTATCTTCAGCCCTCTCTTCACTCTCTGTATTTATTGCCTGGGTAAGCATTCCATTCAGTAATTGGTTGCCCATCCAATTGATATATGCGGACTAGTGGTAGACGTCCGGAACCAACTCCATCCCCCAACACCAACTCATCTTCTCCATCCCAATTAATATCTACAGCAGTAAGGTTGCTACCAAAACTCTGGGGATCTTTAAATGCCAAAAAATCCCATAGTTTTTCACCATTCAGATCAAACCCTTGAATTAAAGGTGGATAACCTTGTAAAGGCCCAGGAGCCACTCCCAAAACTAACCGATTATCTCCAAGCTTAACTAAGGTAGCATTCACTCCAAAGTCTGTGGTCAATGTTTCAAAAGATCGGAGGGATTTTTCCAGAGTATCGTAAACAAATACAGTCGAAGGGTTAATAGATATATCTGATGCCCACATCAGCAAATTATCCCCCATCCGAGATTGCACGGAAGAAGCATCTGGTTGTGGAATATTATCTGAACAAATAACCGCCGATCGTAATCCATTTACCAAATTTAAATTTTCGAATTTCCATTGTCTAAGATTCTGACCACCTGGACTAAATTCTAAAACTTGTTGTGGACGCCCAGGTCCGGGACCAGGAGAGAGGTATAACTTTTTGCAATGAATAGAAACCCAAGCCCCATATCCTGCATCCAAATCTTCCGCTTCAAATTCCCGTAAAAGTTTTCCTGACAGATCAAATATACGAACAAAAGGAGGATTCCTAGTACCAGGACCAGGGGTAACAGCCACCTCATCTCCAGGACCAAAACCCAAATCTCCTACCGAAATTTCACCAGAAAATTCTAATCCCTCAAAAGCATTCCACTCCGCTGTCTGATGCCCTTCAGCCGTGAAGATTTTTACAAACGCCTGGACTCCCTTGTCCGCACCCGGGAGCGTAGCAATCACAGCTTGATTATTGGAGTTGTAACCGGCTGCTACTTTCACACCCCCTCCATAAAATTGGTATCGGTAACCGGGTAATCCAACCTGAAATTGACCCATTAGGCTATATTTGAAAAACAGCATAAATACAGTGGCTAAAGCAGCCCGTGATATCCAAGCCCAAAAAAGATTAGGGATCAGGGCAAATAACACACACCAAAACAAACCAGCTAAAAAGGTTATTGCGACCAAAGGATAGTTGGGCAGGTGATACAAAGCAAAAAGAGCCGCAGCCAATAAAGCAGGTCCTAGAGTGGATCGGATTGAAAAAGAAGATACCGCTCCACGTTTAGCCAATAGATTTTCACTACGAAGTCGTAGAAAATTTTGAAGCAGATATTGTTGCGCAGCTGCCCAAACACAATAGGTTAGTAGATCTTTCCAACGATCTAAACGCCAGCTACCAGCCCACCATCCAAGTATACCGATCAAAATTCCTAATAGTAGGCTACATCCACCGTACCAGACAGCAGCCGTCGCAAAATTGTCTGCTCGGAGACCAAGAATCTTTAGGGTATCCCCTTGATACCAATGGTTGAGAACCACAAGCAATAGGGCACCTACGTAAGTTACAATAATGAACTGTTTGTGATGGTATTCAAATCTTCCCCACCACAAGTAGCCCAGTATCAAAACTGAAAATAAGATTAGAGAGAAAAGAGCGAAAAGCCTCTTCTGCAAATCATTTCCGCCCATAAGCTATCACTACGCTCCATTGATCGGGGCGGCCAAACAGGCTAACAGACGAACACCTGACAAAAACAATTTACAGTAAATTTTTATATTTGTATTACATGAAACAGGCCAGTGGGATTGTTTTTAACAGCCAGTTTCCTCGCATTTTCCGGTGTTTCTGCTAAATAAACCCTTTCTCCCTGCACATCAACCGCCAAAAACTTACCCTTATGCTTTGACTCATATTCGTCCTTGAATCTCTTTTCGTAAACCTCTTTTGCATACGCTGCAAGTTCTTCCTCGTTCTTAAAAAAACTAATATTTTTACCTAACGACGTATTTGTCTCCATTTTCAATACCCCCAAAAAAACCTAATATTCAACAACTATTGTCTCTCCAAACACCCACTGGATACAATCCCCAGTCTCGAAATAACCCATACCGATTGCAAGGAACTATTTTCGAACAAACTAACTTGAACCTACTTAACTTTTCTTTCAGGCAATTTGCAGGCTTTAATCTCAGAATCAAATTTTTCATTGGGATCCGATCGACCATGATGAGAACCATCGCAAAACGGTTTATTCTTGGAATGGCCACATCGACACAAAGAGATTTTATTACGACCTGAAAGATCAAATGTATTGCCTTCTGCATCCTCGAGGACAAAATCTCCTTCGATCATAAGCTGACCGTGATCTTTAAAAGTAACTTTTGAAGTTGCCATGAAAAAGTCTTCCTTTCCTTTTTTTCGTAAACAAATAGACTAGTTGGGGTCCTAGACCGAGTCAATTAAAATAGTTATGTTCTCTCTTAAATATACATTTCTCTTAGTCTAAAAACGACATTGTAAAAAATATTAAACATCAACACAGTCAGACTACTATTGACTAATACTTAAAGGTTACACGAACATTAGGATAACAATTAGGAAAAATCTATGAGTTTCAAAATAGGCGTAGATGTTGGGGGAACTTTCATCGACCTTGTCGTTGTTGACCAGAATCGGAACAAACAACTGTATAAGAGTCTTTCCAATCCTAAAGACCTAGGGAATGCTGTTATTGAAGGTCTCAATCTGGCAGCCCAAGACCAAGGAATGACCTTGGAAGAGATGTTTGCCAACACAGAAACCATTATTCATGGCAGTACGGTCGCAACCAACAGCCTTTTGACCAGGAATGGTGCTAAAACAGCTCTATTGACTACTGCAGGTTTTCGGGACGTTCTAAATATGAGAAGAGGATTGCGTAAAGACCAATATAATCCTAGACAATCACCTCCTGTTCCCCTAATTCCTCGACAAATGATCTATTCAATAAAAGAGCGTATAGATTGTGAAGGATCAGAATTATTGGAAGTCAACGATAAGGAAATCAATCTTTTAGCAAAAACCTTACTTGACAGCGGCGTGGAGAGCGTAGCTATTGGCCTACTATTTTCCTTCCTGAACGACAGTCACGAGAAACAATTAGGTGAAACCTTAAAACAATTTTTGCCTGGTGATCACATCTCACTGTCGAATGAAGTGCTCGCCGAAGTTCGACTATACGAAAGAATTAGCACAACAACAGTAAATTCCTATGTAACCCCTGTACTATCTCACTATCTTGAATCTCTTGAAACTAAACTCAAGAAAAAAGGGTTTTCCGGAAAGTTATTAGTAATGCAATCTAACGGGGGAGTTATGAACACTGATGCTGGCAAACAATTTGGTGTAAGAAGCATTTTATCTGGACCCGCAGCCGGCCCAGTGGCTGGTGTTCACCATGGATCATTACACGGACTATCCAACGTCATTACCATGGATATGGGAGGAACAAGCTGTGATGTATGTCTAATCAAAAATGGTGAAATAGAAATCACTAAAGATATGGAAATTGCAGAACAGAGAATTGCTTTGCCTCTGGTAGGTGTACACACTATTGGAGCAGGAGGAGGTAGCATCATAGGACTGGATGCTAGAAAACTCCTACAAGTTGGACCGGAAAGTGCCGGTTCCTCTCCTGGTCCCGTGTGCTACGACCTTGGTGGTACTCAACCAACAGTAACCGATGTGAATCTAGTATTGGGATATCTGGATTCTAAGCGATTCTGGGGAGGAAGATTGCAACTAAATAAGGAAAAAGCTTACCAAACAATTAAGTCTCAGATAGCGCAACCACTGGGTCTAGATACGGTTCAAGCCGCCTATGGTGCCTTTCAAGTAGTGAATGCCAATATGGTGGATGCTATCAGAGAAGTTTCTATTCTCCGAGGACACGATCCCCGCTATTTTCTTTTGGTAGCATCCGGCGGTGCTGGTCCTATTCACGCTACTGCAATTGCTCAAGA
>CAZASS010000016.1:0-3920 GCA_964487835.1 uncultured Acidobacteriota bacterium | reverse complement strand
GGATGAGTTTCCACAGAACAAACAAGTAACATCTGCAATTGCTCAAGAACTGGATATACCATTAACGCTAGTTCCTAGTGAGGCTTCAGTAATGTGCGCAGGAGGTCAGCTGTTATCTGATTTGCGCCATGACTTCGTACGTAGTTATGTGGCACCGTTGGGAAAAATTGATTTTCCAACCGCAAATCAGCTCTACGAAGAAATGAAAGAACACGCAACCCAAACACTTCGAGCAGATGGAATTCCCGAACCCAAAATGTCCCTGTCATTTTCAGCAGATATGAGATATATCGGACAGTTCAGTGAAGTAGAAGTCCAGCTTAAACAACACTTATTGACAACAGAAACTACTGAAAAATTAGCCCAAGATTTCCATGTAAAACACCAATCCCTTAACGGATACAACACGCCATCCACTCCTCTGGAAATAGTAAATCTCCGCGTAGTAGCAAAGGGAATTACTGATAAGCTTTACAAAAAGACTAAATTGCCATTCCCAAATACCAACTCATCAGATAAGGCATTGACTGGCCATCGCAAAGCCTTCTTTGGGGAAAAATTTCAAGACACTCCCGTATATGATGGGTTGCAACTCTCTTCGGGTAGTACAGTACTTGGACCCCAATTTTCAATTAACTTGTGATGAATTAGGGAATTATTTGGTTTATCACAAAAAACAAAGTTTGAAAAAGACACTCTCTATCCTAACAAAAAAGGCTTCCAATGAATCGTAATACCTTGGATCCGATTTTATTAACTGTCATTACCAATCGATTGGAAAACATCGCAAGGGAAATGGGAGCAGGAATGTTGCGAGGTTCCCGATCACCCATCTTCGCAGAAACCAAGGACTTTGCAACAGCGATCTTTGATTCTCAACTTCGTCTCGTGGGACAAACTGCTTACATTCCCGTCCTAATGGGAGGAAGCCCCATAGCTGTTAGATCGATTAGTAAACATTTCAATAAGGACATTTATGAAGGAGATGTCTTCGTCCTAAATGATCCCTATCACGGAAACAGCCATCTACCTGATATTACTGTAGTTAAACCTGTATTTATTGAAAATCAACCATGGTTTTGGGTGCTTGCTAGAGGACATCATGCGGATATTGGAGGTGGAGGCACTGCAGGGTACAACCCGAATGCAAAAACAATTTGGGAAGAAGGAATTAGAATACCTCCTTGTAAGCTCTATCGAAAGGGAGTCTACAACCAAGATATCTGGAATCTAATTCTCTTAAATGTACGTCTACCCGAACTGGTAAAAAGCGATCTGCAATGTCAGGTAGGCGCCTGTCACTTGGGAGAAAAAGCTCTACTACAGCTGCTGCATCAGTATGGTCGTCAAAACGTACAGACAGTTATTGAAGAAATGCTGAAAAGAAGTAGGGAACAAATGCAATCCTGTATTCAAGATTTACCGAACGGCACCTATCATTCTGAAAGACAATTAGACCATCTATTAGACGGATCAAAAGATACGCGCCCCACCATTAGACTGCAACTAAAAGCGAAAAAGAACCGTCTAATCTTTGACTTCAGTAAATCCGATTCTCAAATTCCTGCTTACTACAACAGCTCCTACTCAAACACTGTATCTTCTTGCTATATTGGTCTTTTCTCTACCATCGCAGCTAACATCAAAGTAAACGAAGGTTCAACTCAACCAATTGATGTTATTGCCCCCGAAGGGTCTCTACTTAATCCAAAAGAAGGAGCTCCAACCACCCAGTGTACAGTAGCAACTTGTGCCGCTATCGTTGAATCTGTATGGCTAGCACTCTCCCAAGCAGTTCCTAAACTTGTGCAGGCAGGATGGGCACGCTCACCCAGTGGTGTTGGCACCTCCTTAAATCCCAGAACTGGACGATACGCAGCCTTCATATTCAAATTCACAAAAGGGGGTGGCGGAGCCACATTTGGTTTTGAAGGGTGGAGTCATATTAGTCCAGTGTCCTCAATGGGAGGTGCGCGAGTATCAGACGTTGAACTGCACGAACTCTCGTTCCCTCATCGTATTCTGAAATACGAATATCAAAAAGATAGCGCTGGAGCTGGAAAATGGCAGGGAGGATATGGCGCCCATTTCCGTCTCCAATTTACCGAAGATAGTACGACCCTGTCAGTTCAGACCGGGAGTGACAACGAAATCACTTCTCCCTTTGGATTAGAAGAGGGTCAAAATGCACCACCCGGCAGCATCAGTATAAAACAAAAAAATGGACAAACTATTCCATTCAAAAAAGCTACTTTATGCAAGCCTAAAAAAGATGACATTGTCGAATTCCTTTCTTCAGGAGGAGGAGGCTATGGGAACCCATACGAACGATCTGTAGACGCAATAATAAACGATGTAACATCTGGATTACTCTCCATAGAAAAAGCCTTACAAGAGTACGGAGTGGTTATTGATCCACAAACACTAATCGTTGATTTAGAAGCTACAAAAAAAAGGCGTCAAAACCGTCTAAAACTCTAAGGTCAGCCAAAATGAATAAATTTTCGTTTGGAGTAGAAATTCACCCCTTCTATGACGCTAAAACCTTGATGAACGAAATCAAGATTGCAGAAGAACTAGAATATGATCATGTGTGGCTAGGTGATTCCCAGCTAATTTGGCGTGAGTTGTATGTACTGCTGGGAGCTGCAACTCAAACAACTACTCAGGTGCTATTAGGAACTGGAGTAACCAATCCCATTACTCGTACTCCCGCTGTCACTGCAAGTGCAATCATAACCTTACAAGAACTATCAGGAAACCGAGTGATATTGGGTGTAGGGACTGGTGACAGTTCAGTAAGAACGATGGGAATGAAACCTTCAACTGTTATGGAACTCGAACAATTTGTAACCCAAGTTAAAAAACTTTGCAAAGGGGAAAAAGTTACAACTGCAAAGGGTGAAATGCAGTTGACCTTCGGATCAGAAAATAAGTGTCCTAAAATTATCATAGGTGCTACCGGTCCAAAAATGTTACATCTTGCTGGCCGGGTTGCGGATGGCGTAATTTTAGGAGGAGGCGCCAATAGAGAGACGGTATTTAAAAAGATGCTCCATTGTGTCACCGAAGGGCGTCGACAAAGCATATTTCCTGAAAGCCTGTTTGAAGTGTTTGCTTCTTTACCAGCTTGTATCCACTCTGACAGCAAAAAAGCAATTTCAGCAGTACGCCCGCACGTAGCTCGCAGCCTATTAACTCCCCAATGGGAGTTGAGCACTGCTGCAGACACAGTAAAAGATAAGATCCAGTCTACATACAACTACTACGAACATATGAATCCCACAGCTCAACATGCTGAATTAATCCCAGATGAAATCGTTCCTGAGTTTGCCATTGCAGGAACAGCTACTGAATGTATCCAACAGGCATCTCAACTTTTTGAGTGGGGAGCTGATCAAATAACCATTCGACCCTATGCTACTGAAGACACTTCACGATCCCATACAATCCAATCCTTTGCCGAACATGTAATGCAACCACTCAAGAAAAATACTTGAAATCTCTTCACGGTATTTCTCAAACCACTAGCGAAGCATCATATTCGGGAGCCAAAGAACAATTCCTGGAAAAAACAGAAAAAGAAATATAGCAATTTTAAACATAGAATTAATGGTGATGTGGTCTGAGAGCATTGAGTGAGAAGCGTATAACACTAAACCAAAAGGAGGTGTATATGTCGCTAGTTCAAGACTGATGATGCTCACAATACCAAAATGGATAGGGTCAATCCCCAAAATTTGGACAATGGGCATAAAGATTGGCATGGTTATAAAAATGATTGTATTGACCTCCATGAACAAACCTAAAACGAATATAACGGCCTGTGTCATCTAAAAAAACACAAGTGGAGATACGGCTAGATTGGTCAATGATTCTGACGCGCCGGCAGCTATACCTCTGCAGGCTATTAGTTGGCT
>CAZASS010000015.1:21458-22403 GCA_964487835.1 uncultured Acidobacteriota bacterium | reverse complement strand
AACTAGTATTATGATTTGGGTTTGGAAGCCGGTGGCCCACCCAAGCTTTGATCGTAGAAGTCGAGAATTCTATTCCAAAAAATATCGGGTGGAGGATAATTGTCAAAACCATGTTCTCCGCCCGGAATTATCCAAAGCTCAGTTGGTAATCCTGCTGTTTGTCGGTCAGCAACCATGTGCTGAGAATGATGGGGCAGTACTTGTTTGTCGGAGTCTCCATGAACAAAAAAAACTGGAGCTTTTATTTCTGTAATTGATTGAATAGGTCGAATTTCAGCTAGGTTAATTCCAGTTCGTAACCAAACGGCCCAAGATAGAATTTGAAGATGTAGGGGAGGAATGTCTCGCTCAAGGGCAGTTGCCCAAAGATTACTGTAGGGGGCATCCAGTGCTAATGCAGGCAAGAGAGGATCTTTGGCTGCTGCATAGATAGCCGCTGCGCCACCGTTAGATGTTCCAAACAGTACTACCTGGTTTTTGTTGATGGAAGGGTGGCGACGTGTCCAATTTAACATGGAATTTACATCGAGTCTTTCATTAACACTGTAGGTGACGTACTTTCCTTCGCTGGTTCCACGACCACTCAAATCCATAGTCAGTAATCCATAGCCGCGTTGATGCCAATAAGCAGCTCCTTCCAAGCCTTGAAAGCGAGAAGATTTGGCTCCATGCACGAAAACTCCTGTTCGGCCATCACTCCATTTAGGAGGAGAGATGAACCACCCTCGAAGGGTGTAGCCGCTGGTTGAGGATATTTCAACCTCTTCAAATGGCAAGTTTAAGTCAGCTGGTGATCGAAGAAAGGGTTTTAATTTTAGGCTTAATTCAATCTGTTTTTTACCTCGAAGGACGGTTAGAGATAATGATTCTCCGGCAGTTCGATTTTTAACAAGGTCTTCGAATAGGTCTCGGGAACTTCGATAAGTTAGCACAGATACCGAAGTC
>CAZASS010000015.1:5009-21448 GCA_964487835.1 uncultured Acidobacteriota bacterium | reverse complement strand
AAATGTAGCCAGGCACTGGACCGTCGGAGCTAACTTTTGCCCCAAAGAAGCTTTCTCCTGGAACGCGGCGTGTACCAGTTAAGTAGGAGATTGCCAGCTGATCAATTTGGTAGGCAGCATAACTTAGAAGAGCAAGTACTAATAGAACAGCAGAGCTTATAACGAACTGGCGTGGTGTTAACATCATAATATTGGCAAACCTCTATCAACTTATATTCTAGAGTTGATTTAGGGTCAATATCCAGTCTGGTGAGGATGATTGAGGTGATCTCTGTGATAATCTGTTGATTAACACTAAAGGTTTTAAGTCATGAGTGAAGTAAACAATCATTCTGCCCATCGGGCTCTTTTGGGCCAAGTTCGGCGTATTGTGGTCAAAGTTGGATCAGGAGTTTTGGTTGACAAAGACTACCAGCTAGATAATGTGCGTATTGGTGTGTTAGTTCAGAGTCTTAGCGCTTTGTTGAATAGTAATATCCAGGTGGTATTAGTTACTTCAGGTGCAGTAGCAGCTGGGATGCCCGTAATAGGCCTTGAAAAGCAACCTAATACGATTCCTGAAAAGCAAGCTTGTGCTGCCGTGGGACAAACCCGGCTAATGTCTCTTTATGAAAAAAGTTTTGCTGATCAAGGACGCCACACAGCTCAGATTTTGTTGACCCAAGATGATGTTGCAAACCGAGAGCGTTATTTGAATGCTAAAAACGCTTTTGACACTCTATTGTCGGCTGGAATTATTCCGATTGTTAATGAGAATGATACGGTAGTTGTTGAGGAGATCAAGTTTGGTGATAATGATAATCTTTCTGCTCAGGTAGCTGCCATGGTAAGAGCTGACCTGTTACTGATGCTATCCTCGGTGGAGGGTTTTTACGAAATGGATCCCTCAAATTCTCAGGATGACGGCACACTGATTCCTGTAGTTGAAAAGATTACCAAAGACCACTTTCTCTATGTGCGGGATCCTATTTCGAGTGGAATTAGTACCGGTGGTATGGGATCTAAGCTGTTAGCTATTCAGCAGGCGGCTCATTATGGTGTGCCTACAGTTCTAGCGAGTGGATTTAAAGAGGGAGTGATCCCAAGAATAATGAGTGGTGAGGACGAAGGTACTTTGTTTCTTGCTCAGAAGGATAGTATTTCTGCTCGAAAACACTGGATTCTTCATTCTCTGGCTCCCCGTGGCAGTTTAGTTATAGATGCAGGAGCTGTACATGCTGTTGTAAAGGAGGGAAGTAGTTTATTGCCTATTGGTATAAGCAAGGTGGAGGGAGATTTTAGTTCTGGCCATGCCGTTCAGGTGTTGGCGGCAGATGGTACGGAGGTGGCTAGAGGGTTGAGCCAGTATAGTTCTAGTGAAGCACGATTGATTTTAGGATGTAAAAGTGAGGAAATTGAATCACTTCTAGGTTATTCCTATTATGATGAGGTGATTCATCGGGACAATCTAGTTTTGGTGGAGTAGGTTCGCTACCTCAAGGAAGCAGATTATGTCTAAGAATTCTTATTCTTCTCTGGAAACTGAAATTAGTAAGCTTGCCCAGAGTGCTAGGCTGGCTAGTCGTCATTTAGCAAGTTTGGATAGTGCTACTAAAAACGCTCTTCTTCTAGAGATTGCTGAGTTGTTGAGTTCTTCCCAGATATCCGCTGAACTGATATCTGCCAATGCACAGGATCTGAAAATAGCCTCCCAAAAGAATTTATCAGCAGCTATGTTGGATCGGCTGGCGCTGGATGAAAAGCGTATTGCAAGTATGACTGAGGGTTTGAGGGTGGTCGCTGCCCTACCGGATCCAGTGGGTGTTGTCAGAAGAAGTTGGGATAGACCCAACGGACTGGAAGTCCATAAGAAGACAATTCCTCTAGGTGTTATCGGGATTATTTATGAGGCCCGACCCAATGTGACAATTGATGCTTTTGCGCTCTGCTTCAAAGCGGGTAATTCAACTATACTTAAGGGTGGGTCGGAGGCTATCCATAGTAATCGCTATTTAATGGGGATTATTCACCAGGTTTTGACACAACAGGAAATAGAAAATGCCTGCCAATTGTTGGATTCTAGTGATCGACAAGCAATGGCTATTCTACTTCATCAGGAAGAGAGCATAGACCTTATTATCCCCCGCGGTGGTCAGGGATTGATCCAATTTGTAGCGGAAAACAGTCGTATTCCAGTCATCAAGCATTATAAAGGTGTGTGTCATGTGTATGTGGATGAAGAGGCTGATTTGTCGATGGCGCTGTCTATTGCAGAAAATGCTAAAACTTCTCGTCCCGCCACTTGTAATGCTATGGAAACTCTTCTAGTGCATAAAGGTATTGCAGACAATTTTCTGCCAGTTTTTTCAGAAAGGATGCAGAAGGCAGGTGTCGAAATACGAGGAGGGGAGGAGACCTGCAAAATTTTACCTGGGACTGCCATTGCGAGACAGGAAGACTATCATACTGAGTATCTTGGCCTTGTTTTAAACATTCGAGTTGTTGCCAATGTTGAGGAGGCCATAGAGCATATTGAACAATATGGATCTTCTCATACTGAAGCCATTGTCACCAATAATGACAGTAGTGCTCAGGTGTTTTTGGATCGTGTGCACTCCTCGGTAGTTCTAGTTAATGCTTCAACTCGTTTTTCTGATGGTGGCCAACTGGGGCTGGGAGCCGAGATTGGTATTAGCACTACTAAGCTTCATGCCTATGGCCCAATGGGTTTGGAGAGCTTGGTAACCGAACAATTTGTTATCCGTGGAGATGGACAGATCCGTAAATAACAAAATAAGCGCAGCAATTTTTAAAATTCAAGAGATGAAGTTTTTGTCCACAGGTTGATTTTTCTGGAGGTATGTTTGTCTGGCAATTAATCCAAGGTATGGATCCTAAAATTTTTTCGCTTATTTCGGCAGTTCTTTTTGGTATCAATCCAATTCTTTTAAAAATGGGTATGCCAGGGTCTAGTGCTCATGTGGGAGTTTTTATAGCACTAGTCAGCGGTTTGCCAATCTTCCTGTTTTTATCGCCGGTTTTGGGAGGGCTCCAGTTTGATCAGTTGATTGGACCATCAATATTCTATTTCGTTTTAGGGGGGGTATTTGTTCCTTTCATGGGGAGAACTTTTCTATATTTAAGTATTGATAGTTTAGGATCAGCTCGAGCGGTTAGCTTTAAGAATTCTGCTCCCCTGTTTACAGCCGTGTTGGCTCTTTTGTTTCTTCACGAGTCGATTTCATTGGAGCGGTGGGTTGCTATTGGACTAGTGACGGCAGGGCTTACGTTGATAGGCCGAATGGCTAGAAGGCAGACTAAAACATTCACGTTAACGGGATTTGCTACTGTTATGTTAGCAGCCCTCTCGTATGGTATCAGACCCTTTTTTGTAAAATTAGGCCTGAGTTTTTCTCCAGTTCCACTGGCCGCTGCTTTAATAGGTTATCTGACTGCTATTGGGCTTTATTTGGGCCACTTTATTTTTAAAGGAGGGCTAGCTTCTATACAGTCTAATCGGAAAAGTTTGTTTATTTTTTCTGTCTCGGGTGTTTTGCAGGCTGTTGGTATGTTACTTCTCTTTTATTCACTTAACGCAGATGATGTAAGTGTGGTTTATCCTATTAGTGCCAGTGCTCCATTGCTGACTTTTGTGCTTTCCTACACCATTCTCAAGAATGCTGAGCGTCTGACAATTTGGGATTTAGTGGGTACGTTTTCTATCGTGACTGGGGTAATCCTTTTATTGGGTTGAATGAGAGAAAATTTTACCAAACTCGAGCCCTACCAACGGTGTTTGTGTCTGTGCCAAACCAGACTTCTTGACTGGGAGCATAGTACATCATGTTACGAATTGTTCCCCCTCCGCTTTCAACCTCTGTGATGCTAAAGAATTTTTTTGTTTTGGAATCGAAACCTACAAAGCGATTGGGTTTTGAATCTGTTTCAACGAACCAAATCCTATCTTTTTTATCGACTGCCATTCCGTACGGTTTCGAGTCGGTACCACCCGGAGTTGTCCATTCTTCTGCCCGGCCATTTTGGGGATTGAGGTGACCTACTGCGCCCCGTGCATAATCCACATACCAAATGTGGTCATCTGATGTTATTCCTATTCTACGAGGTCGGCTGTCTAAGTTGGGAAGAACGAATTCTTTTGCCTCCATAGTGTGTTCATCAACGGTGGCAATTTTATTTGTGCCTAACAGGGCAATCCAAGGTTTGCCTGTGGAATCGACTGCCAGTCCATAGGGGCGGGCCTTGGGAGTGTCAACTGGAATAAGATGTACTTCTCCTGAAGGTGTATGCATTTTCCCTATAAAATTTCCATGTTGAACCGTAAACCAGATATCTCCTTGTGTGTCAAAAGACATGGTGTGAGGATCCCTGGCGGCCGGATCGGGCATCATATATTTTTTAATTGTTCTGGTTGTAGGATCTAGTTTGCCAATGTAGCCTTTTTTGTTTCCTGCAAACCAAACTTGGCCGTCTTTATCGACGATTAGAGTGTGTGGTCCGACGCCTGGTTCTAGGTCGAATCGGGTAAATTCTCCGTTGTCGGTATTTAGATGAGCTATGTAATCTCCCCTCTGGCCCACGAACCATACTTTTCCTTCGGTTATGGTATAAGGATCTCGGGGACGGGTTTCGCCCCAAGGAACAACCCATTCTTGAATATCGACTTGGTCGGCTGCTAAAGCAGCACTTTGCCATGTTCCGCTTAATATAATTAAGGCAATGCTGAGTACGACCTTCATAGCGAACCTCCTAGAACTTTATGCGACAGTTAAGAAAAAGTGTAGCTTTGCTTAATTAGATCGTCTTTTAGGGGTATTTTCAAGGCACTTGGTTACGGTTTCTGTCCAAGGACAGCTATAGAACGAGGTTATCTAATAATTAACTCGATTTTTAGTTTAGGGAGTGTGACGGGTTATCTCTCAATATTAACTCCAAAGTCCATCTTTATAATCGGGGTCCATCCAATCCAGATTGTCGTGGTTGAAAAATGAACGAAGGGATGCGCGGATTTTTTGTAGTTCCAATGCATTCATGGATTGAAAGTGTTTTAGATGGTCAAGATTTTGTTTCAGCAGTTTCAGACTCTCAATGCCAATAACGGCGCTGGTAACATTCTTTAAGGACAGGGCATAGCGAATAAGTTCAGCGGCATCTAGATCGGGAACTGTTTCTCTGGGTCTGATGACCTTCATGACCATTACTCCCAAGCCTTTTTGGGCTGCAGCTGGTATGGACTGTTGTTCGAACGGCTGTCTATTTTCAGGGGCCGGCACGGGGCGATCAAACCCTCCAAAGTGGTTTAAAGCAATCAGCATAGTTTCAAAATCATATTGTTCAGCTGTATTTTGCATTACTTGTGCAGATGTATGACCGGTAAATCCGATGTGGCGGGTAATGCCTTCCTCGCGCATTTGTCTGAGCAGATCAAGAACTCCCCCTTTTTTGCCTAGCGCGTCGACATCTCCTAAAGATTTGAGTGAGTGAACTTGGATTAGATCTATGTAATCGGTTTGAAGTCTCTGCAAACTCACTTCTATTTGTTTTTTTACTTCTTCAGGATTATAGCCATCTACCTTAGTTGCTAGAAATATTTCTGAACGCCTTTCTTTAGAAATTTTTCCGAGTCTTTCCTCGCTGATGACATTGCCACTTCGGTAGCTATGAGCGGTGTCCCAATAGTAAAGTCCTTGGTTTAGTGCGTGAGTTAGGATTTCAAGAGCTTGATCTTCATCTGCAATGGAGCAGAAACGACTTCCGGTTCCGAGCCCTATTAAAGGTATTTTAACGCCGGTGTTTCCTAACATCCGGGTTGGCAGTCCTTTGGCATCAAAGGAAGAGTTTTGGGAGGCTAAAGGTAATTGGTGGTGGGTAGCAAGAGCCGTTGCTGTACCCACAGTGCCTTTAACAAACTCTCTTCGAGAAAGGTTGGTATTTTTCAAAGTGGCCCTTTTTAGAGGCACAGCTCTCCTAACAAGGAGAACGCCTAACGTTCTAGAAGGTTCGTGGTTCGGCTAGTTTGCTTCAGAAATTGAGGCAACCTGAATGGTGTCGTCGCTGAGCGTACCTCTGACAACAACCTCGGAGCCCAGATGGTCTGTGGCTGCAGTTTCCCCTAAGTCCAGAATGAAGTGACCGTCTGAGGTGGCAAGAGCCCATCGGGCTCCTTTACCGACACAGCCTTTAGCACATCCTGAATGAGAAGCACTTGCCGCTTTGGAGTAATTTTTGGCACAGTTTTCATCGGCAATCCAACCTTGCCAACTTCCCGAATGGTCATCAGCGGCAAAAGACAAAACACCAAAGCTTGTAACCAAAACAATTGCTAGAGTCCAGTGGACGATTTTCATTGCAGATACCCCCTGTACAGTTATCATCAACGATACTTGTGTTTTCCATTTGTGTCAACCTAGCAGGTAAATTCTACCGGGGTTTTTTGGGGGATTTTTAAAATTTGCTGGGTTGTGGATGGGGAGCCATAAATACTAGGCAGGTTAGACGATTTTTCGAGGTGTTTTTCACTCCGTGAGGCTCGCCTGCCCAGGCACAGGTTGTCTCTCCTTGTTTTAAGATCTGTGTTTCTTTGCCAACAGTAAAGCTGCCCCTTCCTTCTAATACAAAGTAAATCTTATCGTTTTCCTTGTGATCGTGTAAGGCTTGTTCTTGGCCGGGTTCCAAACAGTAAATATCACAGAACATTCTGTTGCTTTCGAAGAGATTAATCTTTTGCATTTTTTCAGGATTGAAGCGAAGCAATTCGGAAACTTTTTTAACATTCATTGGTTGATTCTCACATAAACAGGAGACGGAAAATGAAGAAATTGAAATATATTGTTTGGTTTATTTTAATTTCTGTTTGGATGTCTTGTTTTTTAACCTGAGACTGTTTGTCACTACCGTTATACTACTGAAGGCCATTGCAAATGCCGCCAGAATTGGGTGAAGTGTTCGAACTATGGAAGGAAGAACTGTGAAAGGATGGAGCATTCCTGCTGCTATTGGGATCAAAACTATGTTGTAGAAAAATGCCCAGAAAAGATTCTGCTTGATAGTTTGCATGGTGGAGCTGCTGAGCAGAATAGCTTCTGGGACCAAACGTAGGTCTCCTCCCATAATGGTGAGATCAGCTGTTTCCATAGCCACATTAGTTCCTGTACCAATTGCAATTCCGACATCGGCTTGGGCGAGTGCAGGGGCGTCATTAATTCCATCCCCAACCATGCCGATCAGTCCACCGAATTTACTGCGCAACTGTTGAATGTGCTCAGCTTTTTCATGAGGTAAAACACCAGACAGAACTTGTTTTATTCCAACTTGATTGGCAATGGATTGTGCTGCTTGTTGGTTGTCGCCCGTGAGCATAATAACCCGAAGGCCCAGCTGGTGCATTTGAGCTACAGCATTGAGGGATTCTGTTTTTAATTTGTCTGTAACTCCAATGATTCCAGCTATTTGCTTGTTAATTGCCATCCAAATGATTGTTGTTGCTTCCAGCTCCATATGTTGTGCTACTGGTTCCATATGTTTTGTTTCAATGGAGTGAGATTTCATTATGTCCAGATTTCCCAGGATCACACTTTTCCCATCCACATTAGCTGAGACTCCTCGGCCAGTTTCAGCTTTAAATTGTGTGGTTGGATGTAATGCAAGTCCTCTTTCTTTTGTAAATTGGACTAGACTCTCTCCTAAGGGATGTTCGCTAAACTGTTCAACTGAGGCAGCCAAGGCAAGCAGACTGTCTTTTGTCCAATCTAAGTCGGGCCCTTTCTGTTTTTCCGAGGACAAGGAGGGGTTCACATATATATTTGTTACTGTGGGTCTGCCGATTGTTAGAGTTCCAGTTTTATCTAGAACGATTGTTTTCAGTTGGTTGGCCCATTCCAAGGCCTCACTGTTTTTGAAAAGTATACCTTTCTGTGCTCCGATTCCTGTTCCCACCATAATCGCTGTAGGAGTGGCCAGTCCCAAGGCGCATGGGCAGGCAATGACTAGAACGGATACCATGCGGACCATGGCGGCAGCAAATCCTGCAGATAGGACAAACCACCAAACTATTAGAGTGATAGCAGCTATGAGCAGTACGACTGGTACAAATATATTGGCTACTTGGTCTGCTAAACGTTGGATGGGAGCTTGACTTCCCTGAGCTTGTTCTACCAGTTGAATCACTTGAGACAGGGTTGTTTCTGTTCCAATTTTGGTAGTTTTTACCTCCAGTTTTCCCTGTCCGTTAAACGAAGCTCCTATGACTTGGTCTCCTTGTTTTTTCAAAACGGGAAAACTCTCCCCGGTAAACATGCTTTCGTCGACCCCTGATTGCCCTGTGACTACGCAGCCATCTACTGGAATTTTTTCTCCAGGTCGGATTAGTACGATGTCCCCAATTTGAACTTTTTCCATGGGGATGTCCATTTCTGCTCCATTCTTCAGTAGCCGTGCTGTTTTGGGATATAGATCCATCAATTCTCTGATGGCTCCTCCCGTTCGATTTTTAGCTCGAATTTCTAAAAACTTCCCTAATTTGATAACGGTGATAATTAGTGCTGCTGTTTCATAGTAAACATGTGCTTCTTGAACAGTATTTATCCAACTGGGTCCAATGGTGACAAATAGGCTATACAGATAAGCAGTTGAAGAACCCATCACTACCAAAACGTCCATGTTGGCCGATCGATTTTTTAGAGCTCTCCAACTGTTCTGGTAAAAGTCGAAGCCAACGTAGAGTTGTACAGGAGTGCACAACGCCAGAAATAGCCAGTTGATCCAATCAGCCTGCAACCAAGTGCCCAATAGTGAAAAGTCTCGAGCCATGCTCAAGAGGAAGAGGGGTAGGGATAACGTTAATCCAACCCAGAGCTTGAATGAGAGGTGGTGTGGTTTTTGATTGAGGGTGAGTTCTTCTGTGTCTAATACACCGTAGCCCAATTTTTCAATGGCAGAGACTATATCTTGATAATTTGCTCGACTTGGCAGATATTCAACTGTCGCTTTTTCAGAAGCAAAGTTTACGCTAGCGTCCAAAACACCAGAAATTTGAGCACGTAGGATGCGCTCAATGTTTTTTGCACAGTTCGTACAGGTCATTCCTGTAACTCCGATTATCTTTTTAGCTGTGGATTGGGTGTTTGATTGTTTCACTAAGCTCACATTCTGATTTAATTTAGATGCTGTTCGGAAAGAACGGCAATCAGGGACAGTGGGTCAACTCGGCTTTGGTTTAAACGGACTGTCCAGTGAAGATGGGGGCCAGTAACACGTCCAGTTGCCCCAACACGACCTACAATCTGGCCAAGCTCAACCCTTTCCCCCTCTTTAGTGGAAAAGCTAGAAAGATGGGCAAAGTAAGAGTAGAGTCCCTGTCCGTGATCCAAAATCACGGTATTACCTGAAAAATAGAGATTGGACACTAGAATAACCTGACCTGCATTGGGAGCTTTGACAGGTGTTCCTTCACTCGCTCGGAAGTCAGTTCCACTGTGTGGGCTGCGTGTTTGACCGTTTATGATACTGCGTCGGCCAAAACCACTTGTGGTGGTGCCAGGAACTGGTGATATGAAGGGTCCTTTCCATATTTTTTTTGGGTTAATCGTTGCAAATATTTTTTTTATTTTTTTAGATTCTTGACGAATTCGATTTAGTGTTTCAGGAGGAGGATCAACGTATTTTTGTTTTACAGTGATACGCCGAGTTGGAAACTTTTTTCCAATTACCTGAAGGTTGTGTTTTTGATCAAAGGGGGAGCCGTCGAGGGTGATTCCCTGAAGATTTAGTTTATAGAGATCCTAAGGGATATCTAGGTCAATTCCAATCAAGCCATTCCAAAGAGTGGATTTCGAACTAGGATAAAATGAAAAAGTTTTCTTAAAAATTGTACCTTTGAGGGCCTTTAGAGGCTGATTGCTGGTGGCTGAGATCAGAACAATCTCACCTGGTTGCATAGTCCGGGATCGATCGACAATTTTCAATTGGATTTGATCTGAGTCTAATCCTTGGACCCCATTAGAGGAAAAAAGAACTAACAATGTTAGTACTAGTTTTGGACAATTCACTTATATCTCCTTTTAACTTTGTTCTTTGTTTGGAATCTTTTGGAATGATCTTCTGATAGAGAAAATATACTGAGCAAGGCTGACGATGTACAGGCTTCTTTGTGAAGTAATTTGGTTTTTTGTGTTAGGTGTTCTGGGTGGATAGATCAGAGTATAATCGTGGTTGTATAGCACTAGAATGCGGATATCATATGGGAACTGCTCTAAAAGACTATCTTAGGATTGTGGCTCAGCCTGAGGAAGATTGGGATCTTTTCGAACTTTCGCTGCAAATTTGTCGTGTTGTCGACCCGCAACTAGATGTAGATACATATCGTAGGATTCTTCTGGAGATCACTTCATTGGTTAAAAGTGAATTAATACCGGAAAATAATACCTACGATGCTATTAATACACTCAACTCAGTACTGTTTGACTCACTAGGGTTTGGTGGTAACAAAGACGATTATTACAATGTGGAAAATAGCTACATGCATTTTGTCCTAGAGAAGCGAAAGGGCATTCCCATTTCCTTATCGGTGCTGTACCAGAAAATTGCTAGTGGTATTGGATTGAAGCTTTTGCCAGTGGCTATGCCTGGACACTTTCTTTTGAAGTTTTCGATGCCTTCTCGAGAACTCTTTATTGATCCTTTCAACCGAGGAGAAATTCTACTTGAGGATGGTTGCCAGAAACTTCTAGAGCAGGTGTATCAGGAAGTTATTGAATTTAAAATGGAATTTCTTGGCGCAGTTTCCAATAGAGATGTCGTGCTGAGAATGCTGGTAAATTTGAAGCATATTTATCGTCAGCAAGATCAAGCAAAGTTGCTTTTGGAAATTTTGGAAAGGAGAGTTCCCCTATTGTCTGATCCTTTGCCTGAGATTTTAGAGAGAGGGCTATTGCAGCTCAGCTTCGAAAATTACAACTATGCCCTTAGAGATCTTGAACATTTTGTTAGTGAAACTTCCGACGTAAGGATGAAAAAGTTAGTTGAGGAGCGGTTGGGTACAATCCGTCTCATGGTTTCAGGAAACTAATTTTCATGAAGTACATCTTGGTTAGTGGTTTTACTGATTTGTTTGCAAGGTTCCAAGGAACTGAGAAAAGCTTTTTTCCCACCGTTTAACTGTAGATTCGGGTCCAGTTAATTTCAAGAACCAGGGTCCGCCAGAACCCTCAGCTACAGCTGCCAACATCCGATAGTTTGGATTTGAAACTGTTGGAGCCATCATGGGGCCCATTGATGATTGGTAAGTTCCAGAAATATCAAGGACAGTTAAATGGAGGTTATTTGCATGTCTTTCAGTAATTTGAGCAGCATCTTCAGTTTGTCCCTCAAATTGTCCAATCCAGCGATCTAAATTGGTTTGAACTGATCCCCCTTGGCCCTGAAAGTAGAAAATTGCCAGTTCTGCTTCACTGTTTTGTGGGTTGTCACTCGGCAAGCGATATTGGGCAATGCGCATTGTAGAAGATGGAGTTTCTTGAATCCATTCGTCAGGAGCTGAGAATTCCAGACCTCCGTATGAGGATTTTGTTGGGAGAGAATCCTCCATGGATAAGTTTTCTGAAGGTTGGTTTTCAGAGCAGCTACTCAGTCAAAGAGTGCAGGCACTCAAAAAAAATATAAATCGAAAACAATAATTGTTCATTTCTCTCCTTGCTTGGTTTTTTAGGCAAATACGATTTGTTGGACTTTATTCTAGTAGAGGTGTTCGTCCTGCGAAGCCAGCATCAATCTCATGCCAATATTGAATATCTTCTTCACCGTGTTTCCAGCAAAGATAGACCTCTCGTTCTTCTTTTAGATGAGGAAAGTCTACTAGACCTTCTTCTACACTTTTAATAATACAACCCGTGTTTTGAATTTGATGGAGACAATTCTGTAATTGGATCAAGGTTTCCAAATAAGCTGTTCCTTCCGGGCTGCCTGTGTTGTTGGCTGCGGAATCAGCCAGACTTTGGACAACATCCTGCTGTTCTCTTAATTGGGACGATAGAGTTATAGCCCGACCTACTATTTCTTTTAGGAAGGGTAAAAGCTTGCGAGCTTCTTTTACTGTGAAAAACCTTTTCTCCATACTTTGTGAAATTATATAGTACGGGATCGTTTTAGTGGAATTAAATCATCTAGTATGATGTCTAGTAGGTACTTAAAAACGATGAAATGTACTGTTTGTAGTCAAAGAAAGGGCAAACGATTTTGTCCTGCTAAGAATTCTCAAATTTGCGCCCAATGCTGTGGTGAGAAGAGGGTCATCGAGATTAACTGTCCGGCCGACTGTGTATATCTGAAATCAGGCCAGAGTTACCAATGGGTTAAACAGATGGTTTCTCAATCTCAGCACAGCCAAGATCCATTGCTTCAGAAAAAGCTCAACATGACTAGGCAAAAATTCATCCAAGTTGTACTAGATCTGGAGGCCACTATTGTTAAATATGCAGCTAACTTAAGCTCGTTGACCGATGAACAAGTATTGGAGGCGATCACTTTATTGAAGGCCACTTATCAGACTGAGGAGAGAGGTTTGATTTACGAGCATACTTCGGCAAATCCCTTGGCACAGGCCCTATTGCGGGATCTTCGAGATCGTTTGGAGGAGATGAGGAGGTCGCCGGACAGTGCTGATTCTCCGTCATTGCGGAGTAGTGATTTGCACGATTGTTTAGAGGTTTTGGAGAATGATATTCAATATCACCTAACTACCCAGAATGATCCGGATAACTATTTGAAATTTATTAAACGGAATCATCCCGAAGCGGCAATCAGCGATTCTTCTCAAGGAGGACTGATCCTGCCCGGAGAGTGTGCAAAAAACAGTATAGGTACACTAAAAGTAAGAGTTGGCCGGTGATGGAGAGTCTGCTAAGCGGATGAATGCGTTGTTTTTATGCAGTCAATTTTAGCCGCTAAAATAAAATCGCTTTCACTCAGACCTTTGATTTTGTGGGTCCAAATAGTAATAGTGACTTTGCCCCAGGCCAAATGTAGGTCGGGATGGTGAGCCTGTGCTTCGGCAATTTCTCCTGCTGTGTTTACGAAATCTAAAGCATCTTTAAAGTTTGCAAATCGATATGATTTTTCCAAATGGTGATTTTCAATAACCTGCCATCCAGTTAACTGGGTGGCTAGGGGCATGATTTCTTGGGCAGTTAGCGGTGGAATTCCTCCTCGGCAAGGCACACAGGTTTTTTCTGCTAGTTTGGTCATGCCACCTACTTTCTAGAGTTATTCCCAATAAAAAAGCCCGTCTCTCGTAAGAAGACGGGCTTTTTTATTATTTACCTGAACTTCAACGAGTATTAGGTGTTAGTTGATGTTCAGTTCGACGAGATCTTTTTTCTTTTTCTTGTTGAGCACCGTTTCCTCGTAGTACTCCCTTACTTGAGCAGCTTCTTTAGCTGCCTTTCTCCGCATCATCTTTTCATCACGAGCAGTTTGAGGGGAATCTGTTCTTTCCTTGACGAAGTCAGCGTCTTCTTGATTAACCTGCAGGGAGTGCTCGTAGCTGTTTAGATCGACATTTTTGCCACCAGCCCATATTTCGTGCCGACCATTTTCTTCGTACCATTTAGCAACAGTTGCATTCATGTGCATGTTTTCAATGATATTTCTCCATCCATGGCCCGTATTGTAAGCGCAGAAGGAAATTTCTCCTTCTTGGGTAGCATAAGGGATGATGCACATCTCGGTTCGTCGGAAGTCGTAATTAAAGAGATCTTGGAACCACATACCTGCAACAAAGAGAAAATTCCAAGGATCATCTCTGCGTTCCTCTGGTCGAGAGCCATAATCTTTTCCTGTCAGGCCAAAACTTTTATCAAATTTCTTGAACATGTCTAACAGGGTAAAACGCGAAGGGGATCGAAATGGCCTATAGTTTTTCAGTAATGCTAAGCCCATCATAAGGTTGGAAAATGTCTTGCCACGAGCGGCATCAGTCACCTTCCGCATATCTGCTACCACCCCGGGAATGTTTAAAAACTGAGGAACAGGCACGGACTCCTTGGTTTCCATATCAATCATCATGGCGGTTCCGACACCACAGTTAGGATGGCAGCCGCAGCTGACTTGTCCCCACTGGGCCTGCGGACCGTGGGCTACGTCTGCAAAGTCAGCAAAAGCACCCATCAGAGAAAGGGGAAACCAGTCCTGGTTAGGTTCTGTTAACCCAGTTTGCTTTTTAACATCCTGTGCCAAATGAGAGAGAGTATAGCGTTGCCGTAGGCGCCGTTCATCAGTAATTTCTTCATCGCGTCCAGTAAAGGAAACTGGCTGGAAAGCAATGAAGGCAATTTTTTTCGGGTTATCCAAAGCAAATCTAATGATGGGTCCTACCTGATCATTGTTGACGTCGTTGAGCAATGTAGTGACCAGCACAATTTCGATGCCCGCTGCATGAATGTTGTTAATTGCCCGTAATTTCACATCGTACAAATTGCCAATATGGCGGTGACTGTTGGCATCATTACCAATTCCGTCAAATTGAAAATAGGTATAGCGCAACCCAGCCTCAGATGCCTTTCGGGAAAATTCGAGACTTTTAGCGAATTCAATTCCATTTGTGGCACACTGCACACTATTGAAACCAACCTTGCGCGCGTATTTGATTGCTCTGAAAAAATGGGGAGAGATGGTTGGTTCACCACCCGAAAATTGCACCGACATCTGTCGACGCGGTTTAATTTTTGTGGCATTGTCCAATATTTCTTTAATCTCTTCCCATGCCAATTCATGGACAAATCCGACTTGGTTGGCGTCCATAAAGCATGGATCACACATCATATTGCAACGATTGGTCAAATCAACGGTAAGCACCGATCCTCGACCGTGCTTTATGGTGCTGGAACCGTGATTGTGAAGATCTTTGTCGTTATGAGCCCTAATATCTCTTCCGGGAAAATTTTCTTCAATCCATTCCAGAAACTTAGAGTCTATGGCCATGATGTCTTCAAAATGGCCATGAATTGGACAATCTTTAATCATCCAAATCTCCCCGTCCCGTTCTATAATGTTGGCCTTGATTTCACCTACTTTTTGGTTAATCAGAATTTTGTAGTCTTCTTCTCCAGATATTATCTTTTCACGAGCTTCGACAACGCATTTTGGGCACAGAGAATCTGTTTCTCTTGGCCAGCCAAGCTTGGGCTTAGTTTTTTCCCACGATTTCAATAGTGGCTTATCCGACCACTTGGGGGTGAAAGAGGGGTTAGGTCGGTATTGGTTGAAAAATTGGAGTGTATTAAAAGCAATCCGCCCACCCAAACAAGTGATGGTGTCAACGTATTTCCAAACATTCTTTGCAGCATTCGGCATAATGAATTCCCTTTCCCTGATTCTAGTGACCGCTTTACGCATTAACCAAAAGAGCATGTCCAGGTCACGTAATCGAGATCGTATCCAAGTTCTATTTGCTCTCTATTCGAAGCTTCATCCGTTTGTAACACTTAGATTATGAGGAGTTTGAGCAGCAATCGTCAAGTCTTTGGAGGGTAATGGTGATGGAGCGGTCAGTTTTTTTTACTAGAATTGATCCTACTTCTACCGCCTGTTAAAATTAAGAATATTATGGAATCCGAGCTTATTGCCTTAACCGACGAGGCAAAAAAACGTATTTTGTCGGCCTTCGAAAAACAGCCTGATAAAGTTGCTCTACGTGTGGAGGCTAACGTCAGTGGAACTAGTGAATTTTCCTATGAAATGAAGCTGGTTGGATCTGACGAAAAGACTGCTGAAGATTTGGTAGTGGAGTCTGGAGAGTTGCAGGTGGTGCTAGATCCTAAAAGTGCTGAATACCTGACGGGTGCGACTATAGACTACGAAGATGGGATTGTTAAAAGTGGATTTAAATTTATCAATCCCAACAAGCCGGAAATTCCTGAGATTGGTAGTGGCCCACGTTCAGATTTAAGCGGGCCTCTAGTTGAGAGAGTGCAGCATTTGATTGAGAGTGAATTAAATCCGGCAGTAGCAGCTCACGGTGGACGTATGGAGCTTTTGGAGATTCGTGATAATAAAGCCTACCTCAGTTTCGGAGGTGGCTGTCATGGATGCGGTATGGTGGATGTAACTCTCAAGCAAGGGGTAGAAACTAGGATTCGAGAGTTAGTCCCCGAGATCGAAGAAGTTGTGGATGTAACCGATCACAGTACTGGTGACAATCCCTATTACTCCTAGCCAGCACGTCTGGGTCCGACAAATCAGTATTTCTGATATTAACTTTAGGAAGGCAATGTTTGAAAATAAGGAGTTTTTCATATAAACTGCACTCTTTAGTCCGCGTTCTTTTTAATTCGAAAAAAGCAAACCTCTGGGGTAGAACAAGATGACCAACAAACCTCTTTTATTGATTGTACTCTTCTCAGTATTACTTTTTCCTGCAAGAGCTGTGCCTATTTGTTTGAACATGCTTT
>CAZASS010000015.1:0-4999 GCA_964487835.1 uncultured Acidobacteriota bacterium | reverse complement strand
GGTGGCGGTGGTGATACTTCTCGCACTATGGACGGTATTCGGTTGGATAAAGAGTTGGTGATTGGGACAGTTCCTTTTGGAGCTCCCTTGCTTTATCAATCCAACCAAGAGTTGATTGGTGCTGATGCTAAATTAGGCCAGCAAATGCTTGAAAAGGTTCGCTCCGATATCGGTGAGGCAGCTACAGCAGAGATTAAGCTCCGTTGGTCTACTAGAACTTATGAAGGATTAGTGGGGGCATTGGAAAACGAGGAAATAGACCTTGTGTTGGGAGTATTTGGAATTACCCCGGAACGAAAAGAAAGAGTTGCTTTTTCTGCACCTTACTACACTTCTGAGGCAGTTTTGGTCATTAACCCTCTCCATCAAGACATCCGAAAGGACCGGTTGGCTGGAAGAAATATTGGCGTTCGTGCTGGAACAGCAATTGAACAGATGGTAAGGGAAAAAATCAGCCAAAGCACTGTGGTTCCATTCAAGACCTTAGATGATGCTGTTTTAGCTTTGAAAAGATCCGAGATCGATGCCGTTATCGACGATCGTAATATTGCTGCATATGCGCTCGATACAGTGCCCGGTGTAGCGCATCTTGAGATAGTTCCTGGAATATTAGCGACCGTCAATTGTGGAGTCGCTGTTCGCCAAGAGGATGAACATCTATTGGGTTTGGTAGACGGGGTGCTTTCTCAGCTTAAGCTAGAAAATTCCTATAGCCAATGGTTGAATGAAACTGCTGGAGATGTTGTAGCTCGTGTGGAGAGTCGTCAGCCAAATAGGTTGGAAAAGGAGCGTTTGGCGGTGGAGCCAAGGCGAATCACGATTCGAGTAAGCAAAGACAGGAACTATGATTTCGATATTTATCGTATGGCTAATTTGAGCTTTCGACTAACTCACCAGAAGTCCGGCAAAGTGCATTCCTCATCCAGGATTGATTTTAAAAAGCGCGTGGGAGTGAGTAGCGTAACGGTACTTCCTGGAATTTATAAAATTGTTCTTCCTAAGATGAACAACTGGTCTCCCGGACAAGTTCAGATTCTAGCTAATGACCCCGGGCGTATTACTGTCAACATCGTTTTACTGCCAGGTGGAACGGTGAGAATGACAAAAAGTTAGGGCTCGCCTAACTTAATTGCTGATATTCCTTTTTTCAGATATTTACAGGTGGGTGAAAATTAAGGGAAATGAGGCAGTGGTGCTGTCCGTGTAGTCCGCTTAGAGAGTTTTGTCGACCTCTTCTTCAAATGTAAAATAATTAACCGAATAAATAGTTTGACACCATTTGTATATCTAGTATACTTTTGAACTGTTTAAAGACTAACAAGGACTGGAGGGGTTTATGCAACAAGTTTGGAAAGCCTTTGAGAAGAATCCAATAACCCATAGTGCGGTGCATCATTTGATTGCTATTTCTCAGTTGATCAGTGATCGAGGCTACGCCAGGATTACCGATGTTGCTACTCGTCTTGAGATTACTCGTGGAAGCGTTTCTATAACGCTGAAGTCTTTAGAAAAGGATGGTCTTGTTCGTCGTGATCGGAATCGTTTTGTATTGCTTACTCCAGAGGGACAATTTGTTGCTCGAACTACCCAGATGAAAAAGGAACTCTTCAAGCAGTTTCTAACAGATATTTTGGGAGTCTGTGAGGAAACTGCTGATATTGACAGCTGTAAAATTGAGCATTTGATCGGTTTGGATACTGGACATCGTCTTTGTGAGTTGATGCACTTTTTCAACGAGGGACATCCTTCTGTGGATAATTTTTTACAGGCCCTGGAAGAGTTTCGCAAGAAAGATCTTTTTTGTGAACACGTGGGTTATCAGACAGCTGTTGAACAAGGTTAGTTATAAGTCAGGTGAATGTGGTGATTCTGAAGACTACTGTCTTTTGAGTCTCGAATTTTAGGATATTTAAAGTATGAACGTTTAGGGGGCGGATCTGTGGGAGATTCGCCCCCCATGTGGCGCTTTTAATGTAGAAGCCGGTTAGCTCCGACAACGCCGTCCTCAGTATATGTTTCTGTGGTCAGGCAGTCAATAACGACTATTGGGGCTGTGTGAACTCTTTTGAGGAGGAGAAACAGAATGAGGAAGTGTAATAGTAAGGTGGCGAACTTGTTTTTAGTTTTATTGAGTTTCGGGGTCTTTTTTAGTTCGGGATCAATGCTTTGGGCAAATCCGATTGCGGAGGACTTGGAAGCCAAAATTGTGGAATTTGAAAAGAGATTGGAAGAACTAGAGAAGAGGAATAAAGAATTGCAGGCGGATGCTGCAGAGTCTTCTTCTACAGCTCAGTCCGAAGAATTACAGCGTCAACTGGATATTTTAGCGGCAGAACTGGAAAAGATGCGCAGTGCCGAACAGGTCGTTGAAATTACTCAGGAAGATGCTGCCAAGCAGGGGTTGGGACTTTCTGCTGCTTCAGTTTATTCCAAAGAGGAAGGGTTATCCTTTGCTGGTTATGGAGAAATGGTTTACCAAAACTATGCCGATTCGAAAGAGGATGGGACAGCTTTGGATAAAACTTCTAAGATGGATTTTCTTCGGGCAATTCTTTATGCGGGATACCGTTTTAACGATAAGTTTCTTTTTAACTCAGAAATTGAATTCGAACATGGTTCCACTAGTAAGGGTGGTAGCGCCTCGGTCGAGTTTGCATATTTGGATTATATAGCACATGAAAACTTGACTCTTCGAGGAGGAATGCTCTTAGTCCCAATGGGTTTAACTAACGAATTTCACGAACCCAATGTTTTTATGGGTGTACACAGGCCATTTACCGAAAAATATATTATCCCCACAACCTGGAGAGAAAACGGTTTTGGCGTGGTAGGTTCCAGTGGAATTGTTAACTATAGAGCCTATGTGGTTAATGGTTTGAATGGTGCTAGTTTTAGTGCCTCTGGATTGCGTGGTGGTCGGCAGAAGGGTGCTAATGCCAAGGCTTCCGATATGGCTTTTGTAGGTCGATTGGATATTGCTCCTACTCCGGGCGTGTTCTTTGGTGGCTCTCTTTATCGTGGCGGTTCTGGTCAGAACCAGCTTGAGGTTAGCGGTAAAAAATTAAAAGTTATGACTACCATAGGAGAACTGCACGGCCAGGTTCAGATGGAAGGCTGGGACATTCGGGGTTTATGGTCAAAAGCTACCTTGGATGATGTGGCAGCTCTTAATACTCATTTAAGTAAAACGGGCAAGAGTAAGATTGCTAATAGCATGGTAGGTGGTTACTTTCAGACCGGTTACAACGTGTTATCTCACCTTCCTACGAATGTGAGTGTGATGCCCTACTATCGGTGGGAGAGACTAAATACTCATGATGGATTGGTTGGAACAGCAGATGTGGATCTGGCCCAAGATAAGACCTTTCATACTGTTGGATTCGAATTGAAGCCCATTTATAACGTTGTGGTTAAAGCTGATTATCAGATAAGTCGCAATAAGGCTAAAACTGGGTACAACCAGCTTAATATAAGTCTGGGGTATTCGTTCTAAACAATAATTGTGAAGGTAGATAGATGGTGACTATGTGGAATCGACAATTGCTGATTTGATAAGCAGTTTTAAGTTAGATTTCAAGTGCCAGGGGGGATTCGTTCCCAACCAGGGAAGAGGTTTTAACATCCCTCTTCCCTAAGTCTACCATTCAGGTCGAAAGAGTTTTTCTAACACGTGCACAGCAACAGGAGGCAGTTGGGCTTTCAGGAGTTAAAGTTCCTAGTGCTCTTATTGCCCGCTATATAGCTTGGAAAGGGGACGAAGAAGTAGGTAGGGCCTATATAGATACTCATGTGGTGCGAACCAAAAAAGAAAGCTTATTGATTTGTTTAGATGCGAAAGGATTATTAAAAAGAATTGAAGTAACAGCCTTCCTCGAGCCTTTGGAGTATATGGTCTCTGATCGTTTTTATGCCCAATATCATGGAAAAGCGGTCGGAAGCCGTCTGAAAATTATGGGTTCTATCCGTCCTGTTGTAGGGGCAACATTGACAACGCACGCAACTAATCAGGCAGTAAAGAGAATTTTGGCTATTGATCAGGTTCTCAGATTGCAAGAAATGGTATCCAAGTGATTTGGTGGGAGCGTTGGTGGTTAGATATTTCAAGTACTGCTGTTATTGTCACAGGAATTATCTATGCCTGGATGAAGTATTTTCTGGAGATAGAGGATCCTTTTAGTGTAGTAAGTCATCCTTGGCAGTCTTTCACGCTTGATTCTCATATTGTGGTATCACCATTTTTAGTTCTTATTCTTGGTATTACCTTTAATTCTCATATTCTCAGCAAGATTCGAAGTGATTTTCCGGCTAATCGTCGTTCGGGTTGGGCGATGGTCCTCTGTTTCTTACCCATGGTTTTGTCAGGTTATTTCTTGCAAGTACTAATTAATCCCGTAGCGTTGCAAATTGCTCTTGTTGTTCATCTAGTGACTGGAGGGATTTTTGCGGTGTGTTATGTTATTCACCAAGTGGTCAATTTTCGTATTCAGAGGGCATACCCAAAGTTTTGTGATGTTGTTGAAGAATTCTCTCCAGATCTTGAGATTCCAAAAACGAATTAGATTTTTGAATGTGATTGGGAAATTTCTGTCGTTTAGTTTCGAAGGTAGATACTCTGCTCTACGCGTTGCTTGTTTTGTTTTTCTTCTGCTAGCACCTCTTTTTTCTCAAGATTTTGGGCAATCAAATTCCAACCTCATAGGGGTTACACGAGAGATTCATTTGATGGGAACTCAGTGTCGAATTGATACCTACGCTCACGATCGCCAGAGTGGTATTTTGAAATTGGAGGCTCTCTTAGAAATTCTAGAAACAGAAGAAAAAGTGTTGAGCACTTGGCGTTCTGATAGTGTGCTTAGTCGTCTGAATCAACATCCTATCAATCTTCCCTTTGTTCTAGACCGGCGTCTATTTTTACTACTTACTGATGTGTCTTTTTGGTCTGCTGCTACTCAGTCAGCTTTTGATCCAACAATAGGGGCTTTGGTGGAGGCATGGGACT
>CAZASS010000014.1:16911-22466 GCA_964487835.1 uncultured Acidobacteriota bacterium | reverse complement strand
TAAGGGAAAGGACCATTCAGAGATATGAAATTAAAAAATGCCAGAACAACAGATGATGAGGGAATAGTCAAGGCTAGAGAATTGGGAGTTAAGGTCGAAATAGCTGTTTTAGATGCCGGGGGACATTTAATTTTAATTGAACGAATGGATGATGCAGGATTTTTGTCTCCAGAAATAGCTTATGGCAAAGCATTTGCTTCTGTAGCCTTTAAGCGTAGTTCAGCCGATATTCAGGCACTGTCTGAAACTAAACCAACTTTTTTTTCTGGTGTAACCACTATGACACAGGGGCGGTTTCTTGCTGGGATGGGAGCACTTCCAATTTTACAAGAAGATTTATGTTTGGGTGCGATAGGAGTCAGTGGAGCCAAAGCAGCACAGGATCAAGAAATAGCTGAAGCTTGCATTCAGGCCTTATCTTCGTCTTTAGAGTAAACATTTCAGATGCGAGTATAATGAAAGATAAATCTCCTGTCGGCAATTCGATTCCTCGCTTGGAAAGTGCCAATAAGGTAACCGGAAAACTTACCTATCTGGAAGATTTGAAAATAAAAGGAATGCTTCACACCAAGCTTCTACGTAGTCCGCTCCCTCATGCCAAAATAGTTGAAATAAATATATCACGTGCTCAGAAATTACCTGGCGTAGTTGAGATTTTAACGGGAGACACATTATCTAAAAGTGGTTCTTGGAAATCTCACTACGGTCCCGTCATGCAAGATCAGGGGATTGTTGCTGTGGACAAGGTGCGTTATGTCGGAGATATTGTTGCCGCAGTAGCAGCCACTCAACCTAACATAGCAGAGCAAGCTGTAGAGTTAATAGATGTCGAATATCAGGAACTGCCGTCTGTCTATGAATCAGAAGAGGCTCTTGATGAAGCAGCTCCTATTTTACACGAAAAACTTCAGATGGCTGCAGAGGGTATGCCAGATTTACCAGTTCGTCTAGAAGGGGGAACGAATCTCTGCAATCATGTGCGTGTCGAAAAGGGAGATATTAAAAAAGGTTTTTCTGAAGCTGATCAAATTTTTGAGGAAATTTTCACTACTCCCAGCACCCAACATATTACATTGGAACCTTTTAGTGCCGCCGCTCACAAGACAAATAATGGCCAAATGACTGTGTGGTCTACTGTACAAAACCCCTTCATAATTCGACAGCAAATAGCTGAAATATTTCACTTGCCGCTATCAAGAGTACGCATAATATCTCTAAATCTCGGAGGAGGATATGGGTCCAAAATGTATGTAAAACTGGAACCTATAGTTGGAGTGCCTACGTGTATAACTGGGCGTCCTGTAGGAATAACTCTTACTCGAGAAGAAACCTTCCAAACTATTACTAAACATGCAGCTAAAATCTACATAAAGACCGGAATTAAAAATAATGGAACAATTCTAGCTCGTCGTTGTCGCATTTATCTCAACACAGGGGCTTATGCTGAAATAGGTCCGCGTGTGGCTCAAAAAGCAGCCTATGGAGCAGCAGGACCTTATCTGATTCCAAATCTGAAAATTGATGCTAATTTAGTTTATACCAACTGTATTCCAGCAGGTGCCTTTAGAGGATTTGGGCTTTCACAGTCAGCTTGGGCATACGAATCTCAATTGGATACAATTGCTCGTTCCTTAAAAATAGATCCTCTAGAACTAAGAGAAAAAAATCTTCTAGACGAAGGTGGAGAATTTGTAACAGGGGAAACAATCCGAAGTTTTGGGATGAAGGAATCTCTCAAGAAGGCTACTACTGCTATCCAATGGGGGGAGAAAAATTCTCACAACAGTTCTTCGTCCAGAGGGAAAGGGCTGGCATGTATTATAAAAGGAACATTAACTCCTTCGATTTCCTCTGCCACAATTCGCCTTAACGAGGATGGTAGTGCCACTGTGTATGTAGGAACGGTGGACATGGGACAAGGATCAGATACGGTAATGGCCCAAATTGTCAGTCAAGAACTCGCTATCCCTATTGATCAAATTGAAATTTTACATTCTGATACGGACTCCAGCCTGTTTGATTTTATTACTGCTTCTAGCAGATCAACCTTTCATATGGGAAAGGCAGTACAGTTGGCTTCTCAGGAAATTAAACAGCAATTATCCTCCATGGCGGCTGTGGTTTTTGAAGTAGATCCCCAAAAATTGTCTTTTAGTAACCAATCAGTTCACACTCAAAGAAAAAAGGATGGGTGCTCTCTCAGTTACAGCGATCTTTTGCTGAAACATTTTGGAATTAAAGGAGGCAATTTACTGGGAAGAGGAATGATTAAAACTCGTAAAGTAGACAACAAAGGAGAACTTCAATCCTCCTCGTTTTGGGTTCCTGCTGTAGCAATTGCCGAAGTGGAAGTTAATAAGGAAACAGGTAGCGTTCAATTGCTTCGCTATGTAACAGCAACAGATGTTGGTAAAGTACTCAACCCTCAACTTTGTCAGCAACAGCTTAGAGGTGCAGCTATTATGGGAATTGGACAGGCACTTCTAGAAGAAATGGTCCATGAAAACGGACTAACTATTAACCCCAATTTACTAGATTATAATCTTCCACGTTTTTCAGATATACCAGATATTGAAACAATTCTTGTCGAGCACCCCAATCCCAATGGTCCTTACGGAGCTAAAGGGGTTGGTGAAACTGTGATTATTCCAGCACCATCAGCTATAGCCAATGCAGTTGAGGATGCGGTAGGAGTACGCATTCGAGATCTACCAATAACCCCGGAAAAAATTCTATCTGCTCTTTCCCAAAAAGAAAGCGAACAGCTTCATTGAAAAAACCAACTAGCAATATGCCAATTGAGGCAGCTGCCACAGGAAATCACTTCAATTTAAGGCAGGCACTATTAAGCATGGGTCCTGGATTTGCCTATGTGCTGACTGTGCTAGGAAGCGGAGATTTGATAACCAATTCAACTGCCGGAGCTGGTTATGGCTATTCGTTAATTTGGATCCTTGCTCTAGGACTAGTTTTCCGTTTTGTGTGGGTGAATGTTTCAGCTAAGTACGTTTTAGTTACAGGAGAAAGTTTAATTAAGGGTTATTCCCGAGTTGGTAAGTGGGTCCTCTGGCTAATACTGATTAGCATAATGCTCCTAATGCATCTCTACAATATGTATGCATTGGTAACAAGTGGAGATGCATTCAATATGCTTTTGCCTTTGCCTATTGAATCGAGTGCTAAAATTTGGTCTCTTTTTTTTGTTTTAGTTGCATTTGGCATGTCTTATTGGGGCGGTTATGGAGTGCTTGAACTTTTTTGTAAAGTGCTCATCGCTGCAATGGGAGTTTCTCTAGTAATCGTAGCTATCATTTCTAAACCAGATCCAACAAAAGTTTTGGTGGGCACATTCATCCCCTCTATTCCAGCAGATAGTGGAGCATATAGTGTTTCACTTATAGTAATGGCACTTTTGGGCACAGTAGCTGGTTCTGTAATGAATATTACCTATGCCTATTTTATTCATGAAAAAGGATGGACCAATATTTCCTATCTTAAACAACAACGTTTTGACTTAATTTTTGGATCTATATGTTTATTCTTGATGAGTAGTCTTTGTCAGATTGCGGCAGGAGCAATAGTGCATCCAATGGGACTTGATCTAAAAGATGCTCACGACCTAGTTCGCATTTTTTCAGAAGTTCAGGGAACAGTAGGATTAATTATTTTCAGCCTTGGATTATGGGGAGCTGCCTTTTCAACGATGATAGGCACGACTGTAGGATGTGCTTTAATTGTAACGGATCTTAGTCAATATCTTACAAAAAAACCTTGGGCAGTTAAACGTGCCGGGGAAAACACTCGGCGTCATCCTGTTTATCGTGCCTGTGTTATTTTTTGGTTTGTTTCCCCTCTCTATATTCTTTTTACTGGAGTGAGTCCAGTTTGGTTAGTACTTGTAGTTAGTGCCCTAGCTGCTGCAGTAATTCCTGTTTTAACACCTGCTCTGATAAAACTTACTAATGATAAGAATTTAATGGGTGAATACAAGAACGGCTGGTTTACAAATTTAATTTTGGGAACAATGGTTGTAATAGCTCTCTATATCACTTACAGAAATATGCTTGATATTTGGAACTAATATTTTTAACTGTAATAGATTGTGCATATACTAAAAAATGCAGACTTATTTAATTGAAAGGGAAGGTGAGTTGTGGGCAAATTGATTGAATATCAAAATAACGGTGATACTTGCAGTGGGTATTTAGCAACCCCAACTTCAGGACCAGGTCCTGGAGTAATTGTGCTCCAAGAGTGGTGGGGATTGGTCGATCAAATTAAAGAAGTTGCAGACCGTTTTGCAGAAGAAGGTTTTGTTGCTTTGGCTCCTGATATGTACCATGGCGAAACAGCGAACAACCCTGATGATGCCAAAAGATTATTCATGGCTCTCAACATTGATAGAGCTGAGAATGACTTACGAAGTTCTATTGAATATTTATTGTCACTAGATCAAACTCAAGGAAACCTAGTAGGAACGGTGGGATTTTGCATGGGAGGACAGCTTTCACTTTATGCCGCTTGTGCAAATCCACAGGTCGGGGCATGTGTGAATTATTACGGGGTTCATCCAAGTGTTCACCCCAACATTAATAATCTTCAGGCGCCTGTTTTAGGATTTTTTGGAGAAAACGATGAAAGTGTTCCTCCTGAAGCGGTACATAAGTTAGAAGATAGTCTTAAGCAGGCTGGCAAGCAGGTTGATTTTCATATTTACCCAGGCACAGGACATGCTTTTTTTAATAGTACACGTCCTATGTACAAGGAACGGGAGGCAGAAGAAAGCTGGAGAAGAATGGTTCAGTTCTATCGTACCAATCTGTGACAAGTAGTTCTTAGTAAAGACTACTTGAAATCTGGCCATTTTTTTAGAACTTTATTTTTGTTTTCTTCCGTAGCTCTAGCAACAGAAGGAAAGTTTTCTAGTCGATCAAAAGGTCGACAGGCATCAATAACGGCCCTCGAACTATCCCATTCCTTCCCATCTACAGGAGCTAAAGGATCTAATTTATTGCTAAAGGTTTGATGCAATGTACTTATATCTTCAGTAGGGTTAGAACGAGTGCCCAAAGCCCATAAAACCTCTTCCAAATTAGTTGGGTCAATGTCCTCATCTACAACTACTACATATCTGCCATTTCCTGTTGCTGAAACTTCGCATTGAGCAGCTATAATTCCAGCTTGTCTAGCATGTCCACCATAAAGCTGTTTGATCGAAACAACGACAAAAAAATTGGCTGCAGCAGCCTCATGAAATCAAACTCCACACACCTCAGAAATACCAGCATTTACAAGAGCTTCTTTTACCAACAAAGATTTCATTACCGATGACATGAAAGAAAAATCATGAGGAGGTTTACATGCCAAGGCTCCTAAAACAATTGATCAAATTATCAGATAAATTTGCCGTAAAACTCTAAGACTTTGAGATAAATCAAATATAAAGTTACTAATACAAGGGTTACCATCACAACATTAGTAAACCCCCCATTCTTGTAATCACCCATAAGAGATCAGCAACGTCAAGTGCCATTTCCCAGTCATGTGTGGACATG
>CAZASS010000014.1:0-16901 GCA_964487835.1 uncultured Acidobacteriota bacterium | reverse complement strand
TCTATCGTTAGTGATCTTCAATAGAGCTATTACTAGAAGTGGTATGGAAAGTACTAGAAATGGACTAGCCATTATTATGAACCAAACAGGTTCTACTTCTGCAAATACAATATAAAGAGGAGCAAAAGACCAAAAGATAATACTTGCACGGTAAATAGGGTCTTGATTGGCTGTTTCCCCCTCTGTTGATCTTTTCAGGCCAGGAATAAAATTTCTACAAATATCTCTAACAATAAGTCCCCCTCCAGTATTCCCCCCTATAAAGGTTGAAAAGGAGGCGCCCCAAAATACTAAGGCAAATACACACCGTCCAATCTCGCCCAAAGTTTCCGAAAAAATTCTGGCTAAATCTTTAGAATCTGTTGGTTCAATCCCCAGTGGATGTATAGTGGCTCCAGCAGCAATCTGCATTAGCGCTCCCATAAAAAACATCGTAGTCATTGCTACAGCTAAATCAAACCTCTGTCGTTTTAGATAAGCAACGGTTCTCCAACCTTTTTCCTGAATGAAGTAGGCATAATTAAGATTTGCAGTAGATCCAACTTCTATTCCAATCATAGCTATGATAATGAGAATTGCACTGTACAATCCTTGTGCATCAGGCAAATTAGGAGCAAAAGTGCCACTAAAGACAGCAACGGGATCAGGTTTGGAAAGAAAGGTGGCAATAATCAAAGATCCTCCCATAATTCCAACCAACACTTTGCAAAAAGACTCAACTATTAAATACCCTCCCCAGAAAGTCATACAAAATCCCAGCAAAGTAAAAAAACAGGTCCAAATTTGAATGCTATAAGAAAAGGGTAGAGGGAGTAACATATCGGCAGTATCTCCCATTAATAACATCGCATACGACATGTAAATACACCGGGTCATTATGACTGCAACTAGAAAAACCCAAGGAACCCATTTGCCAGCCCGTCCATAACCAGTTATTAAACTTTCTCCTGTGACTAAAACGTACTTAGCAGATGTATTGACCCATACAAATCGAAATGCCAATGTCATTCCTAAAGCCCAAATCAGATGGTATTCATAGCCGGCTCCTGCTGCCGCATTAGAAACCATGTCCCCGGCTCCCAAACAACATGCAACATAGGCAAGACCTGGACCTATATTGGAAAACCAACCATCCTTAGAAGAGGTTGCTGTATCAGATTTATTCTGTTTTTTTTCCGGCTCCGATTAATTTTCTAAAATGTGCCTACCTCTCAATTAAAATGAATTCAGGAAATAGAAGAATCATAAAACTAACTTCTTGCTAGAGCTTGACGAAATTTTTCTCGAAACTCCAGATCGTATAGACGTCGAAAATCCTCTGGATAAGATTCCCCTGGTTCGAGGCGAAGACTGGCAAAGACAGGTCCAGGTTCCTTGAGTATATGATCAATTTGCTCTTCCCAATCCTCTAAATCATTAAATTCATATGATCTCCTATAACCGGCTTCCATTGCCAAAGAAGAAAAACTGAATTGTCCGCTTCTAGGTATAGGTACACTCCCATTAGTTTCATAGGTGCCATTTTCACAAACGCAATGAAGTAAATTGAGAGGTGCTGCATGAGCAATGGTAATAAGGCTGCCCAAATTCATCAATAAGCTGCCATCCCCATCTAAAACTACTATTCGTTTATCGGGTCTTCCTAAAGCTAACCCTAGACCATGGGAGGACCCTTGCCCCATAGCACCGACAAAAGTGTAGTTTAAATCACTAGGGCTAATATGAAGCCATTCCTGCGCTGCCGAATAGACAGCAACCACAATCTCATCTGTTCGATGACGCGCTAAAACCTTCAGGCACTCATCTCTCTTCATCATGGCTAAGAAGGCTCCTTTCCTATAAGGAAAACTACGGGTGCTGCTTTCTCATAAGCATTTTCAATAGCTGGTGCAATTTTATCTGTTTCTTCGGATGTCTCAATTAAGTGATGCTCAATTTGGATAGCATCTAGCACAGGTTCGACAATTCTCAATGAGTAACGGTTAGACTGAGTGGGAGGGATATATGGTTCTTTGTTGAGTAATCCAACCATCATACAAACTGGATTGCTTCCTTACATAGCAATTACTCGTAAATCATTTATTGAATCAAGTAAACCGGTATGCTGCATCAGCAAAAGAGCCCTTTCTCCTGCCGAATAAAGACCACTACAAATCGAAACGCCTTCATCCTCCTTACACACCTGTACAACTTTCAAATCTTGATCTTGAAATAAAGGTTTCAGAAGATGTTCACTAGAAGTTCTATCGGGCAAAGCCACTATAAAGCGAATGCCAGCACGTTTAATTTCTCTGATTATTCGGTCTGCTTTGAGCGAAGCCATTTCATCTGACAAATTTCACATCTCCTATATCTAAGTAGAGGAGCGAATAATAAATGGACGATTGTTTATACAATAGCCTTCCATACAAAAAAAGACCGAATAATAGAATTTAAGATATAAAGCTTACAGTTACGTGTTTAAGGAAATCTGAATAGTCACTCATAAGTTAGTTATTTGTAAAGAATTAGGACTATCAATAATGCTGTCATAGAATAATTGCACTTAAATAAATAAATACATAGGAGAATAAAGAAATGGAATCTTCCCGACGAATTTTTTTCAAAAAATCCCTAACTGGTTTGGCAGCCTTATCTACTGGAGCTATGTGTGCCTCTCCCACCCTAGTTCAAAATAACAACGAAGCTAAATATGTAAATGTGGAGGGAGGCAACACCCGTTATTTTGAAGCAGGAAGCGGAGAAAACCTTCTGCTTGTTCACGGAGGAAATTATGGGCATAGCTTTTATTCTGCTAATTCCTGGAATCTGAACATTGAAGTACTTTCTCGCAACTTTCATGTTTACGCTCTTGATAAATTAGGAATGGGATATACAGATAACCCCCCTACTGATGCTGCGTACACAATGGAGGCTACCGTAGAACATGTATATGGTTTTATGAACGCTCTTGGTATAGAAAAAGCTAGTATTGCAGGACATTCGAGAGGGGCATTGCCTGGTGCACATATTGCGGTAAAACATCCAGAAATGGTGAAAAGCTTAATAGTCTTTGATAGTCGTAGTTTAGCACCCACTGACCCAAGCATAGGAGCCAAAGAAAATCCTTTTTACACTAACTTGTTGGCTAATCCGCCTGTTATACCCAACACTGATTATTTACGTCGAGAACCCGACGCCAACTCCTACTTTCAACATCACATAACTGATGAATATGCGAGCGCCATACTCGAAATAGAACAGCTGTCTAAAACGGCAATAGTTCAAGAAAAAATGGGACACCTCAAGCCTCAATTTGTAGCAGATGCATCTAAAGTAAAAGAGGAAACATTGGCACTTATCACAGAAGGAAAGCTTCTATCTCCTACTCTGGTTATTTGGGGATACAATGATCCATCTTCTCCTTTAGATTTAGGATTAGATCTGATGAAGGTAATTACTCCCGTAGTTCCTAATAGTCAGCTTTTAATTTTAAATCAAGCTGGACACTATGTTTTTCGTGATCAAGCCGATAAAGTAAATAGGATAGTTACAGAGTTTATAAATAGCTTATAATTAACATGATGTATATATATATAAACTGCTACTAATAATAATTTATTTTTATGAAAAAAATACCAAAAGTTTCTCCTGGAGATTGGATAACAATAGGAGAACAGGGATTAATGAAGGCAGTAGCAGTTCATGATCCTTCCAAAAACTCTAGTTTGGATGCAGAATTTATCCATTGTATTTACTTAGATGGAAAGGGCCGCGCATTGTATGGAGAACTGGAGTGGAAACAAAATTGTTGGGGATTTTCAGGCCGCCCAGGCGACTACGCAGACAACATTGAAGAATTTGCCAAATATATTAGTATTTTAAAAAAAGGCAGCTAGCTGTTTTTAATAAATACAACTTCTTATATTTATTCTGTATGGGACGGGAAAAGTACACCAACAAGAAAAGTGGTCGTCGTACCAATTAGAACATACCAAGTCCAAGCTACGGTACCACTAAGATGAACTCCCAATGTAAGGATTAACCCGCTAAGCATGCCTGTTAATGCCGCTTTTTGACTGGTATGCACGGTCCATATTCCTAATAAAAAAACCCCTAGAACACTTCCCATTGTTAGACTGGTGATTGTAAGACCCGCCTGCAAAAGCTCTCCCCAGTTCCTAGCCAACATAGAAATTATCATTAAGAGAACACCCCAGATAATCGTTACTATTCTGGAAACTTTCAAATAATGGGAGTTAGAAGCATTACGGACAATATAAACTTTATAAAAATCATTTACAGAGGAAGAGGACAAGGAATTAAGCGAACTGCTTAAGGTGGACATTGCTGCCGCAAAAATAGCAGCAATGATTAGACCAGAAACTCCAGAAGGCAATTGATCAACTATGAATATTGGGAAAATACGATCTATCTGCTCTGGTTCCTGTGCGAGTGGAAAATACTGATAAAAGGAAAATAGAACAACTCCTATGAGAAGGAATAAGAGAAACTGAAAAAATACCAATACACCACTCACAATAAGGGCAACCTGGCTATCACGGGCATTTCCGCAGGATAGATATCTCTGTACCATCATTTGATCTGTGCCATGAGTTGCAAAAGTAAGAAAAGCTCCTCCCACCAAACCAGCCCAAAAGGTATATGCAACATGCAGGCTAACCGTAAAATCAAGAAAGTGAAATTTGCCTGCAACGGAAGCAATATTAATAATTTCTGACCAGCTACCAGGAACTGCTTGCACAGCAACAAAAAAGGCCAGTAAGGCACCACTGGTGTAAATGAAAAGCTGGGCAACATCATTCCAAATAACAGCTCTCATTCCCCCGTAAAAAGTATAGGCAATAGTGGCTATACCTATAAGAAGAACGGTCCAAATATCGGAAAGATCGGTTACAACAGAAAGAACAAGTGCAGTAGCAAAAAGACGCACACCATCAGAAAGAGCCCGTGTAGCTTGGAAAAGAAAAGCTGAAACATTACGTATGTTGGCCCCAAAACGTATATTGAGTATTTCATAGGCTGTTTGCAAATTGCCGTGAAAAAATCCAGGTATGAGAACAATGCTGACTAGTATTCGACCAAAAAAATATCCAATTACAACTTGGAGAAAGGTTAGATTGCCTGTATAGGCAATAGCGGGAGCACCAATAAAGGTTAGAGTACTGGTTTCGGTAGCAACTATAGAAAAAGAAATAGCCCACCAGGGCATATTTTTACCAGCTAGAAAATAATCTTCTAGATTCTTTTGGCCGCGCCCTAGAAGGGTTCCAACACTAGCACTAAAAGCTAGATAAACAATGAACACCCAATAATCAAGAACGGCAAATCCCATAATTGAGATCTAGTCTGTACCCATTAGCTAAGAATTACTAGCCTCCAAAATTTTATTCAAGGGATCCTTGTTCAACAAATAGAAAGTCTGGCGGGGAATCCCAGAAACAACAAAAAAATCGCTAAGAACATATCCCTGATTTAAATAATGTTGCAGAATTTTACGGATTTTTTTGCGCCAATCCAATGCCATTGACTGATTTTCCTGGCAAATAATATTAAAATTATCAGGCACTTCAACTAACAATTGTTTTTCTGATCGTTCTAAATCACACTCTATAAACTTAACCTTTATTTTCGATTCCTCCTCTAACCTGATTTTATTAACTTGGATTAAGTCAGGCTTTTTCTCCATCGGTTGAGAGGGTGAACGAAGCCTATCCTTTACCCTTTTTGAGTCTAAATACCATTCTGCCCAAACTCGATCGGTAGGAAGCTCTTGAGTGAAATCGCTTGCAACGCCTCCATAGTAGTCACAATGATAGGCAGAAATAATTGATCCCAATTTTCTAACATTTAGGTTGGAGTTAGCTGTGCGCAGTGGATCAAATGTCCATTTTATTATTTTTATGCCATTTTCAAGGGCAAAAGACCGTTGATGAAGCTTTAAATTATAGCCAATATTAAGATGTCGATATTCTTTAAGGACTCCAAGCATTTGGCTATGCAAATAGGGCTTATTATATTTCTTTAATTGGCCCATCCAGGCGACAGAAAATCCTATGGCTAAGTCGTCTAAAAAAGCTGCTGCTAGATGACCCCCACTTTCGGACAGAGCAAACATAGTACGAGCTGGACAGGGGGGATCAGATCCAACTTGACCAAACCCCCATATCTGGCGTTGCAAATCGATCAACGGATACATTTCCTCTAATGAATGCAGTGTCCGAATATGAACCAGACCGGAAGATGTTTTAATCTGGGACTTAAGAGTCATTGATAGATACCATGCCCAATTGGATAGAGATCGGGAATAGTAATGGGTAGCTTTCCCTTAAAAGGAATTTCACCTAGAATTGCTTTAGTTGCGGCTATCTCGGCACCGGGATAATCTTCATAAGTTACAATATAGCTAGGCAAATCAGGAATTGAAGAAAGCAAGTAAGGACTTCCAAAAAGAACACATGCTACCGGACGATTAATCCCAGACAAATACTTCAGCAACTCTATTTGATCTGCAGACAAATCAAGAGCGCCCTTGTAAGCAGCAATTCTAATATAAACACCAATTACTAAATAATCAGCATTTTGGGCTAACTTACGAGCCAAGAGAAGTTGCTGACGGGAGGTGTCTGGAGAAATTTGAACGTGTTTAACCGTATGGCGTTTTTTAAATTCTCTAACAAATGCATTACCTCTTTTTTCAATTTGACGTTTCTGATCAATTAAAGTCAGCAATACAACAGAGGACTCTTTTTTAGGGGAAAAGGGTAGTACCTGATTAGTATCCCGAACAAGAGTTACAGCCCTATCCATAATTTTTTGTGCCAATTGCTTGTTTCGGCTAGATCCTAAATAACGATCAAGATTAACAGTATCTGTTTGACTACTCTTATAAAGGTTTAGCCTAGCTTTAGCTTCCAAAATAAGACGTACCGATTGATCCAAACGCTCCCTACTTATATCTCTATTTTGTATTGCCTTTAAAAGACTCTTAAACGTCTTCTTCACACTTAGAGGGTTAAGTATAATATCTGCTCCAGCCTGATCTGCACGGACTGCTGCATCCTCATTTTTATAGGAATCAATCCCTCCCATGTTCATTGCATCAGTAAAAATCAATCCTTCAAAACCCATTTTTTTTCGAAGCAAATCTGTCAAAATTGCATGGGAAAGCGTAGCCGGAAGACCGTTCTTTGAATCAAGGGCTGGAACATGAAGATGAGCTGTCATTATGCTTGAAACTCCACTTTTAATAGCAGCTCGAAAAGGGAGAAGCTCAACTTGGTTTATTCGTTCAATTGAAGCATGTACAACTGGCATTTCTAAATGAGAATCTACCTCCGTATCACCATGCCCGGGAAAATGTTTAGCGGTAGCTAAAAGACCGTTTTCTTGAATGCCACGAATGTAGGCGGTAGACATTTGAGATACTTGCTCGGGATTTTCTCCAAATGAACGAATGTTAATAATGGGATTATTAGGGTTATTATTGACATCAACTACTGGATAAAAATTAACACCCACACCAATTTTTTTGGCCTCAAGGGCAGTAATTTTTCCTACCTGATAGGGTATAGATGGATCAAACGTAGCTCCCAATGCCATCGCCTTAGGAAATCTTGTGCCACCAGGAAAAATTAAGCCAGCTCCACCCTCTAAGTCTGCGGTTACAAGAAGAGGGATTTGAGCTATTTCCTGCATGCGATTAAGTAAAGTAGCTGCCGATAAAGCATCTCCCTTAAAAGCATGATATCCACCCACATGGTAGCGACGGATATTTTCTTGAATCTTTCTGAATTTTCCAGAGGTAAGACTAGTAAAATAAGTAGAAGTTCCAGGTATTATAAGTTGGCCTACCTTTTGCTCCAGAGTCATTTCGTTAAGTGTATTTTCTACCCATACCTTAGCATCCTCATTTGAGGACAAGTCGGGTTTCAACATGACCTGCGAAAAAGTAAATAAGCTGCTACAAACCAAGAATAGAAGAGGGAGAATTATCCTCATGGAACAAATTATAGCAACGAGGACTGAATCTAGCGACGTGTAATATCAGCTAACAAAATATACTCGTGAAGTAAACTAGTAGAATCTATTCAAATTTAGAATTTTTAGTATCTAAATAACTACTGTGTTAAACATCTTCAAAAGCTTCTTTGTTCACAACATATGGCATAAGGGAAGGATTCCCATTGTAGTGACCTTCTAAAATATCTATTACCCCTTGAACACAGCGGCCTGCCATTCCTAGTTCAGGATTAGGGGAAAGTCGTGTTTGGCGTCCTGCACTAGCAAAATGGTGAAACAAGCGAAGTCTATCTTCTAATTCAAGGTCACGCAAAGGCGAGTCAGCAGATAATGTTTCTTCTTCAAATACGTCTAGGGCCGCTCCTGCAATTTCATTATTTTTTAAAGCTAAACATAATGCCTGTTCGTCCACAACACTTCCTCGCGAAGTATTAATTAAAAAAGCTGTTGAGCGCATTTGTTCTAGCGCATTGCTATTAATGAGATGGTGAGTTTTAGAGGTCAGGGGGACGTGAAGACTCACATAGTCGGCATTGCGCAACGCATCTTCAAAATCAGTGTAGCGAATGGTTAGCAATCGATTGGAAAGTCCTAATTCAAACTTGAGATCGGCCAGCTTGCAAAAAGATTCAATGAAGTTATGATCTTGAAAAATTGGATCGTAACAGAGAACGTCCATATCGAAACCCATACACTTTTTGATAAACGCCTGACCAATGCGCCCAGTTCCAATAACAGCAACAGTTTTTCCAGTAACCTCATCACCCAGAAAGGGAAGAAAAGGATGCCATGTTTTCCACTGAAGTTCACGTACGAGTCTTTCGCTGGAATAAAGTTTGCGAGACACACAACCTAACATTAAAAAAGCAAATTCAGCAGTGGCCTCAGTAAGGACTTCAGAAGTGTTAGTAAAAGGAATTTTATATTTATTTGCCGTGTCCCTATCAATGTTGTCAAAACCAACAGCATCTTGAGCGATCAGCTTTAAAGTTTGCTTTCCAGCCTCAAGGACTTCTTTGTCAATTGGATCTCGAAGAGTCGTTATTAAAACATCTACTCCGGAAGAAACCTTCTCTAAAATTAGTTCTTTAGAAGGGGGAGTGGTACTGTTAAAAATCTCTAATTCATATCCTTGTTCAGTAAGTCTATTCAGAGCTTCTCGTCCAATATTACAGGTCGCGAAAACACTAAATTTATCCTTTGGCATATACTTTTACCGTCAAACTATCTCTAATTCTTCCCCATAAAAGTCTTTCCAGGAATGAGCCCCTGTCAAAATTTTATTTAAAGAACGAATATTTTCAACACCTCGCTCAGATAACCAATCTTCTAACGCTGCAACTCCCTGACTTGCATAGACAGGAATACTTTCTTTCCAAGTTGCCCGTCCGCAAAGAACACCAGAAAACATTACTCCCGATTCAACTGCCAATTCTAAACTTTCACGAAATTGAAAGTCACTAACACCGGCACTTAAGTAAATAAAAGGCCGTCTGGCAGCTTGAGCTGCTTTCAAATAGAGTTCCTTAGCCTCATCCTTAGAATAAGCTTCCTCAGAACCTTCAAAAGATTCACATCCCTTGGTATATTTTAAATCTACGGGAATCTCAACTTTAAGAACATCCACGTTGTAAATATCTTTAGAAAACTCTCTCATACTCTCTGTTACAATCTCTGGTTTCAGACGAGCGTAGTCCAAATCTTGAAGTTTTCCTGTCGAATCATAACCAACAAATTCCAGAAAGAAAGGAATGTCGTGAAAAGCACATTCCGCTCCTATTCGCTCAACAAAAACATGCTTCTGTTCATTAACTGAGGAATCTTCAAATGGAGAGTAATAAACCAGTAATTTAACGCAATTAGCACCTGCCTCTAAACTTTGACGAACTGTCCAGTTTGGCAATAACAAGGGGATTCGCCCCCCTTGAGTGTTGTCATAACCTGATTTCTCATACGCCATTAATAGGCCAACTTCAGAATGTCTAAATTGAGAAGCCTTAAGACCGTATTCGGGATCTAGCAATACACCACTAGCATAGGGAGATAAAACTTTTATAACGGCAGTTTTAAATTCTTCCATTATTTCATCGGTAATATCTTCAGGAGAGATATCCTTCTCTAGTGCTAGGCTTTTTTTAAGTGATCCCCGTTGATCCATAGCTGCTGCTCGAATAATCCCAGTATCATCTGCCACATTTTCTATTCCTTGAAATTTACCCTTACTTATTGTCGTCATATTTTATTTATCCTTTTTTAAACTTATTAACTTTTATAAAACCAACCTTCATTACACACGAAACTACTACGGAACCTAATCGACTTAACTATCTTCCCGTTAATTAGGATTTACAGGGGGCACCCAAGTAGTTCCAATTAAATCTTCTATGAGATATATCATTCTTTAGGTAGCGCTTCCTTGTTCAGAAACAAGGTTTGAGTAGGGAAAGCAAATTCAATACATTCATTTTCAAACCGCTGAAAAATAGACAAGTTGATGTTCTGCTGTATATCCATATAAAGCTTATGATCAGGAGCTTTTACCCAATACACAACTTCAAAATTCAAAGCAAAATCTCCGTACTCTTTAAAATGAGCTCGGTCGAAACGTGTAGACTTTTGGGATTCAATAATTTCTTGCACTATTTTTGGAATAGCAACCAATTTCTCATAAGGCGTTTGGTAGGTTACTCCAAAAGCAAAAATAGCTCTACGTTCTTGCATGCGCTTAAAATTTCGGACTCGACTCTTCAAAAGATCTGTATTTGAAAAAACTAACTGCTCTCCCGAAAGACTCCGAATTCGAGTAGTTTTTAGTCCGATGTACTCAACCGAGCCCATATACTCATCGATAATGATGAAATCACCTACCACAAATGGTTTGTCGAGCATAATTGAAAGCGAAGCAAATAAATCTCCTAAAATATTTTGAGCTGCAAGGGCTACCGCGATTCCACCAATCCCGAAACTAGCAACCAATGCAGTAATATCAAATCCAAAATTATCAAGACCAACTAATAGCAACAAAGAGCACACAATAAGCTTGCCAATAAAAGTCAACGCAGTCGTAGACGCTGCTGCAGGTGATTGCTCTTCGCTCTCTAAACTAACGTAGCAAGAAATCAAATAACCGATAAGCAAATTACCCCAGATAGCAATTTGCAGAAGACAGATAATTACAACACTACCTTCGATAACACCAGCAACTCCTGAAGGGAAATTTAAGGGAATAGAAGCTAAGTAAATTGAAACCGCCAACATACTAAAAAGCTTTGTCTTCTCCACCAAATCTGCCAACAAATCGTCAATTGTTGTTTGGGTTTTATTAGCAAAATTAGAAATTTTCCTACTGATAATTGCCTTGATAATTCTTAACACGGTCAAGGTTGCAATAAAGACACCCAATGACACTAGCCAAGAAGAAATGTCATCAATACGAATAAAATTCCACGAGGAGATCCAATCTGAAAAATTCATAGTCTTATTCTCTCTAGCTTTTCTTCGTCTTTGATGCTCGACGAAGCTTTTGTTTTTCTATTTTTATTTCCTTTATCTTTTCTAAACGAGTCTTAATTGATTCTTCAAAACCTATATTCCGAGGAACATAATACCTTTTTCCTTGCAGATTCTCAGGCAAACAATCCATATCTGCCACTCCTTCTTCTTCTCGATGAGCGTATTTATATCCTCGACCATACCCCAGTTCTTTCATTAAGTTCGTTGGGGCATTACGCAGGTGCAAAGGAACCGGCTCGTTTGCATTTCTATTAACATCTTTTTGAGCACAAACATAGGCTTCGTAAATTGCATTGGACTTTGGAGCTTGTGCCAAATAAACAGCTAGTTGTGCCAAAGAAAGATTACCCTCAGGAAGACCTAAAAAGTGAACTGCTTGCATTGTGTCAATTGAATACCCCAGAGCAGCAGGATCCGCCATGCCAATGTCTTCTGAAGCAAATCTAACCATTCTTCGAACGACATACATAGGATCTTCTCCTGCTTCAAGCATTCTTGCTAACCAATAAAGGGCAGCATCTACGTCACTATTTCGTAACGATTTATGAAGAGCTGAAATTAAATTAAAATGTTCCTCTCCATTTTTGTCATAAAGTAAAGTGCGTTCTTGAAGAGCTTCGCTGACAAGTTCTTGGCTTAATGCAGTTATTTCAGATGACTGTCTTTTCGCAAAATGAACAGATACTTCTAAACCGTTTAGAGCCATACGTGCATCACCATTAGCCCAAATAGCAATATGTTCTAAAATTTTTGCATCTGACTGCACCTCTAAACTTCCCAATCCCCGCTCAGAATCAACTAAAGCTCGCTTCAAAATATCAATGACATGATGCTTCTCCAAGGGATTTAATTTAAGTACTCGAGTACGAGAAAGTAAGGGAGCAATAACTTCAAACGACGGATTTTCTGTAGTAGCTCCTATTAAAATCAACACACCTTTTTCTACGTGTGGTAAAAAAGCATCCTGTTGGGCTTTATTAAATCTATGAATTTCATCTACAAAAAGGATAGTCCGAGTTTTAAAGGAATTAATTTGATCATGGGCTTCTTCAACGATTTTTTTAACATCCTTAATTCCAGCTAGCACAGCACTAATGGAAATAAAATAAGACTCTGTTGTATGAGCGATGACTTTGGCTAATGTTGTTTTGCCAACACCAGGTGGACCCCAAAATATCATGGAAGAAATTTCATCAGACTCAATCATCTCTCTTAAAAATTTACCCTTGCTCAGCAAGTGTGATTGCCCTATAACTTCTTCTAAAGAACGCGGTCTCATCCGATCAGCTAATGGAGCCTGATCTGCAAAAAAAGAGTCTTCTGACTCCCCACTGGGAGGAGGGAAAAGTTTTCTACTCATAGTTTTTAGTCTGCCGAAACACCTCATAGAGAATTAAAGATCCAGCAACTGAAGCATTCAGGCTTTCTGTAGCTTTCATTGGAATATGAAGTTGCTGGCTAGCCCAGGCTGACGAAGAAGGGGATAAGCCCTTACCCTCGCTTCCAATAAGTATCGCTAAAGGAGATTTAAATTGGACATCAAATAAGGATTGGCCGCTTTCAGGAGAGGCCTCCCATAAATTATAGCCCCGTTCTTTTAATTCCCCTGGATCAATCCCTTGTAATAGAGGAACTTTAAAAAGTGCACCAGTAGAAGCCCTAACCAATTTGGAATTGAAACAAGAAACAGTGCCAGGACTAGTAACTAAACTAAACATGTTTGTTGCTTCGGCAGTTCTCAAAAGTGTCCCCAAATTTCCAGGATCTTGAAGCTGATCTAAATATAGAATCCAAGGAGTCAAATCCTTCCAATCCCAACAAGGTTTCTCAAAAAATGCCATTACTCCCTGAGGAGATTCTAGTGCCGAAATTCCCTTTAACAACTTTGATGACAACTGAACATTATCAAGAGAACATTCAAGCAATTGTTTAAGTCTCAGATCCTGAGGATCTGAGAAAAGCAAAAGCTCAGGAGAATGTTTAGAGGCAAGCTCTTCAATTGCTTTCCAACCTTCTACTAAAATCCATGGACACTCATTGTCTTCAGGGTGAGAAACATACTCCCGCCATTGTTTATATTTGGGATTTTTTCGACTTTCGATGGAAGAGAAGACAGTCACAGTCGTGCTATTCTACCAGACATGTTTTTTGATCCTTTCGATCCCCCAAAAGAAATTATAGAAAAGGCAGCACAAACCATTCAATCTGGGGGAATTGTGCTTCATCCTAGTGATACCGTTTATGGATTGGCATGTAATCCTTTTAACCAACAAGCCTTGCATCGCCTGCTCCGGATCAAAGGACGTCCAGAAGGTAAAGGATTTCTTGTAATAGTTCATGATCTGAAAATAATAAAAGACCTTTCCGACAATTTTAATGAAGTATTCTACGAACTAACAGATAAACTGTGGCCAGGTCCAGTTACGTTTTTGCTAAATGGGAAGAAAACCCTCCCTAATCCTATTTTAGGCAAGAAAGGCCAAATAGGCATTCGCTGTCCTGCATTGCCATTTTTAAATCTTTGGTCAAAAAAATTTTCTGGGCCCATCGTTTCCACTAGTGCAAATTTATCTGGAAAAGCACTCCCAAAATCCATCAAACAATTAAAGTCTCTTTTTCAAAAACAGGTAGATCTTTTTTTGGAAGGAGGAGAAGTAAATCAAAAAACAAAACCTTCAACAGTGATTGATCTAACTGCTTTTCCTCCACACATAGTTAGAGAAGGTCAAAAACTAAGAGAAATAAAGGAACTTTTAAAAAGACATCTATAAATCCAGACTAGTCAATCTACTTTCCCAAGAGCCTTTTTCTCTTTTTCTCCGTAAAACTGCCACCTTTTTAAAATACTTAGATCGCCAAAAGCCACTCTAAGAGAACGTTTGATTTCTTCTGGGGTCATAGCGATTACAGAACCACTAATTTCTCCCAACAACTGCTTTTCAGCGTTATCTTCTAAATACAAAGAATAAGCAAAGGCTCGTTCAATACTGGGTCCAACAATAACTGCTCCATGCATTTTCATTAATACGGCCTGTCTATCTCCTAATACACTGGCCAATTCATTCCCTAATTCTCGAGAATTAATGTGCCCCACATAATTATGTACTGGGACCCCCTTCCCAAAGATAGCCCCTCGAACAACTACTGGGACAATTGGTTTTCCAGTGATAGAGAAAATAACTGAATGAATGGGATGGGTATGAATAACTGACATGACATCAGGTCTGGCTCGATAAATACCAGTGTGAATCTCTGTTTCTCTTGGAGGATTTCGATCTCCATCCACTTTATTTGAATCTAAATCTACAGTCACAATGTGTTCAGCTTGAAGAATGGCTCGACTAACGTCTCTGGGACCAATTAAAACTTTATTGGTTCCTGGAATTCGAGCACTAACATGGCCTGAAGAGGCAAGCAGTCCTTCTCGAACTAACATGCGAGTGGCCTGAGCTACTTTGGTCTTTAAGATTTGAGTTTCGGAACTAGAAATTGTTTTTTCGGAATTTTCTGCACTGATGTAAGAAGTCCATAAAATTGTTAGTACTCCACAAAGGACAATAATTAAACATCTTCGATTACATTCACAAAACAATATTTTTATTCCTCCAAACAAAGTAGAAATTTAAAAAAATAGACTCAACATTGAACAAGCTCACGGGTTATAATGCCATTTCCTTTGTCTTATTAGCTCATAAAAGGAATCTAAGAAAATGTCACCTTTCAACCAAATAGTAAGTACACTAGAGTACTACATATGGAGTTTTGGACCCATTATTGCGGGGGAATCCATACCCATCATTGTGCTTGCTCTTTTAGGAACAGGTTTCTTTCTTACAATTCGCCTTCGCTTTTTACAATTTAGAAAGATAGGACATGGTATTGCCGTAACATCGGGCAAATACGATAATCCTACTGAGCCTGGAGATGTATCACACTTTCAAGCCCTAACTACGGCCCTCTCAGCTACTGTTGGAATAGTCAATATTGCTGGTGTTGCTATAGCTATTCACTTCGGTGGACCTGGAGCCTTATTTTGGATGTGGATAACTGCCATTCTAGGCATGGCAACCAAATACACTGAAGTTACTTTAGCCCAACATCACCGTGTTCTTAACACTGAGGATGAAGGACAAGCACGCTATGGCTCTGTTTCCGGGGGTCCCATGTATTATATTGAACAGGGTCTTGGATTGGCCGGAAAACCGCTAAGCATTTTCTTTGCCACCTCTCTTATTTTGGCTTCTTTTTTCACTGGAAATGGAGTTCAAGCTAATACGGTTGCTGATGTTTTGGGCACTGAGTTTGGCATATCTGCTTGGACTACTGGTCTAGCCACCTCAACTATTGTTTTTCTTGTCATCGTAGGAGGAATATCGCGCATAGGTCGAGTCACCAGCATTTTAGCTCCTTTAATGGCAACCATATACATATCTGCTGCTGCAATTGTTCTATTTTTTCATTATGAACAACTACCTTCCACACTGTTACTTATCGTACAGGAAGCATTTAATCCTTCAGCTGGAGTTGCTGGCACTGGAGCAGGACTTTTTGTAACCACTATGATGTGGGGAGTTCGTCGTGGATTGTTTTCCAATGAGGGAGGCATGGGGTCCGCCCCAATTGCTCATTCGGCTGCAAAAACTGATGAGCCGGTATCAGAGGGAGTTGTCGCACTACTAGAACCCTTCATTGATACTATTGTTATTTGTTCCATGACAGGACTTGTCATTCTTACTACTGGAGTTTGGAATGAACCCGTACCTACCCATCTAAAATTATCCTCTGGAGATATTACTTTCCAAGAAAGAATTTCACCTGAACCAACAGCATCAAAAATCCAAATATTAAATGGAATGCCTGATACTACATCGGCCATTCAACTTGCTTGGCATGATGTGGTTGTAGATCAATTTTTTTTAGATCCCAATCACAATCAACCTTTTACTGGTGTGATTGAAATTGAAAAACGAAGAGCTGTTACGGCCGATGGTCAAACCTACGAACAACTTTATGGACTGGCAGTAGAAAATGGTGCCCCTTTGACCGCACTAGCTTTTCAAAAAGGACTTTCGCCACTAGGTTCCTGGGGACACTACGTTGTTATTATATCGGTATTGCTATTTGCTATCTCCACAGCTATATCCTGGAGCTACTATGGAGATAGGTGTGCGAATTATCTTTTCGGCATCAAAGCTGTTCTACCCTACAAAATCCTTTTTGTTTTTATGCACTTTTTGGGAGCTATCTTTGCTTTATCGACAGTTTGGACTTTAGGAGATGTTGCACTGGGACTTGTTGTTTTCCCTAATCTGATCGCATTAATTTTATTGTCAGGAACAGTCCGCAAACTTACTAAAAGTTACTTT
>CAZASS010000013.1:13536-22587 GCA_964487835.1 uncultured Acidobacteriota bacterium | reverse complement strand
AATCTAGAGCCTCTGACCCATCTAGTAGTGACTTTTTCAAGAAAAGAACATCAGGATTTAGCTGTTATAAAAAATTGTGAGACTCTTAAGGCGGCTTTTGCAGTAGAAGAAATGACCTTGGAAACCAGTCTTTATTTTAGCTACTTTGCCGAACTTTTAAATGAGTTTTCAAAGGAAGAGGAAGAAAGCGATAAGCTATTTCGTTTATCGTTGGCCGTGTTAGAGGTGGGTGGAAAAATTTCAGCAGAGTAGCTTGCTAGGTACTTTGAATTGTGGATTTTGCAGTTGGAAGGTATTTTGCCAGAATTTAAAGGCAGATTACCTGACAACCTAGCAGTCAAAAGTCAGAAAATGATGAAACTTCCTCCTGCTGAGTTGAGTCGCATAAGTCTTTCTGTAGAGGAAGCTAAAAAATTAGATAGTCTATGTAGTGACTTGATAGAATATCATCTTGAAAAACAACTCAAAGCGCGAAAATTGTTAAAGCAGCTATTATAGGGGCGATCTTTTAGGTCGCCCCTTGTATTTCTTGAATTAAACTATAATTAGGTTAAGGAAATGATTACGTTTCAAAAGATTATTCATCAGTTGCTGGAATACTGGATGGATTATGGATGTGTGATCCAACTACCTTATGATCTTGAGGTTGGGGCAGGAACTATGCATCCAGAGACTTTTTTGCGTGTTCTTGGAACTCGTCCCTATAAAGTTGCTTATGTCCAACCCTCTAGGCGTCCTACAGATGGACGATATGGAGAAAATCCTAATCGAGTAGGTCGTCATTATCAGCTTCAAGTCATATTGAAACCTGCTCCGGATCAGGTTCAAGAACTGTATTTGGAAAGTCTTAAGAAATTAGGAATTAATTTAGAGAAACATGATTTGCGTTTTGAAGAGGATAATTGGGAAAGTCCTACTCTAGGAGCTTGGGGAGTCGGCTGGCAGGTGCTTTTAGATGGAATGGAAATCACCCAGTTTACATATTTTCAACAAGCTGGTGGAATTGATTTGATGCCAATTTCAGCAGAGATAACCTATGGTCTTGAACGAATTGCTACTTTTCTTACTGGGACTGAAAATGTGTTTGATATTCTCTGGAATGAAGAGTTGACATATGGAGATATCAAGAAAGAGGAAGAGCGAGAATTTTCAAAGTATAGCTTTGAAGTAGCTGACACAAAGATGCTTTTTTCCCTTTTTGATCTTTATGAAAAAGAATGTCAGCGTTGTTTAGAAAATGAGTGTGTTTTGCCGGCCTATGATTACTGTCTTAAGTGCTCTCATACTTTTAATTTATTGGATAGTCGTGGAGCAATTAGTGCTACTGAGCGAGTAGGAGTTATTGCTCGGGTTCGCAGTTTGGCTGTGAAAATTGCGGAGCAATATTTGGATTCTTATGGCAAATAAATTCTTACTTGAATTAGGAGTAGAAGAAATTCCGGCAAACTTAATCGGTTCTGCTTTAGAACAGTTGGGAGAGTCTTTTGAAGAACTATTGGAAAAATGGCAAATTTCATGTCAAGAAGTCGACCGATTAGGGTCTCCTCGTCGTTTAAGCATTCTTGTGAAAAATTTGCCAGATCGTCAGTTTGATAGAGACGAAACTGTCTTAGGGCCTCCTCAGTCTGTTGCCTACGATCAGGAGGGGAAGGTAACCGAGGCTGCAAAAGGTTTTGCGCGCAAGAACGATATTTCTGTTAGTGATCTTGAAGTTTTCGAAACTAATAGAGGGCCCTATGTAGGTTACCAAAACAATGTAAAAGGGAGGCCTGTTTTTGAGGTTTTACCTGAGATTTTACCGGAAATAGTGAAATCGATTAGTTGGCCAAAGACGATGTATTGGGAAACGAGTCGATTTCGTTTTGTTCGCCCAATAAGGTGGTGTGTGGCACTTTGGAATGAGGAAATAATCCCTTTTGAATTAGAAGGGATCAAAGCAGGTCGGATAACACGTGGGCATCGCTTTTTGGGGTCACAGGAAATCAAATTAGACAAAGTAAGTGATTATTTAGACCAGTTGAGAAAAAACTATGTTCTTGTAAATCATGACGAGATAGTGAAGAAAATTTCTCGTGAAATGGATGCTGAAACTCCCAAGGGTGTAAAAAGGATTGCAGATTCATCGCTTTTCGAAATGGTGTGCAACCTGAATGAATTTCCCAGTGTTATTTGTGGTAGTTTTAGTGACCATTTTTTAAGTCTTCCTAAAGAAGTTTTGATTACAGTTATGAGACACCATCAGAAGTATTTTTCTTTAGTAAACGAATCAGGAGCAATTCAGCCTTGGTTTTTAACTGTAATAAACACCAATGGAGATCCTTCAGGGAAAATTCAAAAGGGGCATGAACGAGTTTTGAGAGCTAGGCTTGAAGATGCTGATTTTTTTTGGCAAACCGATGGCAAACAAAATTTGCAAAAGAGAGTTAAGCGATTAGATCAGATTTTATTCCAGGACAAATTAGGAAGTTATGGAGCTAAAACAAAACGGTTGAAATTGTTGTGTGCGCAATTGGATAAGGATTCTAATTTAGCAATGGCTGCTAATCTGTGCAAGGCAGATCTGACTACCGATATGGTCCGAGAATTTCCGGAACTTCAGGGGATTATGGGAGGATTATATGCGCAAAGAGAAAACCTTCCAGAGCCGGTTTGGAAAGCCGTTTATGAACATTACCAACCCGTTTCTTTGGACGACAAATCTCCCTCTACTCATCTAGGAGCTTTGCTATCTATTGCAGACAAAGTGGATACGCTGGTGGGATGTTTCAGTGCAGGCATTATTGCAACGGGTTCAAGTGATCCTTTTGGCATTCGCCGACAAGCACAAAGTTTGGTTAAAGTGCTTCTAGATCATCGTTTGGCGTATTCTATGGAAGATTTGGTGAGTTTGGCTCAGGACTCGGTTGGAAAATCTTCAATATTACTGGATGAAGAGCAGAAAGTTAGTTTGCTAAGTTTTTTAGATCGGCGACTGCGCCACGTTTTATCCTATAGAAAAGGGATCCCATATGATGTATTAAATGCAGTATTTGAGGGGGATGAAGAGAGCGTTTATAAAATCTATGAAAAGGCGAATGCTTTGTGTGCAATTAAGGAGGAAGAAGATTTTAATGCTCTGGCCGTGGCTTACAAGAGAATTAAGAACATACTTGCTAAGCAAGCAGAAGAAATTGTTGAGGTCTCCGAGGATATTTTGATAGAACCTGAAGAGAAAGCGCTTTTTGAGGCTTATTCAATTTTGCAGCCAAAAGTAAAAGCCCTTCTTGAAAAGGAAAAATACTTCGAAGTTTTAAAGGAAATTGCTAGTTTAAGGAGTGTTGTGGATCAATTTTTCGATAAGGTTCTAGTTATTAGTGAAGAAGAGAAGTTGCGTCGAAATCGTGTGGGCTTGCTCCACAATATTTCTGAAATGTTTTTAGAAATTGCAGATATTTCAGGAATAGTGCAGGAGGGTTCTGCTAAAGATATTTAGTTAACTCTTCAAATATATGATTAGGTGTGAGAAATTCGAGAGGTAGGTGAGAGAAATGGGTGAAAAAGGTATTGAAATTGAAACTGCAGAAGGGAAGCTAGGCGTTTTATTGGTTGGCTTGGGAGCAGTTAGCACTACTTTTGTTGCAGGAGTTGAAGCAATTAAGAAGGGTTTGGGAGCTCCAATTGGTTCTCTTACACAAATGGGGACCGTTCGATTAGGGAAAAGAACTGACAAGAGAATTCCTAAAATTATTGACTTTGTTCCCCTTGCTTCGATTCACGATTTAGTATTTGCAGCCTGGGATTTATTTCCAGATGATGCATACACAGCAGCTATCAAAGGAAGTGTTTTAGAGTCTAACTTGATAGAGCAGCTTAAAGAAGAGCTAGAGGACATTGTTCCTATGGAAGCTGTTTTTGACAAACAATATGTCAAGAGACTGGATGGCTCTCATGTCAAAAAAGGAAAAAATAAATTTGATCTAGCTGAGCAGTTAATTGAGGAAATTCAACAGTTTCAAGAGAATAACTCTGTTGATCGCATGGTGATGATTTGGTGTGGAAGTACAGAAATTTTTATTCAGGCTAGTGAAGTTCATCAGTCACTAGATAAATTTGAAGAAGGTCTTAGAGGTAATGATAAAGATATTCCTTCAAGTATGATTTATGCTTATGCAGCTCTTAAGCTAGGTATTCCTTTTGCTAATGGGGCTCCTAACCTAACTGTAGACATTCCTGCTTTTTATGAACTGGCTGAAAAAAATTGTGTCCCTATTTGCGGAAAAGATTTTAAAACGGGACAAACACTAATGAAAACAATAATCGCACCAGGGCTAAAAGCCAGATTGTTGGGACTGTCGGGATGGTTTTCAACTAATATTTTAGGAAATCGAGATGGGGAAGTACTGGATGATCCGGATTCTTTTCGAACCAAAGAAGAAAGTAAGCTTTCTGTTTTAGAGCATATTCTACAGCCCGATGTTTATCCTGAACTTTATGCTGATTTTTATCATAAGGTTCGCATTAATTATTATCCTCCACGTAAGGATAATAAGGAGGGGTGGGATAATTTAGATATTTTTGGTTGGTTGGGTTATCCGATGCAGATGAAAATTGATTTTTTATGTCGTGATAGTATCTTGGCAGCTCCGTTAGTACTTGATTTGGTGCTTTTTTTGGATCTTGCAAAACGTGCAGGAATGCATGGTCTTCAAGAGTGGCTCTCCTTTTATTTCAAGAGTCCGATGACGCTGCCAGATTTATATCCTGAACATGATCTTTTTATTCAACTAATGAAGCTTAAAAACACCCTTCGATATATGAAAGGGGAAGAACAAATTACTCATTTAGGCTTGGAGTACTATCAGGAATTTTAAGCTTTATATTAGGCATTTAATTCAATATACTTAATGTAGATTGCTAGGTATTTTTAGCAAGATTTTTCCAAGGGGAGCTTTCAAATTGAGTTGTGAAGAATTAGGACGATCTGGTGTGTTTACTGTGCCTTGTTTTTTAAGCTTTCTAGTTCTTGTTCGAGCCGTTTAACGGTACGAGCTATTTGGGGAAGTTTGTGCATTAGAAGATAAATTCTTTTCCATAGACTAGAATCCATTTCTGGGGATCCAGAGACAGTTTTTCCTTCTTTTACTGATCGGGCAATTCCTGTTTGTGCAGTAGCGATTACTTGGTTCCCTACGGATAAGTGTCCGGCCACACCTACTTGTCCTGCTAGAGTGACATGGTCTCCTATTTGAGAACTTCCGCTCAAGCCAACTTGAGCAGCTAGGACAGAATGTTGTCCTACTAGGGCTCCATGCCCAACCTGTACTAGGTTATCAATTTTAGTTCCTTTTTTTATTCGTGTTTCTCCTACTGTTGCCCGGTCGATGCAAGAATAGGCTCCAATTTCAACATCATCTTCTAAAACAACAATGCCAGATTGTAGAATCTTGTAATAATGCGCTTGCTTGTCGGGGGCAAATCCAAATCAGTCTGCTCCAACGATCGCTCCATTTTGTAAGGTTATTCGGTTGCCGAGTTTGCAGAATTCACGAACAGTAGAATGAGAGTGGGCCAGAAAGTCATTGCCTATTTTAGCATGGGGATATATCACTACATTTGGATGTAGAATGGCATTGTTTCCAAGTTCAACGCCCTCTCCTATAACTGTATTAGCTCCGATAGAGTAGTTTTCTCCTAATTTTGCGTTTTCGGCAATTGTTGCAGTCGGATGTATTCCCGGTATTGGTTGGGGGGAGCTATAGAAAAGTTCGATAGCACGAGCAAAGGTCAGGTAAGGGTTATCTGAAATTAAAATAGCATTAGATATCTCGGGCATATCAGATGAGAGGATAATAGCTCCAGCTTTAGTCGAATGAATATGGGATAAGTATTTAGGATTGGAGATAAAGGTGATTTGGTTTTTTTGGGCTTCTTCAATTCCAGCTACACCCGTGATTTCCAAATCGTCTGGTCCACGGAGTTTGCAATCCAATTTATGAGCGATTTTTCCTAACTTCATGAGATTTTGACTCCTGTCGGAAAATAGTTCAGGTAAGAATGATAACTTAGGTTGGCTTTCTGTTGGGGATAGATAATAAATTTTTTAAAATAAATAGTTTGAACCGATTTCAATATATGCCTCAGATTTTAACTTTTTTCCTAGTGGTTGGCTATCTGGCGAACTAGGAAACAAGCCATAGGCTTATCTTAAATGACTCAATCAGTAGAATCGGCTCGTGCAGCAGGGAGAGTGAGTTTAGCTGTTTTCTTGAGCCGAATTTTAGGCTTGGTAAGGGATCAAGTATTTGCAAAACTATTCGGAGTTGGTCTTTACAATGATGCTTGGCTTGTAGCTTTTCGGATTCCCAATCTTCTTAGAGACTTATTTGCTGAAGGGGCTCTTAGTTCAGCATTTGTTCCAACTTTTACTAATTTTCTACACAAAAAAGGCAAATCGGAAGCCTGGTTACTTGCCAATTTAGTGTTGTGTTGGATAATAATTATTTTGGGAGGGCTGACTTTAGTTTTCCTGATTTTTTCTGAATACTTCGTTTATTTATTGGCGGCTGGTTTCGCTGATTCCCCCGAAAAATTAGAAGTTACTTCTGTGTTGTTAAAGATTCTTTCCCCTTTCTTGATGTTGATTGGTATGGCCTCTGTTGCTATGGGGATTCTCAATACAATGAATTACTTTTTCATTCCATCTCTTGCTCCCGCTATTTTTAATGTAATGGTTATTTTGGCTGGATTTTTTCTAGTACCTCAATTCGAAGAATGGGGTCTAGTTCCCATTTATGCTATGGCTGTTGGGGCAGTGGCGGGAGGTTTTTTGCAGTGTTGCATGCAGGTGCCTTTTTTGTGGAAGCTAGGATATCGATTCCAATTTAAGGTGAGGTTGAACCATGAGGGCATAAGAAAAATAATTTCTCTACTTGCCCCGGCTATTGTGGGAGTTGGAGCTGTTCAGCTTAACATTTTGGTTAATACTCAGATTGCTTCTTTCTTGCAGGAAAATGGTCCGGTTTCTTGGCTCAGTTATGCCTTTCGAATTCTTTATTTGCCTATTGGGCTTTTTGGATTGGCGATGGGAGTGGTTAATTTACGAGAAGTTTCAAAGTTTGCTGCCTTGGAAGACTGGGAAGAAATAAAAAAGACAGTGGCTAATTCCATTAAGTTGGTGGCGTTGATGTCGATACCTTCAATGGTTGGATTGATTATCTTGGCTGTGCCAATTGTACGTGTTCTTTTCGAGCGTGGAAACTTTACTTCAATTGACACTCAGTATACAGCTTATGCCTTAATTTTTTATGCATTAGGATTATTTACTTATAGTTGTAATAAAATTTATATTCCCACATTTTATGCGTTAGAGGATACTCGAACTCCAGTTCGAATTAGTTTGATTGCCGTAGTTACTAATTTAATTGTTAATCTGATTTTGGTTTTTGCCATTCTTCCGCTCGAATACCGATATGTGGGGTTGGCATTTGGAACAACTCTATCTATTTCGCTTAGCAATATTTTGTTGATGAGAGGCCTTAGGCATCGGTTGGGATCTTTCGAAAGGTATAGAGTGCCCTCTATGATAATTAAATTGATGGTTGCAGCTGTTTTTATGGGAATAGTTGTTTATGGATTAGATCAGTTTTTTCATCGGATGTGGCGGGAGAAAGAGTTTGTGCAAGAGTTAGTGTCTCTGATCTCTTGTATTGCCGTTGGTATTATTGCTTATTTCAGTTGTTGTGGCTTATTGCGCGTTAGGGAAGTTTCTTATTTTCTCCAATTGATAAGGCGTTAAGTATGAAGGAGAGAGTTTTTCGCAATTATCTCAATCATCTTCAGGTTGAAAGAGGTTTGGCACCTAACACAATAGAAGCTTATCAGCGAGATATTCAACAGTTTCTATCCTATTTGATATCCCGAAAATGTGAGGTTGTTGCGGTGGGTAAGCCTGAATTGTCTAAGTACGTGCAACGGCTTTATGAAAATCTTTCGGCACGTTCGGTGGTAAGAAAGATCGTTAGTTTGCGTTCGTTTTTCCAATTTCTTTTATTAGACAACTACATTCAGTTGGATCCCACTGAATCATTAGAAACTCCCAAAACTTGGAGAACTCTCCCTAAATATTTAAGTGAAGACGAAGTAGAGAAGCTTTTGCAGCAGCCTGACTTAAGTAGGCCCCACGGGTTGCGTGATAGAGCCATGTTAGAGGTTCTTTATGCTGCTGGATTGCGAGTTAGCGAATTAGTGCGTATTCGCGTTCAAGAAATAAACTTTGAAGCTGGTTTTTTGAGAGTGTTTGGGAAAGGCTCTAAGGAAAGAATTGTTCCGTTGGGAGATTCGGCGTTGGGTTTTGTTCAAAAATATTTATCAGAAGCTCGGCCTCATTTTTTGAGAAAGAGAAAAAATAGTACTCATTTGTTTGTAACACAACAAGGCAAGGGAATGACAAGGCAGTATTTTTGGATGATGGTGAGAAAGTATGGACAGGAAATTGGTGTTGAGGAGAAGCTTAGTCCTCATATTCTGCGGCATAGTTTTGCCACACATTTATTAGAGCATGGTGCTGATTTAAGGGCGGTGCAAATGATGCTTGGTCATGTGGATATTTCTACCACCCAAATTTACACTCATGTTACACGAGAGAGGCTTAAGCAAATTTACGATAAATATCATCCTCGTGCGTGATCTAAGAGACTTTCTCTGGTGTTTTTTGTTGTTGCAAAGATGTTGTTTTAGTAGATTGCACTTGACGCGTTTTCCGATCAATCCGAGGAATTTCAGGAAGGTTCTCTTTGGTCGAAATTCCTAAATCTTTAAAGCGGCGAGCTTGAACAAGAACACGCTGTTCCATTGATCCAAGAGTTTCATTGAAGATTTGAACAGATTTATCAAGGTTAGATCCTAAGCGTGAGAAGTGATTGGAAAATGTAGAGAGGCGGTCGTAAAGTTCTTTGCCTATGGCTGAGATTTCTTTCGCGTTTTGAGCGAGCTTTTCTTGACTCCAATCATAAGAAGCAGATAGTAGAAGTGCCTGTAGTGTTGGGGGGCTTAAAATGATGACCCGATGATTGA
>CAZASS010000013.1:12892-13526 GCA_964487835.1 uncultured Acidobacteriota bacterium | reverse complement strand
ATGGAGTAATGCCGAACTGTAAAGGCTTTCAAGAGGAATATATAGCGCTACATATTCGGGACTGCCTTCAAGTTGGTCCCAATACGATTTTTTCCCTAATTCTGATACGTGTCTTCGAAGTTGACGGCAATGATCTTTCATTAATTGGTCTTTTTTGTCTTCATCTGGTTCTTCGATATATTGCAAGTACGAGTCCATGGGAACTTTGGCGTCAATGACAATTTTTCGTCCTCCGGGCAGGTCGATAATTGCATCAGGTCTAATACGGGAATCCTGAGTAGAGATAGATTCCTGAGTTCTAAAATCACAATGGTCAACCAGACCTGCAAGTTCAAGAGCTTTTTTGAGATGCATTTCTCCCCATTGCCCCTTTGCGTGAGGTGAGGATCTAAGAGCTTGGACCAAATTTCCAGTCTCCTTTTTTAATTCAGTGGTACTGGTAGTTATATTTTGAAAGAATTGATGTGATCTTCCATAGTCTTCTTTGCGGCTCTTTTCTAGTTCCAATATTTGTTTTTCGTATTTTTCTATTCCCGCTTTGAACCCTTCATGCATTTCTTGGATAGACTGATCTTTAAGTTCTAGGTCTGCGTGAGCTTCGATGTGCTGTTTTTCTAAATGTGGGTTGGCAACA
>CAZASS010000013.1:4023-12882 GCA_964487835.1 uncultured Acidobacteriota bacterium | reverse complement strand
AACAAGATCTGACCAGACCAGGCTATATTCCATAAGAGATCGATTTAAAAAAGCCCTGTTTAGTAAAACGAGAAGAACCACGCAGGCCAGCATAGGAATGAGTATGTTGAAATCCATAGTAAGTGGATATTTTAAACATTAGAACTGACTTTAAAAATGAGAGTGAAGATGGAAAAAACAATCTCAGGAGAATATGAAAGTAATTTGCCATCAGTTATGATTAGTAATAGCGGTGATTAAGCTTTTTTCCCAGGAATTAAAGACTCGAATTGGAACTCTCGAGATAGTTGGGAGTTCGTCAGGATTGTGTCAGATTTCTTTTCCCAATAGGCCCTTTGAATGCAGATCCGTCTGGTTTGAACAATATTTTTCCCAATTGCCTAAGAAAGGAAAGATTCCAATTTTAAATCAGGCTTCAAAGCAATTGAGAGAATATTTTGCAGGTCAAAGACAGTGTTTTCAATTGCAGTTAGATTTAAAAGGAACTCCTTTTCAGGTTAGAGTCTGGGAGCAATTGTTAGATATTTCCTATGGGTGTACAGTCAGCTATGGAGAAATTGCTAGTCGAATTAATAAGTCTCAGGCTAGTCAAGCTGTGGGTGCAGCCGTGGGGAATAATCCGATTTCTATTGTAGTCCCTTGTCATCGCGTCTTAGGGCACGATGGGTCTTTGGTCGGTTTTAGTGGGGGTCTACCTGTCAAAGAAATGTTGTTGAAGTTAGAAGGAGCGCAATTCCTTTAGGAAAAATTAAGGGTTTGTCTATCTAAGTCTTGTCTGGCAGAGGGAGAAGAGCAGTAATTCCGCAGTTGTAATAGCAGCATTGCCCGCCTAAAATGGCTGTCATGGAAGCGGTTATCGCAGATCAGCAATCAATTTTACAGATTTTGGAGAAAGCCCGTTCCCAGGAGCGGATTACTTCTGAAGAAGCCTTGTTGTTGCTTAATTCTGAAGAGTACCATCGGATTGGACAAGCAGCCGACTATGTGCGAGCAACTAAGCACCCCGAAGGAAGAGCTTCTTTTTTGATTGATCGTAATATTAGTTACACCAATGTATGTGTGGCACGATGTACCTTTTGCAATTTTTACCGAAAACCAGGAGAAAAAGAAGGCTACACTTTATCGCATAAAACTATTTTTGAAAAAATTGAAGAGACTTTGAGATTAGGGGGTACGGGTGTTTTGTTGCAAGGAGGAATGAATCCAGAATTAAAAATTGATTATTATGAAGATCTGTTGAGTGCTATTCGAAAACGCTATCCCATTCATCTTCACTGTTTTTCTCCCCCGGAAATTGTGGTGTTGGCAAAACTAAGCAAAATTAGTCTGAGAGAGGCAGTCAGTCGTTTAAAGAAAGCTGGATTGAATTCAATTCCTGGTGGTGGAGCAGAGATTTTGGTTGAGTCAATGCGTCTCGAAATTAGTCCTGGGAAATGCACAGCTAAAGAGTGGTTGGAGGTTATGCGTGTTGCACATCAAGAAGGGATTTTGACAACTGCTACCATGATGATTGGGGGAGGGGAAACTGTGCGGAATAGAGTAGAGCACTTGGAAAATCTAAGAGAGCTTCAAGATGAGACAGGTGGATTTGTAGCCTTCATTCCCTGGAAAGTTCAATTAGAAAATACTCCTATGAAGGAATTGATTGAAAATGAAGTGGGATCGCTTGAATACTTAACTTTATTGGCTGTTAGTCGACTGTATCTTGATAATTTCAAAAATATACAAGTTTCTTGGTTAACTCAGAGTCTGAAAGTAGCTCAAATTGCTCTTCGTTGGGGAGCAAACGATGTAGGCAGTATTATGATTGAAGAAAACGTCATGAGTACTGCAGGTGCTTGCTATACTGCCAATCAGCAGGATTTAGTGCGAGTTATTTCAACTGCCGGATTTGTGCCAGTTCAGCGGGATACCCTTTACCAGACCTTCCAAAACGCAAGTTAGGCTGTTTGCTGCATAGCTTGACAATCAAAGTAATTTAATGTATAAATATTCGTTTTTAACGAATATGAATAAATCGATTCGGCAGCAATTCATATTGGATTTGATTTACAAGGAAGAAATTCCTAGTCAGGAAGAATTGCGCAAAAGACTTTTAGAGAACGGATTTAATGTGACACAAGCTACTCTTTCTCGTGATCTTAGAGAACTAAGTGTTGTTAAAAAAAATGCTGAGAGTGGAGGGTATAAATATACGTTACTGGATAACTGGGAGGGTCTATCTGTTCTACGGTGTGAGGTTAGTGGAAATTTACTAGTTTTTCAAACTGAGCCGGGTCTTGCTCCGGCTGTTGCTTATAAGATCGATAATTTGGATTTAGGAAGTATCTTAGGAACTGTTGCAGGAGAAAATACGTTATTAGCTGTAGTTGCTGAAGGGCACGATGCACACAAGGTAAGGAAAGAGTTATGGAACAGAATTCAGGAAGCATAAAAAAAATAGTTTTAGCTTATTCAGGGGGATTGGATACCTCAGTTATGCTTTGCTGGTTAAAAGAGAAATATAAGTGTCCTGTAATGGCAATGGTGGCAGATGTTGGCCAAGGAGAGGATTTGTTAGCAATAGAGAAGAAGGCCTATGATACAGGGGCCGATGAAGTTGTTATTTCCGATCTGAAGGAATCTTTTGTTTCCGATTTTGTTTTTCCTGCAATGCAATCTCATGCCCTCTATGAGGGAGAATACTTATTAGGGACTGCTTTGGCACGTCCGATAATTGCAGCCGAGCAGATTAAAAGAGCAAAGGATTGGGGCTGTGATGCCTTAGCACACGGTGCTACTGGAAAAGGTAATGACCAAGTGCGGTTTGAGTTGACGTTCCATGCATTGGCTCCAGAATTAAAGATTATTGCACCTTGGAGAACATGGAAATTTCAGGGACGTAGTGATTTGATTGAGTATGCAGAATCTAAAGGGATTTCGGTTACCTCGAGCGGAGAAAAGCCCTACAGTATTGATCAAAATATAATGCATACTTCTTACGAGGGAGGAGTATTAGAAGATCCATGGGAGTCACCACCAGAAAGTATTTTTTTGCAAACAATTTCTCCCCAAGAGTCTCCTGATTGTGCCACTAAAGTTGAGATTGATTTTGATGAAGGTGTCCCTGTTGGATTGAATAATCAAAAAATAAGTCCGGTTGAAATTTTACAGCAATTAAATCAATTGGCCGGAGCTAATGGTGTAGGCCGAGTAGATTTAGTCGAGAACAGAATGGTGGGAATGAAGTCTCGTGGAATTTATGAAACACCTGGATTGACTGTATTGTATAAGGCTCACAGAGCTTTAGAATCTTTAACATTAGATCGTCAAGTACAGCGCTTGAAGAATGAATTATCATTGCAAATATCTGAGTTGATTTACAACGGTTTTTGGTTTGCTCCCGAGATGCAACTTTTATTAAAGCTTGTTAAGAATTCTCAAAAACATGTCACAGGTAAGGTGAAAATGGATCTATATAAAGGAAACTGTATTGTGAATGGTAGAAGTTCTCCTTACAGTCTTTATGATTCTTCTTATGCTACTTTCGAAGCAGATCAAGTTTATCAACAGAGTGATGCAGAAGGTTTTATTCGCCTCCAGGGTCTTCGGCTGAAAATTGCATCCCTTTTACGAGATGAGTCGTCTGATAGTTAGGAGATGTGCTGTGCAGAAGAAAACTAAGAAGCCTTGGGGGGGGAGATTTAAAGCTGATCTGGATCCCTTAGTGCAGAAGTACACGAGTTCACTAAATATAGATCGACGATTGGCGGATTACGATATTCGTGGTAGTGGGGCACATGTGCGTATGTTAGCAACTCAGGGAATAATTCAACCGGAAGATGAAAAATTAATATTAAAGGGTTTGAATCAGATAGAAAAGGAGATTCAGGATGGTGAATTTCCTTATCGAGAAGAATTAGAAGATATTCATATGAATATTGAATATCGTCTTCAGGAAATCGTAGGTCAAGCAGGGCATCGCCTTCATACTGGGCGGAGTCGTAATGATCAGGTAGCATTGGACTTAAAGCTCTTTTGTTTGGAAAGTTCTGCGGATTGGTGCAGTAAGTTATTGGGTTTTCAAAAAATCGTAGTGAATCGTGCAGAAGATCTTAAAAGAGATCTTTTTCCCGGATGGACCCACTTGCAAGCAGCTCAGCCATTATCGTGGGGACACTATTTATTGGCTTTTTGCGAAATGCTAGGACGAGATTTTCATCGATTAACTCAATATCAGAAACTTCACGAATATAGTCCTTTAGGTGCAGGAGCATTGGCGGGAAGTACGCTCCATCTAGACCCAGAGCAAACAGCTCAGAATTTAGGTTTTACATCTAGTTTAGGTAATAGTTATGATGTAGTGGGAGATCGAGATTTTGTTTTAGAGCTTCTTCAAATTGCAACACAACTAATGCTTCACGTGAGTCGTATATCGGAAGATTTTATTTATTTTTCTAGTACTCCAGTGGGATGGATAGAGCTTCCAGACGCTTTTTGTACGGGTAGTAGTATGATGCCTCAGAAAAAAAATCCAGATATTTTGGAACTAGTAAGAGGTAAAACTGCTTCTGTTTTAGGTCATGCTAACGGTATGGCGATTCTAATAAAAGGACTTCCTACTTCCTATCATCGAGATCTTCAACAAGACAAGGAACATCTCTTTAGCTGTGTAGATATGGTTAGAGAAACCTTGGATATTCTTCCGTGTATTGTGGAAGGCTTTAAGGTTAATGAAGAGAAAACCAAGCAGGCACTCCAGGAAGGATTTTTAATGGCAACGGATGTTGCTGAGTATTTAGTTTCCCAAGGAACTCCTTTCCGAATAGCTCATGAAAAAGTAGGAATGTTAGTCAATTATTGTTTAGAAAATGAAGTTAATCTAGATCAACTATCTCTGGAGACTATTCGAGAATTTATGCCAGAAGTGGACAGTGAGATTTTTGAAAGGTTAAAGCAAGAAAGCGTTTTGGAAAAGCGTCAGCACAAAGGCAGTACTGGGCTTACTTCGTTGAAGCAACAGCTTGATTATTGGAACGGGTGGATTGAAAAATCCTCCTAAAATTAAATGGAGAATCGTAAAGTAGCCGTGAAAAACTTTCTTTCTTTAAAAAATTTAGATTCAGAGCTATGGGGGAAATTGCTTCAAGCCAGTAATGAAGTCAAGCGCCATCCAGGAAATTTTCGCCAAATGATAACTGGTAAAAGTTTAGTTCTTGTTTTTGAAAAGTCTTCTTTAAGAACGCGTTTAACTTTTGAGTTAGGAATTAAGCAATTGGGTGGAGACGCAGTCTATCTGGGTGATTCTGAGGCTCAGCTCAGTGAAAGAGAATCCTTAGGTGATGTAGCACGAAATCTAGAACGCTGGTTTGACTGTATTGTCGCAAGGACATTTTCTCATGAAGCAGTTCTTGAATTAGCGGAAATAGCGTCTATTCCTGTTATTAATGCTTTAACGGACTTAGAACATCCATGTCAGGCTTTGGCAGATATTTTTACACTCAAAGAAAGATGGGGAGCTTTGGAAGGAAAAACTATGGCTTTTGTTGGAGATGGGAACAATGTTTGTACTTCTCTAATTCATGCTGCAGCACTTTCAGGAATGTCTTTTGTAGCAGTAACCCCTTCGTCTCATTGTCCTCCTAGCCAAGCTGAAAAAGATTTTGAAATGCTTTCTGAGTCTAGGTCCTGATCTTATCAGTGGACTGATTCAATGGATGCTCTAGAGGGAGTAGATGTTGTTTATACTGACACATGGGTTAGTATGGGACAGGAGAAGGAAAGCAGAGAGAGAGTTCAAGTGTTTGAAAAATATCAAGTTACATCTCAGGCGATGAAGTCGGCAGGAGAAGATGCTTGTTTTATGCATTGTCTTCCAGCCCACAGAAACCAAGAAGTAACTGATTCGGTAATAGATTCTCCTCAATCACTAGTTTTTGAGCAGGCTGAAAACCGATTACATTCACAAAAGGCACTATTATTGTTCTTGCTTGCATCCAAAGAACTGAGTCGCTATTTTCAGTTGGATAAATGGTCAACTTGGCAATCTTGACAAAGATGAAAATTGGGTAGCAGGGTAGTAATTTTTCAAGGTTTCTGTTCATTGACAGCCTGATAAAAGCTGTGTTAGGTTGTCCGGTTTTGAAGAGAACCCTTCTTAAGGGAGGCTTTATGTCAAACAACGGTAAGCATCTTTTTACTTCTGAGTCAGTCACTGAAGGTCATCCAGATAAGATTGCTGATCAAGTTTCAGACGCAGTTTTAGATGCCATACTTGAGCAAGATCCCAAGGGACGTGTTGCTTGCGAAACATTAGTCACAACCGGACTAATAGTTATAGCAGGAGAAATAACCACCCATGGTGTAATAGATTATCCCACGGTGGCAAGGCAAGTAATCCGAGATGTTGGTTACACTCGTGCAAAATACGGTTTTGATTGTGAAACCTGCGGTGTGGTTTGTTCTGTTGATAGGCAATCTCCTGACATTGCTCAAGGCGTGGATGAAGGAGGTGCTGGTGATCAAGGACTAATGTTTGGGTATGCATGCACAGAAACTACTGAGCTTATGCCTATGCCAATTTTATTGGCCCATCGACTTACTCAACAGTTGAGCCATTGTCGGCGTGAGGGAGGAATTCATTGGTTGAGACCTGATGGGAAATCTCAGGTAACGATTGAATATGACAATGACAAACCGGTTCGGGTGGATACGGTGGTTATTTCAACGCAACATAGTCCTGACGTAGACAATAAAGTTATCCATGAAATTGTTCGTGAAGAAGTTATTCAACCAATTATTCCGAAGGAATTGTTTGATCAAAACACTAAAATTCATATTAATCCTACAGGCCGTTTTGCGGTGGGGGGTCCTCAAGGAGATTGTGGTGTTACTGGACGTAAAATTATTGTAGACACCTACGGGGGTATGGGCCGGCACGGAGGAGGAGCTTTTTCTGGGAAAGATCCCTCCAAAGTGGATCGTTCTGCATCTTATATGGCTCGCTACATTGCTAAAAATTGTGTAGCTGCAGGTCTTGCCGAACGTATGGAAGTGCAACTTGCTTATGCAATTGGAGTTGCAGATCCTGTTTCTATTATGGTGGACACTTATGGAACCTCCAGATTGGAAGAGTCCGTTATTGAAAATTTAATAAGAACTCATTTCAGATTAACACCTCAAGAAATTATTTCAGATCTTAATTTAAGACGACCTATTTTTCGCAAAACAGCAGCTTATGGCCATTTTGGAAGAGAAGAAGAAGAATTTTTATGGGAGTCAACGGATAAAGCTGACCTATTACGCCAAGAGGCTGGATTGTCCTAGATTAATATTAGTTAAGTAATAAGTTTGTTGATTAAATAAATTAGAAATAGTTCTACAGATTCAACTAAAGTTTCCAGACTAATAGACAGGAGAGTTTTATGAAAGGTGATGTGAAAGATCTTTCCCTGGCGGGAAAAGGAAAGGATCGTATTGATTGGGCAGATCAATCAATGCCTGTTTTACGTTTAATTCGTGAGCGCTTTGAAAAAGAAAAGCCGCTACAGGACATTCGGATAGCAGCTTGTTTACATGTCACTACTGAAACGGCTAATTTGGCCAGAACACTCAAGGCGGGTGGGGCCGATTGTCGTGTTTGTGCTTCTAATCCATTAAGTACTCAGGATGATGTGGCTGCTTCTTTGGTAAATGATTTTGATATTCCAGTTTATGCTATTAACGGGGAAGATAGGGAAACTTATTACTCTCATATTTACTCAGCACTGGAGCACAGTCCCCAAATCACTATGGATGATGGTGCTGATTTGGTTACCACTGTTCTTTCCGAAAAGCAGGAATTAATCTCAGAAATAATTGGAAGTACTGAGGAAACTACTACTGGAATTATTCGTTTGCGAAGCATGGCTGAAGATAATGTTTTACGCTTTCCTGTTGTTGCTGTTAACGATGCCGACACCAAACATTTGTTCGACAATCGTTACGGGACTGGACAATCAACAATTGATGGCATTATTAGAGCTACCAATCTTCTGTTGGCGGGAACTGCTTTTGTAGTAATTGGCTATGGTTGGTGTGGTCGCGGAGTAGCTATGCGCGCAAAAGGAATGGGAGCTCATGTAGTAGTTTGCGAGGTAGATCCAGTAAGAGGTTTAGAAGCTGTAATGGATGGATTTCGAGTTATGCCTTTTGATGAAGCTGTTAAAACTGCCAAAATAATTGTAACTCTTACAGGAAATAAAAGTGTTGTTCGTAGAGAGCATTTTGAGAATATGGCAGATGGTGCGATTGTTGCCAATTCAGGGCATTTCAATGTTGAAATAGATTTAGAGGCTCTAGAGTCCTTAACCCAATCTAAGCGGAGAATTAGAGAGGGATTAGATGAGCATCAACTCAAAGATGGCCGGAGTATTTATTTATTAGGAGAAGGTCGTTTAGTGAATTTAGCTACTGCCGAAGGACATCCAGCCTCAGTTATGGATATGTCTTTTGCTAATCAGGCACTGGCTGCTGAATATTTGGTCGAAACTCGTGGAAAATTAGAAAATCGAGTATACGAGGTTCCTAATGAAATTGATCAAGAAATTGCTCGACTCAAGTTGGCCTCAATGGAATTCTCCATAGATAATTTGACGCCAGAGCAAGTGAATTATCTGAGCTCTTGGGATGAAGGGACCTAGTTTTTATTAGGTTGAGTTACTTGTAAATTAATCTATAAATTAGTACAGCTGCTCGTTTTGTCATAATAGGCAGGGAATTTAAATCCATAGTTTCTTCTTCACTATGACTGCCTGATCCTACTACGCCTAGACCATCTAGCGCTGCTTGAATGTGAGGGGCGGCAAAAGAAATATCAGCAGCACCTCGTTTGCTTGGATC
>CAZASS010000013.1:2848-3972 GCA_964487835.1 uncultured Acidobacteriota bacterium | reverse complement strand
AAGATGAGTTCTGCTGATGTTAAAGGAAGATGTTGTGAAACGATATCTTGCATTTGTTTTTTAGCTCGTTGTAATTGTTCTGCAGAAATACAGCGCAAGTCTCCTCTAACAACTGCTGTTTGAGGTATAACATTGTTTTTTCCAAAAGCTTGGCCCCGACTGAATATTTTCTCTTGATTCAAATTTGTGCCTCCTAAGATGAGGCCTGGGCTAAATGTTAAGTATTTTTCATTTCTAAGTTCATTGTAAAAACTGGTTAAAATACGAGAAGCTTCGTAGATAGCCCCTGAACCAAATTCTGGGTCAAAAATACGTGAAGAATGGCCTCCTTTAGCACTTACATTTAACACCCAGTCAGTAGTGCTGCGTCGAGCAACAGTAGCCGTTCCTGTGCCACCTACACCACCTTCAAATCCAAGTGCGATATCATTTTTCTTAGCTGCCTCAATTAAATCGTGGCGGCTAATGTGTTGTGGGGAGCCACTATCTTCTTCATCACCGGTAAACATTACTGTGATATTGGCTTCGCTAAGAGCTCCGATTGAGTGAAGCGCTTTAAGGGCAAAGAGTATTACTACATTGCCGCCCTTCATGTCTTCTACTCCAGGTCCCTTGGCCTGTGATTGAAATTGTATGAATTTTTGAAAGGAACTATCCTTGGAAAATACAGTATCCAGATGTCCGATTAGTAGGATGCGCTTGCCACGTTGACCATCAAATTTTGAAAATAGGTGGCCAGCTCGATTGACCTTGTCCATAGGTATCCAACGACTAGTAAACCCTAAAGAATCCAGTTCTTTTTGAAAAAAACTTCCAACTTGGCGTACACCTTTATGATTCATAGTTCCGCTGTTGATATTTACTACTTGTCTTAGAAACTTAATAGCTTCTTTCTGGTGAGAATCGATGTGTTGAACTAATTGTATTTCAGGCGAAGATAGAGACTGTGATTCTAGTAATCCCGATAGAAGAGAGACTGCAACAACTAAAGTAAGTGTTTTAGTAATGCCCATCAGTGTCTAACACTATTTTTGAGTTTAAGTTTTGTCAACTCTGATTGCATTTATGGTCTATGATTTACCTGTTGCAGGAGACTACTTTCTCGATATTTCTTAGATTGTTAT
>CAZASS010000013.1:0-2838 GCA_964487835.1 uncultured Acidobacteriota bacterium | reverse complement strand
ATTATCAGGGACAATATGTATTCCCCCTCCCGTCGTTTCAGATTTGGTCCTGAGTTAATGCCGATGGTTAAGTATCTTATTATTGCGTGTGGAGTAACTTATCTGATGCAAAAAATGGGATCAGGACAAGAAATGGTGCTAATTTTTGGTTTAGTTCCACAATGGGTTTTAAGCAAACTTTTTATCTGGCAATTGGCCACATATTTATTTTTGCATGGTGGTTTTTGGCACTTAGTGATCAATATGTTTGTTTTATGGATGTTTGGAAGTGAACTAGAACGGTATTGGGGTAAAAGAAGATTTTTACACTTTTTTATAATTACGGGTGTGGGAGCAGGAATTTTATCAATTATTTTCGATCCCTTTTCTCAAACTCCCACGATTGGTGCTAGTGGTGCTATTTATGGAATTCTGATGGCTTATGGAATGATGTTTCCAGAGAGACTTGTCTATGTGTATTTTCTATTCCCTGTCAAAGTCAAATATTTAGTAGGGTTTTTAGGTGTTATGGCCTTTTACTCTTCACTCAATTCTACCGGAAGTGGCATTTCACATATTGCCCATCTTGGGGGAATGATTGTTGCTTTTTTTTATTTAAAGGGTTGGCTTTCACTTTCTGGAATGCGTCAGGCCTATTATCGTTGGAGGCTCAATCGAATGAGGAAAAAACCCGAGATGCAGAATGAAGGAAATCGGAGCAAAGAGGAGCGAAGGCGCCAAGATGATTTCTGGATTAACTAAACGCAAATAGTTTTAAATATTAGTCAACTCGGCTATTTTCAAGAGCTGCTTTTGGTACGGGTGTTAGTTCCCATATCAAGCCTGTCCAGGAGAGTAGGCGAAGTAAATAGTAAGTAATGTCTATTTCCCACCAATAGAACCCTTGTCGGACGGCTGCAGGGAAGTGATGGTGGTTGTTATGCCATCCCTCTCCTAAAGTAATCAATGCCAGTACGAAACTGTTGCGGCTTTCATCTGATGTATCGAACCGTTTGCGTCCAATCTTATGGGCTAGAGAATTTATAGTAGAAGTACAGTGGAAAAGAACTATTGTGGAGACAAAAAATCCCCAGACCAACATCTGCATGCCAGATGTTCCCAGTTCAGGTGCAAACGTATTAAGTGTTGCCCCTAAAGTGAAGAGAGATACTGCCAACACTAGTGGTACTAGGTTATCAAAGCGGTCCAGAAAACAAAGCTCAGGAAACTTTGCCAAATCTGGAACCTCTTTTAATCTGGTAGGGAAATTTTTTCGGCAAGTAATCCATCCCATGTGACTCCAGAAGAAGCTGTCTTGGATGGGGGAGTGTACATAGCCTTCTTTGTCTGAAAAGCAAAGATAATGACGATGATGTGCTGCAAACAAAAGAGGTCCTTTTTGAACAGCACTATTTCCTAGAATAGCAAGGGCGAATTGACCCCAACGAGAGGTTTTAAATGTTCGGTGTGAAAAATAGCGATGGTAAAATCCTGTGACTGCAAACATACGTATGAAATATAGAGATGCGGCCACAATTACAGCTATTGGACTCCATCCAACCAAGATAACGCTGAGACACATTAAATGAAGGGTTAAAAAGGGAATACTTCTAATCCAGTCAATTTTATAGGCATCAACTTCTGAAGCTGTTTCGCATCCGGCCCAAGCATCAAACCATCTTACCAAAGCCAATGAAGTATCTTTTTTCTTCCACTTACTCATGTGCAATATATTCTCCTAAAAAGCCGTTCAGGCTGCAGTTGCAGGTCAAAGTAAAGGTAACATAAGCAAGCTGGATGTAAAAGTGAATGGGCAGATAGTAATTAAGATTTAATTTTTGACGCGAGTAAGAGGCCCCCTGTTGCAAATAAGAGATTAGGCGCCCAAGCAGCCATTACAGGTGCAAGCATTCCATTAGATCCAAGTACTCCGAATATTCCAAATGTTCCCCAGTAGATAATTCCTAAGAGAACTCCTATCCCAATACCATGGAATGCTCCTTTTCGACCTAGTGAAAAAGCAAAGGGGATGCCCAAAATTGCCATAATAATATTGACCATAGGGAAGGAGATTTTTTTGTTTAACTCAGTTTTTAATTGGTCAACTTCAAAGCCACCTTGTTGGAGGCTAAAAATATATTTTTTCAATTCTCCATAAGTCATTTTATTTGAATCTTTTACTTCTTTTTGAAAATAGCTTGGAGTTTCTGGTAAAAAGAAATTTTCCTGCTTGAAAGTTGAAAATTGAGAATTATTTCCAGGCTGAAAAGTTCGACTCCATCCGTTATGAAGTATCCAACCACGTGTGTGAGCATTCCATTCAGCTCTTTGAGCATAGGTATGTCCTAGTAGTTGATTTTTAGCGATGTCGAGTTCGTAGATTGAAATTTCAGCAAATACAGCTCTGTTTGAATCATAATAATTATAATTATAAAGACGATTATCTTGTCCAAAAATCCAATTGTGTCCTACCTGATAATGAGTCTGAGCGGGACGACCTTGGATGATATCCCTTAAATCATCCTGTCGTTGATTGGCGTAGGGGAGAATGTGTTCTTGTAGGATAAAAATTAGAGAGCTGATTGCTAAGGTTATGATTAGTACAGGAACAATTAAACGGTAAATACTTATTCCACAGGCCTTAAAGGCAATTATTTGGTTTGTTTGTTCGAGTGAGCCAAAAGTTAACAAAGTGGCAATTAATATTGATATAGGAATTATCAACATTAAGATATGAGGAAGAAGGTGAAAATAGTAATTTAAAAGAACCGTGTAGGAAATATCATTTTCTAAAACATCATCGATGAGTTCAAAGAAGTTAATAAGGTAAACTAGGGACACACAAATTGTTAATGTTAG
>CAZASS010000012.1:14511-23272 GCA_964487835.1 uncultured Acidobacteriota bacterium | reverse complement strand
ATTTTTAGAAAATCCTCGGCACATTGAGTTTCAAGTTCTAGCTGATGAACATGGCAACGTTGTGCACTTGGGAGAACGTGAATGTTCTATCCAGCGACGTCACCAAAAATTAATAGAAGAATCACCAAGCCCCATGATGACCAACAAACTCCGCCAGGAAATTGGAAACAAAGTTGTCCAAGCTAGTCAAGCTATCGAATACCAAAATGCAGGCACTGTAGAGTTTCTTTTTGATCAGCAAGGAAATTATTACTTCATTGAAATGAATACTCGAGTTCAGGTAGAACATCCCGTAACTGAAATGGTAACGGGACTAGACATCGTTCAAGAGCAGATTCGCATTGCTGCAGGAAAAAAACTGGAATTTTCTCAAAAAGACATTGTATTGCGCGGACACAGCATCGAATGCCGTATCAATGCAGAATGCCCAGAAACATTTATTCCCTCTCCAGGAAAAATTACGGCTTATCACGCACCGGGGGGTACTGGTGTTCGTTTAGATTCAGCAGCCTACAACGACTGCGTAGTATCTCCCCACTACGACTCTTTAATTGCCAAACTCATCTCTCACGGAACTAATCGCTCAGAAGCACTGGCACGTCTAAATCGAGCACTCGACATGTTCATTATTGAAGGCATTCAAACTAGTATTCCACTCCATCAAAAAATCATTAATCATCCACAATTTATTGAGGGTAATCTCGGCATCTCTTTTCTAGATCAGATGGAATAAGAAGATGACGAAGGCTCTCTTCACACGTGGAAATTGGGGATCGAGAATAGGATTTATCCTAGCAGCAGCAGGGTGTGCTGTAGGATTAGGTAACATTTGGAGATTTCCGACTGTTACCGGTCAGAACGGTGGAGCCGCATTTGTAATCATTTATTTGGGTTGCGTCTTACTATTAGGTGTTCCTGTTATGCTTGCGGAACTTAGCATCGGTCGTAGAGCTGCCAGCGACCCAGTTGGAGCCTTCAAAACCATTGCCCCTAACTCACTCTGGAAAGCAGTAGGAGGGCTCGGAGTTCTCACTGGATTCATGATTCTAAGTTCATATTGTGTAGTAGCAGGTTGGACTTTAAAGTACGTACTAGTCACAATCAATGGCCAATTTATAGGTGCCAATCCAGAGACAATAACACACATTTTTACAACCTTTGTAAGTGACGGCACCTCTGTAACCCTCTACCACCTTTTCTACGTGGTATTAACCGTCTGGATAGTTACAGGAGGGATTGAAAAGGGGATTGAAAAAGCAAGCATGATTCTTATGCCCACCTTGTTACTAATTTTGTTACTTCTAGTTCTCCGTTCTCTCACTCTGCCAGGGGCCTCACAAGGAATTTCATTTTACCTTAGTCCAGACTTTAGCAAAGTGAATCTAAGTGTAGTTATGTCTGCCTTGGGACAGGCTTTTTTTTCACTTAGTCTAGGAATGGGAGCCATGCTTACTTATGGCAGCTACCTTTCAAAAAAGGAAAATCTTGTTTCTAGCGCCCTATACATTAGCCTGGCAGACACCTCAATTGCTTTCCTAGCTGGGTTTGCCATTTTCCCAGCACTTTTTTCTGTTGAAGGTCTTTCACCAGCTGTTGGTTCTGGTTTGATTTTTTTAGTTCTTCCTAATATTTTTAACCAAATCCCCTTTGGACAACTGTTTGGAACAGCTTTTTTCTTTCTATTGGCCATTGCCGCCCTAACCTCAACTATTGGCCTACTAGAAGTTGTGGTAGCGTATTTTATTGACCAAAAAAAATGGTCCAGGAAAAAGTCTGCCTTACTAGTGGGACTAGGAGCATTCCTGTTCGGACTTCCGAGTGCTTACAGCAATGGAGCTTCCACAATTTTTGACGGTTTCATGTATGCAATTTTTCTCTATTTTGGGGAAATTTCACTAGCCGTAGGCGCACTTTTTATTTGTCTGTTTGTGGGGTGGAAGTGGAACATATCAGCTGCCCTAAAAGAAATTCGCTACGGCTGCTCCCACTCGCTTGTGCCATCTATCTGGGCTTTTCTAATACGCTACATCTGCCCAACAGCTATCGCTATCATACTAATTGATCAGTTCCTTCTTGAGTTAATAGGTTATCGCTTAACTGCCATAATGGCCCTCTACTTAGGATTATAATGAGAAATCTCCTGCTAGAGAAAATTTATCCCATCACCCATTCTGACGATCCAGACAACAATAACCATGTAAAACTGGCTAAATACTTTCTGGAGGCGGGTATACGCTTCCTTCAAATACGCCAGGGAAAATCTCAGGATTCTTTCTTCTATCGTCAACTCCTCCAAATCAAGACCTTGTGTGAACCATTACAAGCACAATTTCTAGTCAATGACCGAGTAGATATGGCACTGGCCACTGGTGCTAATGGAGTTCATTTGGGACAAGATGATCTACCCGTTAATACAGCTCGTAAGCTGCTAGGCCCACAGGCCATTATTGGTCTTTCTACCCACAATCAACAGCAATTCAAAGCAGCCCAATCGGAAGATATCAACTATGTTGCTATCGGACCCATTTTCCCTACTTCAACTAAAAAAAACATCTGGGATCCTATCGGGTTACCTGCTCTAACAAAAATAATTACTCATAGTCATCATCCAGTGGTAGCTATTGGAGGAATATCTCTAGAAAAAGCCTCTGATGTATGGAAAGCAGGGGCCGATTCCGTCGCCGTTATCGCAGACATTGTCACCGCTTCCAATCCCAAAAATCGAGTTCGCCAATATCTAAGCTTGTCGCATAAAACAACCTCATGAAAACCACCGAACAATTCACTTCACGGTGGGGACTTATTTTATCGGTTATCGGCATTGCTGTTGGAACTGGAAACATTTGGAGATTTCCTCGGATTGCCGCCGAAAACGGAGGAGGATCCTTTCTTATCCCTTGGGTGATTTTTCTTTTCTTGTGGAGCATCCCTTTGATTATGAGTGAGTTCGCATTAGGAAAACTGACCCGCTATGGCACCATTGGTTCATTCGCCATCGTCATCGGCAAAAAATTTGCTTGGATGGGAACCTTTGTAAGTTTTGTAACAATTGCCATCATGTTTTATTACTCAGTTGTGGCTGGATGGTGTATTCGCTATTTCTTCTTAGCTAGTACTGGACAACTTCTGGGCGTCGCCGACTACCAACATATTTGGAATAGCTTTATTTTGTCGCCCTGGAAACCTGTCCTTTTCCATTTTCTAGCTATTTCAGCTGGAGCATTGATCGTAAAACGCGGAGTAGTCAGTGGAATTGAAAAAGCCAACCGCTTCCTCATACCTGCCCTACTTTTATTACTAGTAATCTCAGCCTTTCGAGCCGTGTCTCTACCAGGAGCTTTTCAAGGTTTAGTCTACCTATTCACACCCGACCCTAGTAGTCTTCTTGACTATAGAGTGTGGCTCCAAGCTCTGACCCAAAATGCTTGGGACACTGGGGCAGGAATGGGGTTAATTCTTACCTACGCAGTCTATACACGAAAAACAGAAGATGTGCCATTAAATGCTGCCCTAATTGGCTTGGGAAACAACTCCGTTTCCCTGCTAGCTGCTATTACAATATTTTCGACTGCCTTCGCTATAATTCCAGAACAGGCCGCTGAAATTATTAGCACATCCGGCCCTGCCAATACCGGATTAACTTTCATCTGGATTCCCCAATTGTTCGAAAAAATGGCGGGGGGATTTTTATTTTCGACCTTTTTCTTCATGGCTTTGACATTTGCAGCATTAAGCTCTCTAATTTCCATGATTGAGCTCTCAACCCGTATCCTAATGGACATGAATCTAACACGTCGTTCTGCTCTTCTCTCGGTCTATCTAACTACCCTTGTACTTGGTATCCCCTCTGCAGTTAGTCCAAATTTTTTCCTCAATCAAGATTGGACCTGGGGAATAGGACTGATGCTAAGTGGGGCCTTCATTGCCATCGCCGTCACCGTTTATGGGACAGACCGTTTTCGAACTGAGCAAATCAACTCAAATCACAGTGATATCAAAATAGGTGTCTGGTACAACTACCTCGTTCAATACGCCATTCCGATCCAAGTAACTGTCTTGATTGCATGGTGGTTCTATCAGGTCCTACAGACCGATCCTGAAAACTGGTGGAATCCTTTTACAACAGAGTCAATAGGAACCTGTTTGTTTCAATGGACAGTAGCTATCTTAATATTTATGACAATTAATCGTTTTATCGTAAAAAGGACACTCCCAGAATGAATTCTCTTGCTATCCTAGTAATGACATTTGTTCTAATGGTGGTTTGGGGAGGATTTCTAGTCTGTTTGGTATTGGTCATTTCCAAAGAAAATAAGAAGTAAAAATTAGTGATGAACCTAATAGTATTTGCTCCATCTCAAGGAAAATTTTTGCCTATCATAGAAACATTTCTGTCACCTAATATTGTTGCTGATAAAACAGAAAGACGGTGGCAAAAAATTAAACGAGGCATTCGTAAAACCTACTATCGTTTGAAAGAAAAAATCGATCACCAAGAGAACCTTTGTTCTCAGTTGAGACATACTTCTGAACTCTGCGTTTATTATCCATCCAATCAAGATACAAGTCAGATCTCGGACCAGTTACATCTTTTTTTCAAAGCCCGCTATAGTAAACATAGCCGTTGGTTATGCGTTGACGCAATACTAGCCTTTTTCGGTATTTTTCTCATGCCGATTCCTGGACCTAATGTTTTCTTTTACTACTTCGCAGCCCGAACTTTTGGGCACTACCTGGCTAGAAAAGGAACCCAAAAAGCCCTTAGCACACTCCAGATATCCTTTACCAAAGAACCCCTAATTGACCAGATTCAGACCCACTTAAAAAACCTTGAAGAAGTATCAGAAGTTATAACTGAACTTGAAACACGCTACCACCTAAAGAACATTGAAAAATTATTGCACCATCTTGAAGAAAAATAGAATCAAAAAATTCCCTAGCAAAGATAAGCCTCTACTAAAAAGTCGTCTCCAAATCGTTTTAAACGGACTCCACTTAGATTCAAGGCAGTATTCAAACTTGTTACACCTAAGTCTTCTATTCCAGCTCGTCCACTAGATCCAATAACCTTAGGCCCATAAAAAAAATTAATCTTCTGAATAACTCCTGACCGCAAAGCAGAAGTTGCTACTCGAGGCCCCCCTTCAACAATCAGACTACTTACCTTTAATTGGCCTAAATTGTTTAAGATAGCATCCCAATCCAGCAGACCATTCGATGTAGTCACAGCAATTAAAATAGCTTGTGAAGATAAATTTTTAATTTTCTTTTTGGCCACTCTATTTCCATGAAAAATAACTATGGGATCTTTAGAACGAAATACTTTGGCCTGCATTGGAGTACGAAGATTAGTATCCAAAATTATCCGAGTTATTTTGTTACGCCGACTCCAACGCACATTTAATGAAGGGTTATCTTTTAAAATGGTTTCTACCCCCACCAAAATGCCATCGTAACCGTAACGCAGACGATGGACTTCTTTTCGTGCCTGCTCTCCTGTAATCCACTTAGAATCACCACTTTGTGTAGCAATTTTTCCGTCTAGCGTCAGCGCCATCTTGAGCACCACAAAAGGTTGTTTAGTTTGAATAAAATGAGAAAACCTTTCATTTAAATATTTTGCTTCTTTATGACAAAGACCCTCATGAACCACAATTCCGTGACGACGGAGTTTTTTCAAGCCCTTTCCCGAAACTAGAGGGTTAGGATCTCTCATTGCCACAAATACTTCTCGTATTCCTGACTTAATAATTTGATCTACACAAGGAGGAGTTCTGCCTACATGTACACAGGGTTCTAAATTGAGGTAAAGACTGGCTCCAGAAGATTGCTGGCCAGCCCTCTGCAAGGCTACCGTCTCAGCATGATCTTTTTTCTCATACAGATGATAGCCCTCTCCAACAACAGTTTGTTTTTTGACTACGACGGCACCAACCATTGGATTGGGACTAACCTGTCCTTCCCCACGACGGGCCAAGCTAATAGCTCTTTTCATTAGACGTTCGTGCAATCTTCTTTCCCCCGTTTTTGGCACAAATCAATAACAAGAAAAAACAAAGAACCGCTATATTTTACATTCCTGTCATTCTCTCTTATCGAAATCTCTGTTACTCCACTGTCTTACTCTGTCGATCTGGAAACGGCAGCAAGCCCTCCTCTAGCCTTTTCACTCTCATACTCTGAATTTTTTTCTTATCTGAACTTAATATCTGAACCATTAGATTTTCTAACCATACCCTTTCTCCGCTGACTGGAACTCTACCCAGATGCTCTACAACCAAGCCAGAAACAGTCATAATGTCTGATTCCCCAAAATCCACTGAAAGAGCTTCTTCTAACTCCTCAACATCTGTGGATCCCTTGACGATATAAGCCCCCGAACTCTCTTGGACCAAATTGATTTTTTCTTGCTCATCCTCGTCATGAATCTCTCCTACTATCTCTTCAATCATATCTTCCATAGTAACCAAACCAGAAACGGAGCCGTATTCGTTGATTAGAATAACCATGTGCTCCAAATTCTTTTGCATTTCCTTAAGCAATTCTGCAACCTTTTTTGTTTCTGGAACGAAACAAGCTTCATTAATCAGTGGGATAATCGGTTCATCTCCCCGACCATCATCTAGATATCCCAATAGGTTACGCACATAAACCAAACCAATAATTTGATCAATTCTCTCTCTATAAACAGGAATTCTAGAATATTTTCTAGAAACCATTAGATTCTTAACTTGGGACTCTGTAGCACTCTCTTCAATTGATACTATCTCCGTACTAGGAGTCATAATTTCCCTAGCTAGAGTGTCTCCAAACTCCAGAGCAGATTGAATTAACTCACTCTCCTTCTCTTCAAAAATCCCCTCTTCTTCCCCTACCCCTAGATAGGCTTGAATTTCATTTTCGCGTGGCTCCTCACTTCCAGTGACTGGATGTGGACTTTTACTATTAGCGCCCTCAAAAATCTGCAACATAAAAAATAATGGCCAACTCAACCAATTCAATAGACGATAAAATGTGCTGAAAAATGGAAGTACACGCAACAAAACTTGTTCAGGAGAAGTACTAGTAATCATTCTGGGAAACAAATAACGGAAAAAAGCACTAATAGTTCCAGTAATTACAACCGCCCACAAAGGAGCATAGATAACTCCAAAATTTCCTAAGAAAATAGTAAAAAGAACAGCCAGTGTCACTAACAATATCTGACACCCAAATTCCAAGGGCAAAAGATAATGATTGCGGTCAGACGCAATTTTATGCAGAAGCTGAAACTTAGGGTGACTTTCTCTCTCAGCAAGTACTCTCAATGACAATCGTGAAAGACGAGAGATCGCAATATCCACAACCGAAAAGAAAAATAACAGTCCCACAGATATAATTCCCACAATTAACCCTAGAACTAATCCATTCACTATAGTAGAAATTCCTTTCTTAATTTATTTTCCATCGCCTCCATCTCTCCCTGATCACGCTGATGATCGTATCCAAGCAAATGGAGCAAACCATGTAAAGAAAGAATCTGAAGTTCTTCAAGAAGATGGTTGCCTTTTTGATAATCAGCGGCTTCAACAGAAATCAGAATATCTCCTAAATATATTTCACCGGTTTCCCATTCGTCCTGCTCGTCAGGAAAGGCCAACACATCAGTTGGCTGATTTATCCCAAGGAACTTCGAATGGTATTTCGTTATAGCTTGATCACTAACTAGCACTACCGAAAAAGAACCCCCGACGGACAATCTTTCCGAGAGTCTCTCGAGAAAATCTCTAAGTGATTCAACCGGAATAGAAAGCTTACGCTGCCTATTGAATACGTTTACTTTGGGGTGTTTCCTCTTCAAACTTTTTATGAAACTCAAAACTTGGATATTCAATTCGATGGTGGTGCATACCGGTAATAACTCGTTCAAATGCCCTAAGCATTTGGTCTAACTCACTCATAGTAATATTACATTCGTCAAACTGTCGATCCTGAATAGTCGACTGAATTAACCGTCTGATTAAACCACGAATCTGACTAGGACCTGGATCTTGTAAAGTTCGAGCCGCCGCTTCTACCTGGTCAGCTATCATAAGAATTGCTGCTTCTTTGGTCTGTGGCTTAGGACCAGGATAACGAAAGTCTGTCTGATCCACCTCCTGTCCCTTCTCATCGGCCCTCTCTTTAGCTTTCTGGTAAAAATATGTCATTAAGCGTGTACCATGATGCTGTAAAATTAGATCACGCACCTCTTCGGCCAACTTGATTTGTTCGGCAATTGCCAGACCATCTTTCACATGATTGACAAGAATTAAGCTGGACATATTGGCTGATAGTTTTTCATGCTTGTTCGATTCATAAATCTGATTTTCAATATAGTATTCTGGAGTCTTGAGTTTTCCAATATCGTGGTAATATGCCCCCACACGAGCAAGTAGCGTATTCGCACCAATAGCTTCTGCTGCTGCCTCCGCCAATGTCCCCACAAGAATACTGTGATGGTAGGTTCCAGGGGCTTCTACTGCCAAACGTCTTAGAATTGGCTTATTTAGATTAGATAATTCAAGTAGCCTAAAATCTGTCGTAATTTTAAACAAATATTCCAAAAAAGGTAAGAACAACGACGCTAACATAGCCGATAGAATACCACTACAGAAACCACCACTAAACTGCACTATCCGATCCATCGAGAAAATGCTAATTTCTGCACTGCAGAGGGCAAGAGAAAATAGTATAAAAGTGTTTACCAAACCCACTAACACGCCACCTTTGATCAGAGCAG
>CAZASS010000012.1:7887-14501 GCA_964487835.1 uncultured Acidobacteriota bacterium | reverse complement strand
ACTAAGTAGATGCTCGATAAGTTCGCCGCAAGAGAGTAGATAAAAACATCTAAATTTCCAGTAAGTAATCCTATACAAACTGAGAATATTAACGAGTACAGAATAGATATTTGCATATCAACCAAAAGAATAAGAAGCATGGCCCCTAACGCTACCGGAGCCAAAAAATAAAAATTCTTTGGATTCTGAGTTATTTCGATATCTAAACTTCCCGCCAAAAAATAGATCAACTTGGCGGACAAAAGAGTGATAAACAGAACAGTCGCAAAAAGCAAATATTTGTTGCGTATTTTTTTAAGCGTTTTCTTGTAAACCGTCAGGTAGTGCCAAAAACCAACTAGAAAAAAACTAACAATAAAAAAAACACCTGTAAATTTTGCTAATCGATTACGTGTCAATACAGGAGTCCCTAATTGCCTTAACACTTCAAGTGTTTGAGAATTAATCTCATCTCCAGAACGAACTACACTTCTGCCTCTCTTAAATAAAATTAAAACAGGAGCGACATCATCCATCGCAAGCTTTTCCAAAGCTGCCGTTTCAACTTGATTGTAGCGAACATTGGGGAAAATCCAGCTATCCAAAAAGCCTATTAACAGATTCTTATCCACTGAACTCACTGAGGTTAATTGATATTCGTTCTGCCTAAGAACATCACGAGCTTGATTAAGGTCTCGGATAATACTGCCATCCTCTATATTCCTATCTTGACCGGTAATAGTGTTACGAAGAATCACTCCACTTTGTCGGTGAGGAAAAAGAACATCACGACTCAAAACAACGCCGGGAGGTTTCACCGCTTCTTGAATTAAAAAAACCAACTGATTTTCTAAATCTTCCGCAAATGAATAACCTAAAAGCAGATCTAAAATATTGCCCTGCCTAAATCTTGGTAAAGACTCTTCCAGACGCTGAAATATTCTTTTTTTCTGTGCTCTATTTAATTGCCCACTATTTAAATTGCCTTCTTCGGAAATAATCTGCCGAGCATCCCTAAAAGCATTTCGCAATTCCATTTCTACTCTGTTGTTCACTGTCAAATCTAAATCAAAAATGGCCGGAACAATCTTTCGAGTATTATCTTGCTTTTGGAAAGTTGCCTCTTGATCTTCGACGGTGAAATCGTAAGGCGCAACAATATCTCTATCAGCAATATCTCCTATGTTGTAGTCCGGTATATTCTGATGACGAATTAGACCTTGAAGCTGAAATCCTACCAACAACCAAGTTAATAAAAATACCACACCAAACCCAAGCAAAATATCCATTGGGGTTAGTCGGCTAAATAGGCTTCCTTCATCTGCATTCCGACTAAGAAGTACCCTAGCCAACTTGCTTCTTTGAGTAGATTTGCTTCTAAATTTTTCAACCATTTAAAACTCTGAATAGTGGAAATAGTGCGGATAAAACGTTCAGCACACTTATCGGCAATCGGGGAATCTAACGATCCCGAAGGCCCAAATTGTATGAACGCCTAGAGTGATGTGCCTCTCATGATCAGGGAATATTATACCATAGGAGAATATTTATTCTTCAAATCTCTTCAATAACAAACAGGCATTTGTACCCCCAAAACCAAAAGAATTGGATAGGCAATACTCAATCCTGGCCTGGCGACACTTATTAGGAACATAGTCAAGATCACAATCAGGATCCGGTGTCTCTAAGTTGATAGTAGGAGGAATAGTTTGCTCCTGAACAGCCAAGGCAGCAATTCCAATCTCCAAACCTCCAGCTGCCCCTAACAGATGCCCAGTCATCGACTTGGTGGAGCTGACCGCTAATTTGTAAGCATGTTCCCCAAAAACAGTTTTTATGGCCTGCGTTTCAATTCGATCATTAGGTGGTGTACTAGTCCCATGAGCATTAACATAATCCACCACTGTGGGAGCCACACCTGCATCCTCCAAAGTGAGTTTCATTGCTCGAACAGCCCCAGCACCATCAGCTGGAGGTGCTGTAATATGATGTGCGTCTCCACTCATCCCATATCCAACAATCTCTGCGATAATCGGCGCTCCGCGTTGCTGAGCATGTTCCAACTCTTCTAAAACAACAATACCGGAACCTTCACCAACTACAAAGCCATCCCGATCACTGTCAAAAGGACGACTGGCACGCTGCGGCTCATCGTTGCGTGTAGAAAGGGCTTTCATGGAAGCAAATCCTCCCACTCCCATAGGTGTGATCGCCGCCTCCGCACCACCAGAAATCATTACATCAGCCGCACCACGCTCAATCAACTTAAAAGAATCTCCGATGGCATGAGCCCCAGCAGAACAAGCCGTAGAACTAGCACAGTTTGGCCCAGCAGCACCAAATCTTATGGAAACCTGACCTGCAGCTAAATTGGCAATACTTGCAGGAATAAAGAAAGGAGAGATTCGACGAGCACCCTTATTCAGAAAATTCTCATGCTCCCTTTCAATTGTTCCAAATCCGCCAATCCCAGACCCAATGTAAACACCTATACGGTGAGAGTTTTCTGGTGTAACCTTAAGCTCTGAACTACTAACTGCACACTCACTGGCTGCAATTGCATGAAGAATGAAACGATCCATCTTGCGAGCATTTTTAGCATCTAGATAGGCCAATGGATCAAGATCTTTGACCTCAGCAGCAATCCGGGTTGAGAAACTACTAGCATCGAATTGAGTGATAGGAGCAATTCCGCTCCTTCCCTCCAACAAGCCTTTCCAAGTGGGTTTTGTTTCCAACCCTATAGCCGATACCAACCCCACACCGGTAATAACGACCCTTCTTTTCAAGATAACTCCCGACTCTATTTATTAGCTGCGATGTAGTCGATAGCGTCTTGAACTGTGCGAATTTTCTCAGCATCTTCGTCCGGGATTTCAATATCAAAATCCTCTTCAAATTTCATCACTAGTTCTACGGTATCAAGTGAGTCAGCGCCAAGATCATCTACAAAATTAGCTGCCCCACTGACACTATCATCACTAACCCCTAACTGCTCTACTATAATCTCTTTTACCTGTTCTTCTACCGATGCCATTTCTCCTCCATCTCAATTGCTTTTTAGCAATTACATATACATTCCGCCGTTAATATTTAGCACATGACCTGTGATATATCCAGCCTCTTTTGAAGCCAAAAATAGTACACTCGAAGCTACATCCTCAACAGTACCAAGTCTTTTTAGAGGAATTTGCTTTTGAAGATCTTCCTTGATTTTCTCAGTTAATCCCGCCGTCATATCGGTTTCAATAAATCCAGGAGCAACCGCATTAACAGTTATGTTTCGTGAAGCCACTTCTCGTGCCAACGCCTTTGTAAACCCTATAACGCCTGCCTTACTAGACACATAGTTTACTTGACCAGGATTCCCCATTTGACCAACTACTGAAGTTACATTGATGACCCTTCCATAGCGCTGACGTAGCATACTTGGAATAACCGCCCGCGCAACGTAATATACTCCATCTAAATTAGTCGCTAACACCTGTCGCCATTCTTCGTCATCCATACGCAAAATCAGATTATCCCTTACTACTCCGGCATTATTCACCAAAATATCTATCTTTCCGTAATGCTCAAGAATACTAGCTACGCCCTCTTTAACTTCCTCAACAACAGCTACATCCATGCGCACAGCAAGAGCGCTTCCTCCCTGTTGGCTGATCTCCTCAGCACATGCCTGCACATCTTCCTCCGACCGACTTGCCAAAACAACCTGGGCTCCATGAGAAGCCAACGTTTCAACCACCTGTCGACCAATTCCACGGGAAGCTCCCGTCACCAATACGACTTCGTCGGAAAAAACATACATAGGACTTCACCTGCTCCAAGTTCTCAATATTAGTAGTTTCCACCGACGGAATATTTTTTTTCACTAAACCTGAAAGGATTTTACCCGGACCTACTTCCACAAATTTTGAAACACCCTCTTCAACTAATACTTGCACACAGCTGGTCCAGAGAACGGCAGATGAAACCTGTTTTATCAGACCATTGCGTGCTTCTTTCCCACTAGTAACTACCTGAGCCTCGACATTATTGACCAGTGGAAATGCAAGATTATCAAGATTAGTTTGCCGTAGTAATTTAGCTAAACCAATTTCAGCTGGTTTCATTAATCCACAGTGAAATGGTGCACTAACTGTAAGAGGAAGTACTCTTTTAGCCCCATATTTTCGTGCTAAAACATCTACTCTGGCAACAGCCTCCTGATGCCCAGCAATTACAATTTGAGCGGGAGAATTCACATTGGCTGGAGACACTACTTCTCCTTGAGCAGCTTGCTGACATATCTCTTCCACCTTATTTAACTGAAGCCCTAAAATAGCCGACATAGCACCCTCTCCTACCGGCACAGCTGCTTGCATGAGGCGTCCCCTTTCACGTACCAATCGCACTGCATCACCAAAACTCAGGCTGCCAGCTGCCACTAATGCAGAGTACTCTCCTAGACTGTGACCAGCAACAAAATCAGGCCGCTTCCCTATACTCTCTAATACCCGATAGAGAGCAATTGAGGTAGTAAGAATTGCTGGCTGAGTGTTCTCTGTTAGGGATAAGTCTTCTTTGGAACCTTCAAAACACAACCGGCTCAACGAAAAGCCCAAAGCCTCATCCGCTTCATCAAATACCTGACGAGCTTCGTCAAAAGCTTCGACTATCTGTTGCCCCATACCGGGATACTGTGAACCCTGTCCAGGAAATATAAACGCTAACATGAATGTATCTTAGGTTGATGCCATCACTCACTCTTTTCAAACAAGTAATGATATCTAGATTAGGTCCTTATAGTTCTTCTACTTCGATCACTTGTCTACCCTTGTAGTAACCACATTTTGCACATACCCGATGAGGAAGTACAGGAGATCCACAATTTGTACAAGTAGACAGGTTACGAGATGTTAAAAAATCGTGTGATCGCCGTTTTCCTCGGCGCGACTTAGAATGTCTTCTCTTTGGATTAGGCATCTGATTCCTCTCAATATTTTCGACACAACTACTTATTTAATCTCTCTTTTATGCTAGATAGGGCTACCAACCTAGGATCAATAGTGCGACGTTCACAGTCACATTCATTCTCATTCAGATCAACTCCACACTGGTCACATAAACCTTTGCAATCTTTTTCACAGATTAGCTTCATAGGAATTTCTAAAACAATTTGCTCACAAACTATAGCACTCAGATCCAACTGATCATTGTGGTAAAAACCCACTACTAAATCTTTGTAATTGAGAACTGCCCTTTCCGCTTCTTGTTTTACCTCTGGATCGGGCCAATACTCAAGCTGAAAATTTTTCTTTAAACTTTGACCAAAAGACTTCAAACACCGACAACAATCTAACTCCAATTCAGCCTTTAGTTCCCCCACCACCTTGGCCTGGTCACCAGCTAAAGAAATAGTTAACTGGGATCGAACAGGTCCTTTGCTTAAATTTACATCACTCGGCAGCTTCAATTGTCGAGTATCAAAATTGATACTCAGGGAGAGAGGATCACTGCTCTGCCGGAGTTCATTTAGATCAATAATCATGGTCTCGTATCTCCCAGGATATCTTTCCTATGGAGTCTCGCCAACATTGTACTCCATTTCCTCATGTTGAGATGCTGATCTCCCTCATATAAAAATATTTAGGCACATATTTCCGCATGTTTGTTGCGAGCATATTTATCCGTCATACCTGCTATGTAGTCACATACCACCCTTTCCAGACCCAGTTGGCTAATACGTCTGTAGTGACTATCAGGAAGTTTCTTAGGCTGGTTTAAATAAAACTCAAAAAGTTCCCTAACCAAACGTCCTGCCCTGTCTCTAGCCCTCCTAAGAATCTCATGATCGTAGAGATCAGAACGCAGAAAGGACTTTAATTGCTGATTTTGATCAGCCACAATATTCTCCAAACCTAATAACCGCTTAGGAAATGATCTGACTTGCTCTAAAGAATCTATTCCTTCATTTTCCAACATCTGCCGGCTATGAGAAACCAAACTAGTTGCCAAAATATCAATAAGTCTTCTCACCGTTTCTCTCACTCGAACCTTCTCATCAACCACTCCACACTCTGCTTCTACCTGACGGTAAATTCCCCCTATCAAATCCACTTTTTCCACCAACTGTTCCAAGGTTAAGAGTCCGGAATCATATCCATCATCCAAATCTGCTGTGTTATAGGCAATTTCGTCAGCTAAATCAATTAACTGAGCTTCTAATGGTGGCCGCCTATCCAAGAGGTATGGGCTAATATCTATATATAGAGATTCCTCTCCTGTGTAGTCTCGACTGTGTTTTACAATACCTTCCCTAACTTCAAAAGTCAGATTCAACCCCCGAAAATCAGGATACTTCTCTTCAAAATATTCAACAATTCGTAAAGCGTGAAGATTGTGATCAAAACCAGAAACATACTCCTTCATAATTTGATCTAATACCCTCTCACCCTCATGACTAAATGGAGGATGACCAATATCGTGGCTCAAAGCCAATACTTCACATAGGTCGGTATTGAGTCCAAGCACCCGACTAATGGTACGGGCTATTTGACTAACCTCTATGGTGTGAGTTAACCGGTTTCTGAAATGGTCAGAATAGTTAGGATCAAAAACTTGTGTCTTTTTTTCCAACCGTCTAAAAGCCT
>CAZASS010000012.1:0-7877 GCA_964487835.1 uncultured Acidobacteriota bacterium | reverse complement strand
ACGCTTCCTAAGGAGGTTTGGACAATTCTGGTTAAGCTTAGACTATTGGTGTGTGATGTGTAATGTCAGCAAACAGTTTCGATTATTAAGGTCAGTAGCAAACAAAATTCTCGTCCGTTAGACTCTCTGACTGGAATTTACTTCTGAAGGCAATTAACATCCAACTAAGATTTTTGGTAAATTAATAAATTGACTAATATTCAGGATTAAATTACACCAACAAAAGTTAGATCATAATGCAATTCTTAGCACAAATAATTCTTTTAATTCTATGCTTTTCTGGAATCCCAACAGCAGTTGCAGATAGCCCTATTTCCAACAAGACTGGGCTTCTTGTTATGGCTCATGGAGGTGATACTGAGTGGAACGATGCCGTCCGAAAAGCCGTTTATCCCCTGCAAGATTTTTGCCCTGTAGAAATTGCTTTCGGTATGGCTCAACGCAAATCCCTTCAGCAAGCAATATACAATTTGGAATCTCGAGGTATAAATCAAGTGGCTGTAGTTCGACTTTTTGTTGCTGCTGAATCTTTCCGTCACCAAACCGAATATCTACTTGGTTTGCGTTCTGATCCTCCCGACATGTTTATTTCCCATTCCGCTCATTCAGGAGTTCCCATGACCCATCCTGACTCTATCCGTATACTCTCTAGTGAAATGGCTCCTGATCAAGTGCAGAGTAAATCCACCATCGCTATCAATCAAGATGGCCTGTATGACTCAGAAATGATTGGGGAAATCATCGCCACTCGAGTACAAAATCTTAGCCTAAATCCCAAAAAAGAATCAGTTCTGATTTTGGCACATGGAGAAGGAGACGACACAATTAATCAAAAATGGCTACTCAAACTAAACTTACTAGCAGATAGCGTGCGTCAATTGGGTCCTTTTCGGGCTGTTCAAGTAGCAACTCTCCGCGAAGATTGGCATCACAAACGAAGCCGGGCAGAAAAGATAATTCGTCTATTTGTGGAAAAAGGAAATAAAAATAAATGTCAAGTGATAGTAATTCCATTTCGACTCTTTGGCTTTGGACCTTACCGTAGTGTACTTAAAAATCTGAAGTATCTAAGTGATGGAAAAGCCTTACTACCTCACCCCACGGTAACAAAATGGATCAGGGAACAGGCAGTTACTTCCATAAAAAATATGGGCGCAAGTAATCCCTTCCAAACAAAGAAACTTTCAAATGAGACAGATCTAAACAATAATTAAAGGAGTATTGTTTTTTGGATGTTATTTCCCAAATTTTGGTAGCCAGCTTCGTTCTTTTGGGAAGTGGTTTTATAACTTACTTTTTTGCTCATAACATGTACAATCGTTGTCCTGAGTGCACCACACTCAACGCTAAACGGCGCACTCATTGTCGAAATTGTCAGCACTTCCTGACATAAATAATCGGCGGATGGTTGAAAATTTGCGGCACCTTGGTAGAATAATCAACTAAAATTTTCCGGAGGAGGAAGATTTCATGCAGGTAAAGTTGTTAGCTTTTACGATCTGGACCATTACGACCGTTACCGTTGTCCTATTTGCTGGAAAGTACTGGTGGTTCCCCGAATCAGCTTCTACCCATGGGGAAAGTGTTGATAGACAGTTCATGTATACCCTGTGGGTTACTGGCGCGGTTTTCATAGTGGCTCAGGTAGCACTGGGTTATCTCCTAGTACGATATCGGGAGCGACCTGGTCGAAAGGCGATCTATAACCACGGAAACGATAAAATGGAATTGACCTGGACTTTAGCTACCACTGTCCTTTTCTATGTCATGGTTATTGCAGGACAGGGAATCTGGTACAGCCTCTATATCGAGGCTGCTCCACAGAATGCTTTACAAATAGAGGTAACCGGTCAACAATTCGCTTGGAATATCCGCTATGCCGGACCAGATGGAGAATTCGGACCAGTTAGTCCAGACCTTATAAACGATTCAGCAGGAAATCCACTAGGACTAGACCTGCAAAATTCAGCGGCCCAAGATGATCTTGTAGTTCCTACCATGGCTATTCCCATTAATCGTCCGATTGAACTATTGCTTCGATCAAAAGACGTAACTCACGCATTCTCAGTCCGGGAACTACGCATTAAACAGGATACAGTTCCAGGATTAGTTATTCCGATCCAATTTACTGCTAACCGAACTGGACGATTTGAGATCTCTTGCGCTGAACTATGTGGTCTGGGCCATCATCGGATGAGAAGTTTTATTGAAGTATTATCAGAAGAAGACTACTCCAATTGGCTAGTAGAACAATCTGAGTATTAACGAGGGAGAATTCGAGTATGGCAGAAGTAGAGGCAACGACCCACGCTGTTCATGAAGCGCCAACAGGTTTCTGGCGAAAGTACATCTTTAGTATTGATCACAAAGTGATCGGAATCCAATATTGGCTGCTTGCTCTTTTTTCAGTTACAGTGGGGATGGTCCTTTCCATCTTTATCCGCATTAACCTAGTCTGGCCGGGGACAGAAGTTCCCATACTGGGCCAACTCTTTCCCGTAGGAGCTCCTGACGGAGTAATGACTCCAGAATTCTATCTGTCGTTTTTAACAATGCACGGAACCATAATGGTCTTCTTTGTTTTGACTACAGCCCCTCAGGGTGGCTTCGGAAATTATATTCTTCCCATTCAAATTGGGGCTGATGACATGGCCTTCCCTATCTTGAATATGCTCTCTTTTTGGGTAACATTCTTGGCTCTTATTGTCCTAATGGCGGCATTTTTTGTCACCGGAGGACCTCCCATTTCTGGATGGACAGGCTATCCTCCCCTAAGTGCATTAGGAGAGATTGCCGGCCCAGGTTTGGGTATAGGCCAGGATCTCTGGATCATTAGCATTGCTATTTTCTGTATAGCGGCCTTATTAGGCGCACTAAACTTCATCGTTACCACGTTGGATCTTCGGGCCAAGGGGATGACTCTGATGAAGATGCCTCTGACAGTTTGGTCATGGTTCGTTACCGCTATTTTAGGTCTGTTGGCCTTTGGAGTGCTATTGGCTGCTGGAGCATTACTACTACTAGATCGCAACGCAGGCACCAGTTTCTTTATTCCGGGAGGACTAGTGGTCAGTGATCAAATGATTGATCATAAAGGAGGCTCACCACTGCTCTGGCAACACCTTTTCTGGTTCTTCGGTCACCCCGAAGTCTACATTGCCATCCTTCCTGGAATGGGAGTCACTTCACATATTCTGTCCGTTTTTGCCCGTAAACCTGTTTTTGGATACCGTGCCATGGTCTACGCTATGTTCGCCATCGGCATTCTAGGCTTCATGGTGTGGGGACATCACATGTTTGCCAGTGGTATGAGTCCATATACAGCTATTTTCTTTTCCTTAATGACAACAGCAATTGCGGTGCCTTCGGCCATTAAGACTTTTAATTGGCTAGGCACTCTATGGGGAGGAAATATTCGGTTTACCTCGGCAATGTTGTTTTCAATTGGATTTGTCTCTCTCTTTGTAACTGGTGGCGTGAGTGGAATCTTTTTAAATCAACCCTCTACCGATATCGCTCTTCACGATACCTACTTTGTCGTAGCTCACTTTCACATAATCATGGGGGTCGCATCTATTTTTGGAATGTTTGCAGGAACCTATTTCTGGTTTCCAAAAATGTTTGGCCGTTATATGAGTGAATCCTTAGGCAAAGCACATTTTTGGACTACCTTTGTTGGTGTCTACGCTGTTTTCACACCGATGCATTTTCTCGGTATGGCAGGAAATCCAAGACGCTATGCTGAACTAACAGCCTTTGATTTTCTGAAACCTCTGGAACCAGTGCATTTGTTTATCAGCATTGCAGCTTTCTTAACAATCGCCTCTCAATTTTTATTTTTTGGCAACCTCATCTGGGGCTTTTTAAAAGGGAAAAAGGCTGGAGAAAATCCTTGGGAAGCGACAAATCTCGAATGGGAAATTCCTTCTCCACCTCCCCATGACAACTTTGCAGGAAAACTTCCAGTTATTCATCGTGGGCCTTACGAATTTAGTGTTCCCGGAGAAGATGAAGACTACACGATGCAAACTAAACCGGAGGCATCTGCAGAATAAATTATGACCACCATCGCATCTCGAGCCAATCATCGTTACTACACTGGAATGTATTTGGGTTTGGGCGCTATCACCATGTTCTTTGCTGCCTTTACTAGTGCCTACATTGTGCGTAAGGGCATATCTAACGACTGGCAGACAACTATAATGCCCGCTGTTCTTTGGCCTAACACTCTGGTTTTGTTGACCAGTAGCCTGGTTTTGGAAAAAGCTCGTCGATGTATTGATAACTGGAACCGTTTCAATCTCTGGTGGCTGATAGGATCAGGTCTAGGGCTCACTTTCTTAGTGGGGCAAATATGGGCCTGGCAACAACTAGTTGACCAGGGTGTCTATATCAACACAAATCCTAGTAGTTCCTTTTTCTATTTGTTTACTGGATCTCACGGCATCCACCTTCTGGGAGGCATACTTGCCCTGCTATATATCTCTTGGAAAGTGTGGAATGCAAAGACTGCAACATCAAAACGTACTGCGGTTGGGGTGACGGTCTTGTACTGGCACTTCATGGACGGATTATGGGTATATCTCTTCTTGTTTCTGCTTATTTGGAGGTAATGGATGTCTGAAGTTCGAACTGAAACAACACTTGCTGATTGGGGAGGCGGGAGAACCCCTTACGGAATTGGATCAAAAACACTGGGAATGTGGCTCTTCATTCTCTCTGATTCACTGACCTTTTCTGCCCTGTTAGTAGCCTATAGCTATGTCCGAGTGTCTAGCCCAAACTGGCCTATGCCCTTCGAATGGCACAGCATAGTACTTTCCAGTGTCATGACCTTTTGTTTGTTATCAAGCTCCTTAACAATGGTGATGGCCGTCCTTGCTTCCAAAAAAGGAGACCGCAGGAAAACCGTATTTTGGCTGGGAGGAACCATTCTAGGAGGCGTGTTATTCATTATTCTCCACACCTACGAGTGGCTGACACTCATTGACGGAGGAGTCACACCTTTCTCTAATCCCTGGGGCTCCCCACTTTTCGGAGCGTCCTTCTTTGCTCTTACCGGACTGCATATGATTCACGTAACCCTCGGAGTAATTTATCTAGCAGTAATTGCTTGCGGATTTGGAAAGGGAAAATTTTCTGCAGAAGACGTTGAGGTAAGCGGACTTTATTGGCACTTTGTTGATTTAGTCTGGATGTTTATTTTTCCACTAGTTTATCTGCTTTCAATAAGCGGAATGTAACGGAGACAGGACAAAATTTATGTCTACAGAAACACACAGTAACCGAATTTTTTACGTAGTTTGGACGGCATTGCTTATCATCACTATTGTGGAGGTGGCTCTGGCCTATAAAGAATTCTCCGTGGCAATGATGTTAACAATATTGATAGGCCTATCCCTAGTAAAGGCGGGTCTCATTGTTGCTTATTTCATGCACCTTCGCTTCGAAAAACTCAGTTTAACGCTAACATTAATTCCAGCAGTAGTTATCTGCATAGCTCTTTTGGGTATTTTCTTTCTTGATAGTTTGAGAATTCTTACACTAGGAACTTGATTAATTGTTAGAACGCATGGAGAAAACAACAAAAATGGGATTTGGTGGGTGCTACACAGTAAAGAAAATTACTGCAACAAATATTTTCATATTGTTGTTATTTTTCTCCCTACTACTCTCGTTATTTTCTGCGCCACTTTTAGCTCAGGGTTGTCCAATGTGCAAAACAGCCGTGGTCTCTCAAGAAGCTAATATGATAGAAGCTTTGAATTTGGGTATCATAGTACTGATGGTACCTCCAATTGGAATTTTAACCACTATTCTGGTCTTCGTTTTTCGCTATAATGAGTGAGTGCAGCTAGAATATTTACTTTAAAGGACTCAAAATTACTGCTTATCCTTGACAGAGTCACATAGAGCTTATATATGTTTACTTCTTCAAGACGAAGAACAATAGGTGCGTTGGTATAAAAATGGAAGAAACAAAAAATACAACTTCTGAAAAAGACGATCAGGCTCGCATAGAAACCAAGCTTATGCGGCGTCGAAAATTTGCTTGGACATGCGTTTTTGGATTCATAGGCGCTAATCTGCTGATGGCCATGCGCTTTTTCTTCCCGCGTACTTTATTCGAGCCCAAAACCAAGTTCAAAATTGGATATCCGTCCGATTTTGGTTTTGGTGTCGACACAAGGTTCCAAGCCCAATATCGAATTTGGGTCGTTCGCAATCCCAGCCAAATTTTTGTCATTTATGCTAAATGTCCTCATCTAGGATGTACTCCTGACTGGATTGCAAGTGAAAGTAAGTTTAAATGTCCTTGTCATGGAAGCGGCTATGATAGTGAAGGAATTAATTTTGAAGGTCCAGCGCCTCGCCCAATGGATAGAGCCGCAGTGGAGTTGGATCCAGAAGGTCAAATTGTTGTAGATGTAGCTCGACTCTATCAGTGTCCTCCTGGGGCAACCTGTCGGTTCGAAGAAGAAGGGTCCTACATCCCCTTAGCCTAAGAAAACGATATAGAAAGCTAATTAATGAACGACGAAATTAAAGCTTCGGAACCAGAATCCGAAGAGACTCCAACTCAGACTCCCTCACGATTTGATCGTCTTCGAGGATGGTTGGATCCATTTATTGAAAAAGGAAAGGGAGACCTGCAAGCAGCGAAAGATCCTAAACGCACCCAGCTTTGGAAGTCAGTCTTTCGACACAAGCTAGATGACTCAGCTCGGAATCGCTCACTGGCAGTTTTGACTAATGTCTTCCTGCATCTACATCCAGCCAAGGTAAATCGAGATGCAATTCGTTTCCGCTACACTTGGGGCATGGGCGGACTATCCCTATACCTTTTTGTGGTCTTGACCATCACTGGAGTATTCCTGATGTTCTACTACCATCCTACTAAAGGCCAAGCCTATCAAGACATTATGTATCTGCATAACGATGTCCCTTTTGGAGGTTTGTTAAGAAACATGCATCGCTGGGCAGCCCACTTGATGATCATTACTGTCTGGTTGCATATGTTCCGTGTCTTTTTAACTGGCTCTTACAAATCACCCAGAGAGTTTAATTGGTCAGTCGGCGTTATTTGTCTAGTTTTAACTATGTTGCTCTCATTCACGGGTTATTTGCTTCCTGATGACCAGTTAGGATTTTGGGCAGTCACAGTAGGAACCAACATGGCTCGCGCAACTCCTTTGTTAGGATCTGAAGGCCCCCTTGGACCGGAACTAGGAATGACAGCCTATAATGACGTTCGCTTCGCTCTCTTGGGAGGGTCTATCGTTGATGCCAATGCCCTGTTGCGTGCCTATATTTGGCATTGCATCGCGCTGCCACTTATAATTTCTATCTTTTTAGCAGTTCACTTTTGGCGTGTCCGGAAAGACGGAAGTATTTCTGGTCCCGCACCCGTAATGTGGGCAGCAGAAATAAAACCACCTAGAAAATAGTGAGGAGATTAACAAAGAATGGATTGGGCCCAACTCGCAGAAATAGCTAGTGCACCGGATATTATCCCTATAGTCGCACTTCTGTTTCTAATCCCATTTTTCACTTGGTATGGATTCAGGCAGGCCTTGGCCACCGATCGTCTGATAACACGTTTGGAAGGGGACTCTAAACTGGCCAAAACACACCATCGAAAAATTGAACCTTATCGGGAAGGATGGGATCAGAAACTCTATGTGTGGCCTTATCTTTTACGAATAGAGTTCCTGTCTGCCATTATTTGCACATTCATTTTAATGGTTTGGTCTATTACCTTAAATGCTCCTCTGGAAGAACCAGCCAATCCCACCCTAACTATGAATCCCTCCAAAGCTCCTTGGTACTTTCTAGGACTACAAGAGATGTTGGTGTACTATGACCCCTGGATCGCT
>CAZASS010000011.1:18168-24960 GCA_964487835.1 uncultured Acidobacteriota bacterium | reverse complement strand
GCAATCAAAATTTATGCAGGGGACTGAAATCGTTTTACGAATCGCTTATCAATCGAGTCCTTAAGAGTCATTTCCCATTTCCCTTCTATCAACCGTCCCCATTTTGTTCCAAGAGCTCTTCCGTCTCCTAGATTGATGAGAGCTTGGAAGTCTTTCTGTGGACGGTAGCTTTGCAGTGGTTTTCCTGAGAGTATGGCTCGAATGTTGTGAGTTATAAAAGTTCCCTGGCGAATAGCGTACACACCGGCTTTGGGGGTTTGCGGGTAGTCTATTAGGGTGGCACAATCTCCTGTAGCGAATAAATTAGTTTGATTTTCGATTTGGAGAGTTGAGTGTACCCGGACAAAGCCTGAGTTGTCCGTCGAAAGTCCTGATTTTCTAAACATTGGGTAACTGGCTGGTCCGGTGACCCATAGGATAGCCTGGCAATGTATGCACTCACCGCCTGCGAGTATCACTCTATTGGGTTCAACAGCTACCACTTTACTATTACACTGAATTTGAACATCCTTTTCTTTGCCCAATTGATGAACTCGGCGAACGAGTGAATCGGCATAATGGACAAGAATGCGAGGTTCATTCTGAAGAATTAGTATCTGAATTGTGGTTGAAGTATTTTGTCGAAGTCTTTGTTGTAGGGTGAAGGCTAATTCAATGCCTCCCATGCCTGCTCCCACCACTACTATTCGGAACGGAGTTGTTGCGCAATGTTTTTGAGCGGCCTGAACAATTCCATCTACTCGTTTAATGAAGAGTCCAAGGGGGCGTGTAGTGGTGGTATGTTGACGAATTCCTGGCAGGTCCCTACCCACCATTGTCGCGCCAATATCAAAAGAAGCAATATCGTAGTGGATAGGAAGACCGTTTTTTAAAAGGATTTGCCGTTCTTTTATGTCTATTTTGACAGCTTTTGAGAGTACAACGCGTGCTTTGGCTTGCTGGGCCAGTCTTTTTATGTCAATTTCTAATTCTTCCTGTCGGTATTGACCGGCTACGAATCCAGGAACCATCCCAGAGTAAATAGTGGTTTGGGAATCAGTGACTAGCGTGAGTTGACCCCCTGATAGGGGATGATTGGCAAATTGTTCAAGAACCGTAATATGTGAGTGTCCGCCACCTACTAGTACTATTTTTTGAGGGTTTTTAATGCGCATACTCTAACTTTAAAAGTCGTTTTGATTAGGGAAGTTAATCTTTTTTAGCCGAAAATTAATAATTGTTCTCATTTGGATTTTATGTCTTGCCGAATTTAGATTATTCCTAAAAAAACCTAATTAATGCCTTTTAGGCGCTTTAAATATAAAATTTATTCCTATTTTTAAAATTTAAAGACATTTTTATAATAAATAAATCCTATTTATTGATTTTAAATTTCTGTAATACTAACAGTAGTTTAACCCATGTCTTGCTGGAGCGTTCATTTTAGAACTATTTGGGGCCAAATTCTTTAGGTTGATCCAAAGTATTCCTGTTAGGCATGATTCTGTCAAATAATGTGGAATGGTTATGACGACAGTTTTACTATAGGAAATCCTAAATTTCACTAGTGCCCTTGATGATACGTTCTTTATTGCATACGATTTCCCTGAGCTTTTCAAAAGGCTTATGGAGGCATCATGAGGATAAAAAAAATACTAATTTTCAAACTTGTAGTGGGCGTTTTAGTGGCTACAATTTCAAGTGTTTGTATATTTAGTTACGCTGGAAATCATATGACCGTGTACCGGGATATTGATTACATCAGTGGTGCGAACTATGCCGATGATAAGGATAAGCTGGATATTTTTATGCCCAGCAATCAAAAAAATGTACCTGTTCTAATTTTTTTCCATGGTGGAGCATTACAGGGAGGTGACAAAAGTGAGCAGGGTTTTATCGCTACTCGTTTTGTTTCGGAAGGGATTGGTGTGGTTTTGGCTAATTATCGTTTGTCTCCGATGGTAATGCATCCAGCCCATATTTTGGATGCAGCAGCAGTATTTGCTTGGGTAAAAAGGAATATAGAAAAATACGGAGGAAACCCTGAGACAATATATATTTCCGGACATTCTGCCGGAGGTTATCTGTCATTGCTGTTATCCCTTGATTCATCCTATCTTCATGTGTATGGACTGGGACTATCTGACATTCGAGCTGTGTTGGCTATCAGTCCGTTTGTATTTGTAGAAGAGGTTGCTAAAGTCAGACCAAAAAGTGTATGGGGAGAGGACCCAAGTTTGTGGATGAAGGCTTCTATTACGCCTTATATAGGAGGAGACAAGCCTCCTATTCTAATGATCTATGCCGACGGTGATGACAATTGGCGAAAAGAGCAAAATGAAACTCTCAAAATCCGTTTGCAAGAATCAGATCATCAGTTTGTTAAGACTGTAGAGGTGTCTAATCGTGATCATTTGTCGATTACCAGGAGTATTAATGATTCTGATGATCAAGTGGGTGGCCACGTGCTAGATTTCATGAAACAGCACAGTGGAAAATAGAAAACCGTAGCATGCTGCTACTCTGTTTTATAAATTCCTTACATGAGCAAAGAATTTGTTTGGCGGGGCCGACGAGACTCGAACTCGCGACCTCCGGCGTGACAGGCCGGCGTTCTGACCAACTGAACTACGACCCCGCTAAGGGAGTGGTAGATTATAGAACAAAGGTGTGGTGGCTAGCAATGTATGCCGGTATTCCGAGTATTATTTCTAATGGAGAGGGCAGACCAGCTATCTACTATGCATATAGTAGATAGCTATGTTTGAATACGTTTTTAGAAGAGATTTGGAGATAAAATTACTTAGTTGGGTAAAAGGTATTTGGTTTACTTCAAAATGGGGGGGCGACTGAGGGCAACTAGTTGCAGACAAGGTTTCTATTGACGCTCGGTTTGATGACGCGTTCTACAAGCGCATTTCGAAGTTTTTTAGGCAGGTAATTCAAGTGCGCTTCGAAGTTCTCTACGCACAGCCTTGTGATCGACATCAGCTAATTTGCACCAGTAGGGAAATCCCTCTTCGTCGTTACCAATCCATTCGATGGCCTTCTTTTTTAGCAAGCGATGATCTTCTCTAGAGGTTTCTTTGACATCGCCCAGATTAATAATCGCCTCGTGCCATGCTTGACGCAAGATAGCAACTGCCAAGTTTCTTTCAGATCGAAAATCCAGTTGGGTCAATCGTTCAGGTCTTGAGCTAAATCTCCTTAAAGCCACAGCAGCATCATAGCATAATTTCCGCCGTTTTAGATAAAAAAATGCTTGTTGAAAAATCGGCTGGTTTAGTGATCTCGAGAAGTCTATGAAGATGACTAAGAAGACTACAGTTTCAGAAGGGATATATTCAATATGTGGATTTGGCTAAGTCTAAGCCAGTGGATGTATGAATTTATTAGAGAATGGATATACCTATTCTAAATTGGTGGTCGGTTATTTTCACCGTAGCCGGTTAATTCGACGTAACCACGACCTAATTTTTCACCTTTCTGATTTTGGATACTAACTGCACCTTCCCAGTAATTTAAATTTTGCAGTAGGTGACTACGGTTTTCCTGGTCGGCTAGTTCTGGAACGATTTCCATTTTTAAATTTTCAGATGGCAGATGGATTATCCAACCGAAAGGGTAAAGAGACTTACTCTTAGAACTATGCCAATTTGATTGCACTTCCAATTTCCACTCTCCAGGCTTCAAATAACGGGTTGTCCCTTCACGTAAGAGATAAAGCATAAGTTCACTGCCGTCGTTGAGTTGGAGACTAAACCAGTCCCAGCCTATCTGATTTTTAGCTAGCTGATTGGAGCCAAACTCCTTGTCCATCCAGCTTTCTCCTTCCACCTGAAAAATTTGATTTTTCAAGGTTAGTTTTCCTTTTGTAGCTAGACGGGTAAAGCTATAGTATTGACTGGAAGCTGAGGGAACGTGTCCTTTAAGACTATATCCGTTAGGTCCTTGAAAGATAAGTTCTTTTAGAGGAACCGTTGAGAGTTCAAATCCAATTCCTAACCTACTATCTTTTACCTGAAAATCGAACGCTTTACCATTCCAGGACAGCATCCACTTTTGATCAGTTCCAGCTGGTCCTTGGCTCCAAGCGATTATAGGATTTGGATAGAGCCCAAATTTTCCTAAGAGGGGAATTTCTCTATACAAAACTTCACTAAAAAAGTGTTGTTTTGTCTGCAAGTCGCTGATGGCCGCGTGACCCATAATGAGATTTTTAGTTGCCCAAAGCGATTTTTCAGATTCAGCTTGGTTAAGGATCCCAATCCGGAAAAAGGTGAATTGATAACCGAAACGGCGATGGGGGTTTTTGGGGGATTGAAGATGGCCTGTGAAGTACCACCACTCAGTTTTATATTTAGGGTGACTCCAATGGTCTTTTGGAAATGACCATTGGTAGTCTGGTTGAGCGATTTTCCACTTGGGAACGGAGTTCCCCGAGACCATAATGAGTGTGGTTACAAAAATTATTAGTAAATATTTGAAGAGACTGTTAGAAATCATCGTGACTCAGTTCGGTAGCTGGGGTTTGACTGGCACGCAACGCCGGGTAGAGGCTAGCCAGTAACGCTGATATTAGAATAGTTGCCATCTGTTGAGCCAGTAACAGACTTGGCCAGTACATCTGAATTGTCCAGCCAAAATAGCTGCGGTTAATGACAAAAACTAGAATTAGAGCAAGTAGTATTCCTCCAGCTAATCCCAATCCTAGGCCCATTAAGCCCATAGCCAGTCCCTGACCAACAAAAATACGAAAGATTTGTTTTCGACTGGCGCCCAGCGCTCGGTAAAGGGCTAATTCTGCCACCTGCTCTCGGGCCAAAATAAGTAGAGTCAATGTAATGCCACAAACAGCAATCAGCAGACTCATGATTTGCAAGATTCGAACGACGGCAAATGTTTGGTCAAAAACCTTAAAGATGTCTTCTCTGAGTTTGCGGTTACTACGGATTTTTAAGGGATGGTCGATGAAGCGGGACTTTAATTCTTTAACCATTTTTTCTGAATCAATGTTTTGGTCCAAATATAGGGAAATCCCATTAATTTCTCCAGGGCCAAAGTTACTTTCCATGGTGAATAAATCCAAAGCGGCTGTTCCTGTTTCAGACGAGTAATCGTAGTAAACGCCTGCAATGGGCAATTCAACACGACCGGTAGCGCCATACACTACCAGTTGGTCACCAGCAGATAGTCCAGCTTTGCGCGATAGGGGTTCCGAGATTAGTACAGCATTCTGTTCTATCACTTTGTTGAAGGTTTGTTCTCTGTTTCCTTCAAGTAGGGGAAAGGAACCCTTTTTAAAAAGACGCATATTCACGCCGGAGAGGAAAATAGGATTATTTTGAAACGATACCTTCATCTTTCTGAGCTGGTCTACTCCAACTATTCCTGGGGTTTTGGTTAGTAGGGAAATTGTTTTTGAATCAAGTATCGCTTCGGATTGAGACTGCCAAGATTCAGTTGTTATGTACACATCGGATGCTACTGAACTTTCTACCCAAACTTCTACTGTTTTTCTAAAACTACTAATCATTAGTGTTAGTCCAATAAGCATGGATACTGCAATGGCTAGGCAAGAGACAGAGAAGGAACAGCGCTGTAGTTTTGACCCAAGGCTTTTGAAGCCGTAACCAAGATTGAAGGTGCGAATCTGTCTTCGTTGGCAAAACTGTTGTACAACGAGAGGTGTCAACAGAGGAAGACTAACGAGTATGGCAACTGCTAGTACAAAACCTGACGGTTTCCAAGTGTTTCCCCAGAACCAGAACCAGAGAAAAATTATTAACAAGAAGGTGCTTCCGGCTACAAAGGTGGGTAGGGCCAAGGTGTTGACTCTTTCATGCAAAGTGAAGTGGTTTAGCAGAGATTGAGGTTGTTTGCGGCTCATATCAAGGGCGGGTAAGAGGGAGCCTGCGATAGCTCCTCCGATCCCAATTGCCGTTGCCAGAATATAGAGCCAAAATGGGAAATCAAGGGATTCTATTTCTTCAAGAAGGTAAACATTAGTAAGGGTCGAGCTAATCATTTCGATGTTGGCTTCAGCTATCCAGTAGCCTAATGGAAGACCCATGACTACTCCCACCAGTCCAAGTACTATTACTTCAGCTAGGATAAGAGTAAGAATTTGCAAACGAGTTGCTCCTATTGAACGTAGTAATCCAAACTCTTTTCGTCTTCTCAATAGGGATGCCTGACTGCTGGTATACACTAGGAAGAATCCAACGAATAGACTAATGAGGCTAAGTGCTGTTAGGTTTAAGCGAAAGGCACTCATCAGGCCGGCTGCTTGGTCTTTTCGTTGTTGAAGGGTTAGAACCTGAGTAGACGGGCCTAATTTTTCCTGAAGGCTTTGTATTATCTTCTGGAGATTAAATTCTGGTTGAGTGCGAATATCAATTTGGTGGATTCGACCACTTTTGCCAAGTAGGGTCTGAGCTTGAGAAATATCCATTACAGCTAGTTTGCTATTGGATAACGGACTGATTTTTTTGAAATCAATCAAAGCTCCAATCTTTAGTTCAGCCTGTTGTGTGCCGCTCGTAACTGAAATAGAACTTCCAATGGACCATCCCATCTGTTTCGCTAGATCCGGTGTTACAGCAGTCCAACCTTTTTCATAGAGTGCTCCAGAAAATTCTCCTAAGGAATTATTCCAGGGGAGGTGAACGGGAGAGAAAAGATCGGCTCCGACTATTTCAAGGATAAAACGATCATGTCCAACTAGAGCAACGTCTGCTCGATAAAGGGGCCAAGCCGCTGAGACCCCTTTGGTTGCCAGTACTAATGGATACAGTTCTTCTGAGAAAGTCG
>CAZASS010000011.1:17568-18158 GCA_964487835.1 uncultured Acidobacteriota bacterium | reverse complement strand
ACACTAAGATCGGCCTTTCCGCTGATAGCATGGATTCCCGCTGAAAAGGCTCCAATAGCGGTTAGGTTAATAATCTGAATCGCTAAAACTGAAGCTACTCCTAGAGCGACTCCGAAGGCAGTTAAGAAAAAGAGACTGCGTGCGCGTTGAAAATGAGAGAGAAATGTTTTGAAAGAATAGGTGATCACACGAGACACTATACTACTAGCTAAGTTGCAAGGCAGCTAGGTTTCAAGAATGCCACTGTTAAGAGTCCAGACTTGGTCAGCTAGATCAGCCAACTCATTACTATGGGTTACATAAATTAGGGTGCTTTTTTCCTCGGCAGCCATTTTTAGCATCATGTTCATAACTAATCTGCTGTTAGTATCATCAAGGTTTCCGGTTGGTTCGTCGGCCAGTAAAATGGGAGGTCTGCGAAGTAGTGCTCGACATATAGCCACTCTTTGCATCTCCCCCCCACTCAGTTTTTGAATGTTGTCATGAATGCGGTTTTGTAGTCCTACTCTTTCCAATAACTGGTGAACTCGACGAGAGCTGTTTGCTTTGTCGTGTCCGGCAATTAGTTCCGGCAAGACTACATTTTCTTG
>CAZASS010000011.1:16791-17558 GCA_964487835.1 uncultured Acidobacteriota bacterium | reverse complement strand
GTAGGTGGAAGAACTGGAAAATTAAACCGACTTGTTCACGACGCAGTAATGTGCGAGATTTTTCTGAAAGAGTGTTCAAATCTTGACCATTAATCAGAACATTTCCATTTGTGGGTATATCAATTCCAGCTGCTAGATGTAGCAGAGTTGATTTGCCACTTCCACTGCGGCCTACTATCGCCACTATACTGCCAGGTGGCACATCAAAGGAAATGTCTTGTAAAGCAAAGCGCTTGCCTCCTAAAGAATCTTCATAGATCTTGTTGACCTGTTGAAAGACGAGAGAGAATAGAGTTTCATTTTTATTCACTGAGTTAAGTGGATGTGGCATTTAATATACTTTAAGGTGAAAGGCGTTGAAGAAGCCATTGGTCACTATTCTGTCTAGTGTAACGCAGACGATCGTGCATGCGATTACGCTGATTTAACCAGAACTCGATAGTGTTTGGTACAAGAAGATACCCTCCCCAGTACGGTGGCAGAGGAACTTTTTCTCCTTCAAACTCTTTTGTAAAGCGAGCAAAACTCTCCTCGAGTTCTTGTCGGTTTTTGATGATCTGACTCTGTTTAGATGCATGGACAGAGATTTGAGATTGACGAGGGCGTGAATGGAAATAAGCTGCTGATTCCTGTCGGGAAACTCTCTGCACCTTTCCAGTGATGCAAACCTGTCGTTCCAATTCTCTCCAATGAAAGACTAGAGAAGCATTTGGATTTTCTTCTAGTACTTTGCCTTTGAGACTTTCATAGTTGGTGTAAAAAATAAA
>CAZASS010000011.1:8647-16781 GCA_964487835.1 uncultured Acidobacteriota bacterium | reverse complement strand
TTTTTTGATTTTCATCAAATTGTTTAAGCAAGACTGTTCTGGCCGATGTGTTGCCTTTTTTGTCTGCCGTCGCCAAAACCATGGCTTCGGGTAAGTTAGGGACACTGTCAATTGCTTCTCGAAACCATCGGCCAAATTGTTGAAAAGGGTTAGGATCGATATTTTTCTTGTTTAGGATATAGGTGTTGTCTTGATGCGATTTTTGCTGCATGGAAAGCCATTATAAAGTGACTGACTACTTTTCTCATTAGGAATTTATTTCTTGGGAGCTAGGCTAGACTTTTGTCCGGAGAATTTCGAGAGGAGGACGCCGACAAAGACTGAGGTTGCTCACTCCGCCTAGTAAAAGAATGAAAGTTGTTACTACTAAAAAAATCATCATAAGTGAATTGAATTCAATTGAAAATTTGACTGCAAAAAGAAAGCGGGCAAGTGCCCAACTGAAAACAATAGATAAAAGTAACCCTGTTGTTGCAGACAAAATTCCTAGAAAAAAATATTCGACTACTGTGATTTGTATAATCTGCTTTCGGGAGGCGCCTAATGTTCTAAGCAGAATACTTTCCTGTGTCCGTTGATATCGACTGTTGGCTATTGATCCCACCAAAACTAAGAGACCAGTAAAAATACTAAACAGTGAAATGCAGCGAATAACAAAGGCTATGTTGTGGAGTACATCATCTAAGGTTTTTAGTACCAAAGACAAATCGATTGCTGAAACATTAGGAAAGTGGTTTAGGATGGATCGTTGTAAAGTGGCTGAGGTATGTGCTGAGTCCGTACGGGTGGTTAGAACATGAAATTGTGGTGCTTTTTCTAAAATTCCGGGAGGAAATAGAACGAAGAAATTAGTTTGAATTTTACGCCATTCAACCCTGCGAATGCTTCCTATGGTTGTCTTAATGGGCACTCCTTGAACATCGAAAACTAGATGATCTCCAAGTGAAACACCTAAACGCTCTGCAATCCTTTCTTCTAGAGAAATCTCGTTAGGAGCAGATAAATGTTGTTTTTTGCCTAGCCATCTACCTGCAATGAGTTTTTCGGAATCAGTCAAATTTTCTCGATAGGTAGAACGATACTCTCTTAAAAGAGCCCATTTTGAGATTTCTGAATCCGGGTTGGCAGAAATTTCTTCGACAGGTGTTCCATTTATGGCAGACAGTCGCATAGTTACGATTGGAACGTCTTGCAGGATTGGTAATTGATAGGCCTGTACCATATCGAGGATTGTTTGTCTTTGGGCGGTTTGAATATCAAACAAAACGAGATTAGATTTTCCTTCACTTGTTGCTTGGAGTACCTGTTTGACCAAGATGTTTTGCACTAGAACCAGAGTGGTAATTAGGAAGGTAGATAACCCAATGGTCATGATGAGAATTACAGTTTGGTTATTTGGTCGATACAAATTAGCCAAACCTTGTCGCCATATGTAACTCCAGAAGTGAGGGAAAAATCTTCGGACCAGATAGATTGTTATCCAAGATAGGCCTCCTAGAACTAAAAACACTCCTACAATGGCTGCCAAGAACCAGATTCCATGGGACCAATGCTTGCTTTGCATCAATATAAAACTGTAAACAGTTACTAAAATTAGTCCTCCAATCAACCATTTCATAGGGTTTTTTGTTGCAGTTGGCTGATTCTCGTAAGAGAGGCGTAGAGAGTTTAAAGGTGAGATGTTTAAAACCACAGATAGAGGAAGTAAGGCAAAGAGCACGCTAAGGCTAAATCCCATGAAGGCGGCTTGAAAAATTGCTTTCCAGGAAATTACAACAGGGACTTCTAAGGGAAGAAAATCAGTCAATATTTTAGGCATCAATTGTTGTGCAGAAGTTCCCAGCAAGGAGCCTAGTAAGACTCCCATTAAACCCATAACAACCGTTTGCAGTACGTAGATATAGAAGGTTTGAGTTGCTGGGACTCCCAGACAGTGTAGTGTGGATACTGTTTCCAATTTTTGTTTAATGTGGACGTGAACAGCACTAGCAATACCAATACTGCCTAGCAGCAGAGCAACCAAGGCAACTAGATCAAGAAATAAATAAGAGTTTTCCATAGGTCGACCTACATCCTTTTTTTGCTCTTCAACAGTTTCACTACGAAGGTGATATTGATTTAGAGCAGGTTGGATATTTTTGACTAGTTGATCGACATCTGTTTTTGGTTTGAATTTAAAATAGGTTCTATAACTTATGCGGCTACCTTTTTGAATTAGTTGAGTCTGTTCAAGGTAGGATATGGAAATATAAATTTTGGGAGCAATGAGTGAAGTAACGATAGCCTCTCCTGGAATTTTTGTGAGCTTTCCAGCTACGACAAAATTGGCTTCCCCAATTTTCACAGAATCACCGATTTGAATGGTGTATTGTTGCAATATTCGTTCATCTACAAGAGCAGCAGGGCTGTTAAAAAAAGTTTGAGCAGCTTGATATGGTTCTGTCTTTAACTTGCCGTAGTAAGGGAAGTTTTTTTCTAGTGCTCTGACTTGCACTAGGCGCATAGCATTACTATTAGGAAAGCGAACCATGGAGGAAAAGCGGACCTCCCTAGATTGTTTTCCTCCTAGTGAGTCCATTAATGATTGAGCTTCGTCTGTCAAAGGTTGGCGGCTCCGAATGACCAAGTCAGCTCCTAGTAGAGCCTTGGCTTGTTGATCCATAGCCTGGTTTAAATTTTCTCCAAAAGATTGGATGGCAACCACGGCCGCTACGCCGAGTGCCATTGAGCAGATATAAATGGTCAAACGTTTCGGAGTGGCTCGAGTTTCTCGCCACACCATCTTCCATGTCCAACTATTCAACAAAAATTTCATCGTGCTAATACTGGTTATTGCTTTGATTGCGCGGCCTGAAAATTTTCAATATGGCCTCCTTTAATACTAATAATCTGTTGACTTTTTTGAGCCAGTTCCAGGTTATGTGTCACTAGTACTAAAGTTGTTCCTGCTTCTTTGTTTAATTCGAAAATCAGGTTGGAAATTTTCTCACTCGTTTCCGCATCTAGATTCCCAGTAGGTTCGTCGGCAAACAGGATTTTTGGTTTGTTGATGAAGGCTCGTGCCATTGCAACTCGTTGCTGTTCTCCACCAGAGAGTTGAGCTGGGTAATGATGTATACGATTTTCTAGGCCAACTTTTTCCAGTAATGTGATTGCCTGTCCTTTAGCTCCGGTTTCCCCTCTTAGTTCGATCGGGACCATAACGTTCTCTAGAGCTGTGAGGGTGGGAATTAATTGGAAGGTTTGAAAAACGAAGCCTACATATTGATTGCGGATTTGAGCTAGTTCTTCTTCGCCTAAAGAGCCCAGTTCGATACCATTTAGAATAACTGCACCGGAGCTGGGATAATCCAAACCAGCACACAGACCCAATAGTGTGCTTTTCCCGCTACCCGATGGACCAACTATGGCACAGCTTGATCCTTCATCAAGGGAAAAAGAAACCTCCTTTAGGACCGTTAGCATCTGCTCTCCGTTTTGGTAGATTTTTGTCAGATTATGAACCGTTAAAATCGATTGGGTTCCCATGTTAGATGGGCCTTTCATAGATGTGAGCAAGAGCAGACATTTGAATAGTATACGCTTCAGCTAGGAGACACAGTTCGAAAATAGCGATTGGTTGTATATTATGGAGAACAATTATGATGTTTTACCGCCAGGGTTTTCTTAGTTTAGTACTAGGTTTTTGCCTGATGTCTTTTTGTTTTTCTCAGGAAATTTTCAGCCAAACTCCTAAGAGCACTGTATATGTTAAACAGGCTCGGAATATATTATTTTTTGGTGACAGTTTAACTGCTGGTTTTGGATTGAATCCTTCCCAGGCTTTTCCGGCCTACATTCAGAACAAAATTCAGGACATGGAATGGAACTTTTCCGTGTTGAATGCGGGTTTAAGTGGTGAAACTAGTTCAGCTGGTTTAAGACGAGTGGATTGGTTGCTTCGAAATAAAGTGGATGTATTGGTTTTGGCATTAGGAGCAAATGATGGGTTGAGGGGAATTTCTCCAGAACTGACCGAGAATAATTTGCAGGGCATTATTGACAAGGTTCGGCTCAAAAATCCTCGAGTCAAAGTTGTGATTGCTGGAATGAGAATGCCTCCTAGCTTAGGTCTTGACTACACCAGGCAATTTGAAGCAGTCTTTTCAAATTTGGCACAAAGAAATGATGGAAACCTGATTCCATTTTTACTGGAGGGGGTAGCTGGTATGGCTGATTTAAATCTGGATGATGGAATTCATCCTAGTGCTGAAGGGCACAAAATTATTGCCGAAAACGTTTGGTTGGTTTTAAAGCCAGTTTTAGGGAAGATGATCTATAAGTAGAGAAGATAGATAGTTCAATATTGATTACTGTTGAGGGAATTGTCCTTCGAAGGCGATTTCAGTGATTTCTTTACGTCCCGAGGGCAATTCTCTTGCCTGCAGTTTTTCTGGCAATTCTTCTTTTTCCCCCGGTTTTCCAATGGCAATCATTGCCTCTACTTGGTAATCATCTGGAACTTTCAAAAGTTGTTTAGCCTTGTTGTAGTCAAATCCCTGCATGCCGTGTACTACTAGGTTTTGTTGTGAGCCTTGGAGAGCTAGGTTTTCCCAAGCGGCTCCAGTATCGAAGGAATGTGTTCGTGATGGCTTTCCATTGTGCTCCAAAATTTTTTTTGACAGTACAACCACTAGAACACCGGCTTTTTTGGTCCAAAGTTGATTGCCTTCTCCTAACAGATTAAAAAAGAGATCCCAATTTTCAGTTTTTTTCCTAGCATACAAAAATCGCCAGGGTTGATCGTTGTATGCAGAGGGGGCCCAACAAGCTGCTTCGAAGAGAATCATTAATTCTTTTTCGCTTAATTCTTCTCCACTCATAGCTCTCGGGGACCAGCGATTCAGAAACAGAGGATTTATAGGGTGACGAGCTTTTCTGTGCTCACTGACATCGATCGTAGATTTCACGGGTTTATTTCCTTCCTTCTGACATATGATTGTTCTGATTATTTTGGGGGGAATTACATATCTTTTTTAAGTTCCACCAAGCGCAATTTGGCTAAGTCGCGAATGAAGTGATTGACGACCTCTAAAGAAACTGGTTGGGAGGCTGCAGACAACGTATTTCTAATTTCTAAAATAGAACGCAGGCCATCAATAAAGTTAACCAGCAAATAGGTATCCAGTTTTTGTGCTTCGGGGGTTTTGTACCATTCTTGTTCATCTGGAGTCAGCCTTGATTCGGGGAGTCCATTCGCCAAGGGTCCTCTTGTTATCCTTGTTGGTATCCAGGAATCTGCTTCTAATTCTTCTGCGGTTAAACTAGGAGAGAATGATAGTCTGCCCCCACGTTGCTGCATGAGAGCTTGCAAGGCTTGAATTTTAAGTTGAGCTTGGCTTTCCAATGTCCGAGTCCAAGTTCGTACTAGGCTTTGTGTAGATGCAGCAGAGACATAATGGAGAATACTTCTGAGAGCTTGAATCTCTTTTCGAAGGGCGAAGGAAATTATTCCTCTGCCTTGGTTGTATATTTTTTCGAGTTGATCTGGTGGAACTTTTAGAAGGCGGTCAGCTGCCTTGCGAACTTCTGAAGCTAGTCTCCCATGAGCTTTAGATGCAACCAGATTAACCAATTCTAAACTCTGTGTTTCAGATAGATTGGATAGATACCAGAAAGTGCTGGCTGCGATAATTTCCGAACGTTTCAGTTCGACGGGATCCACTTTGTCGGGTGTGTCTTCACTGGTGTGTCGTGTGTAGTTAGGCCAGTGTCCCATCATCATCGATGGAATGCGGATCATTCCATCATTAAAAATCATATGGTCACCACCGTTGCTGAAGGGAACAATTCGGTAGTTAAAATTACTTGAGCTGTGATGGAATGTTTGAGCGTCTAATCTTTCAACATATTCCGCCATTACAGGAACCACGTCAGAGAGAGCACTGGAGATTGAGACAGGAGGCCGAGTTATGCTCATTTGACTATGCAGAAGTTCCAAGTTTTCTCCTGCCATGTCTAGGTTGAGATTAGCCAAAAAATTCCCCCCTAGTGTTGGCCCTCGCAGTTCAGGATGGGCGTCTACATAGGCCATTGTTCCGTATAATTCTGGAACCCAGAGAAATCGCAGGGTTCTTCTAGGACGAGGTAGTTGGCCTTGGTTAATGAGGTTCTTAAAGGTACGGGCTATATCCAAGATAGCAGCGCTTCCACTGGCATTATCATTAGCTGATTCTTTTGGGTGGTCTAGGTGGGCAGTGTACAAGAGTTCTTGTTCTGGGTTTTCCCCCCCAGGAATTATTGCTACCACCACATCTAAGCTGCCGGGTTCAAGCCCTGGACCCTCTACCTTGGCATTTAAGACTACTTGTTTTCCAATGGATAATAGTATCTTGAGCATATGCCCTTGCTGAGATGTGATGTTGAATCCAAAAGTAAGATGATCCAGTTCGTCGGATTTTGGCTGTATTTCAGCATATTGAAGCATGTTTGGGTACTTAGTAGTTCGTACGTCGTCCAGATAGCAAATTACGGCAGCTGCTCCATATTTCAGTACTGCTAGGCGATGTACAGAATCTGCGTCTCCAGTGGCAAGGACCAGTTTGCCAGATACATCTTTTCCCAGATAGTCCTCGTCAGAGGTTCCAGTTTCCACATCTACCAGTTCTGCACGCACCTCACCTGAGTTAGAGCGAGGAATTACACTCATGGCAATTTCTGGATAACGGATGATTAGTTCGTTTTTTGGTTTAATCATTCGTAGCTCAGCAGAGCTAATATTCCAGCCTGAGGGAGATGGCCAAGTTTGATACTGAATTTTGCCGTCTGACGTAAAACTTTCTATCCAGGCTTCTTGCGGAGAAAAACCAAATTCCTGAAGCTGTTCTAGGATATAGGAGGCAGCTTCAGTGTAACCCTGCGAACCAGAAATTCGGTGGTGACGGGTAATAGCAATAACATGTTCTTTGGCCTGTTCACCGGAGAGCTCCCCTTCTATAAGAGACAGGGTTTCCGGGTCTAGTAGAAAATTAGTGGAAGATTGGGCTAGGAGAGAGGTGTAGGAGAGCGTAAGTAGTGAAAAGAGTAAGGTAATTAGACGAATACGGATCATCTCAGCATCCTCCCTCAAATAGCACCATAGCACGAAAGCAACAGATTGTGCATGGCTGCTCGAATAGACAGTATGACAGAAGAAAAGATTTTTAAGAAAAAGAAGTGTTTAATTCTTCAATTTATAGGAACACAGTTAGGAAATTAGCTTAATTGAGCAAATCGAACATCCGGCCAAATTTCACGGTTAGACTTCGATCGGGAACAACTAGGTTCATTGCGGGATCGGGCGCAAATGCGCCTTGAGCCCGAGTGTCATTGTAAACAACAAAGAGTCCTACATTGGCAGTTTGCAGCCACCCAAATCTAAAATTGGTTGCCCAGGTGTCAGCTCGATCATTGTATTGAATGAGACTCTGAATAAAGACTTTGGGAGTGAAGGAGTAGGATATTCTAGTTAGCCCCAAGACGGTTTCAAAGTTACCAACTGGAAGGTCGATATCATTGTGTTCTACAGAGATTTCTGTATTGAAAGTTTCGCTGAGACGAAATTTAAGGAGTCCTATTGATTGTACTCGGTTTCCCCCGAAATATCCGCCCCAGACAAATCTAGTTCTGAGGCTTATAGGGGCCGCTTGGTTTGTGAAAGCCACCATCTGAGCTTCAGTATGTTCGTAGGTGCCGGGAGGCACGATTATTCCTGGAAATATTTCAAAATTTTCGGTCAAGGTTTCTTTAGTGAAATTCATGCCGGTGTGTATTTCATCTCCACTCTTCCATTCCACATGGTTATCAATGTGCCAGCGTCCACTTTCGTGAATGCCTTCAAAGTCCCAGAACCCGACATAGGATGTATGAGGTCTGAGTTCTTGAATGGCTAGAAAATTTTCTGGTCTGTAGCGGTGAAAAATAGAGATCCTAGGCTTGCGAAAACTTTCTCGTTTTAAAAACCCTACCTGGGGATCGAAATTTTCCCCCACTTCAGTGTAGTCCGCTGCAAAAAGCCATACTCCAGAGTCGTAGAAGGTACCAAATTTGTAAGCGTGTTGTTTGCCTGTTTGACCTGGGGTTCTTGTTTTAGCAACAAATCCTTATAGTTCTCCAT